>JBAUMF010000041.1:0-53746 GCA_049578545.1 Thiobacillaceae bacterium
GGCGTTCAAGACACTCAAATTGGGCAGGCTGACATTGCCGCGTTGTCTGGGCAGGCAGTGTGCGATTTCTTCGTACTGGGCTTGTGTGAGTTCCATGCCCAAAGTATTTCATAGCCATCCGCATCGCGTCAATTAGTGTTAACACGCCCTAGCGAAAGGCTTCGGTTGCGCAGAAGTAACGGGCACGAAGATTGTATCATCCTGAGCACGCGCAGGCAGGCAAAGACCCCGTCAACACCAGCAATACATCGAGTGATCTGGCAAGGATCAGCATCAGTTCTCTCAGTTGGTTTTTTGTCGGGAATTACGGCCAGAGTGTAGAGTTCCTCCCGACTCGGCCGATTACGCGCTCCGTATGGCCTTGGACGAACGGGTTCTGAGAATTCCGGACATCAAGCTCAACATTGCAATGACGCACACAATGACTGCACCTGATGGCCAATCCATTAATGCCGAAGCCACCAGTCCCAAACCATATCCAAGCACGCCAACAGTCCATGCTAATGCCAGCCCTTTCCTGCCCGGCACACCGCGCACCGCCAAGGCAGGCAGGATCAGGCTGGCAAACACCAGATATACGCCAGCCAGCTGGACTGACAGGGTCACCGCGGCGGCGAATATGGCATAAAATCCCAGACCTTTTCGGGTGAACGGCGAAAACAACAGCAAGCCTAAACCGGCCGTGACCAGCCCGGCCCATTTAAGCTGTTCCTTGCCGACCCAAAGAATCTGCCCGGCCAGCAAATCCTGCAATTCTTCTCCACCATGCGGGTCGTGCGCCAACAACAATATTCCCACACAAGCTGCCACCACAAACGTCGAACCGATCAGGGCCTCCTGGGTTTCAGGCCAGTGCCGCTCGGTCCAGCCCAGCAACAGCGCGCCCAGCAAAGCTGCCATTACCGCGGCCACCTGCACCTCAATACCGGATTCAATACCGAGCTGGTGTGCTGCTATGACCCCCAGACCCGCAATTTGCGCAACAGCCAGGTCAAGGAACACAATGCCCCGCGAGAGGACGATGCGCCCGAGTGGAACATGCGTGAAAAGTATCAACAAGCCAGCCAGCAAGGCTGGCAGCACGAGGGAAGGGTCAAGGCCGCTCCAGTTCATTTGAGCCCTGCCAGGAGTCGATTCACCGTGTCATCAAACAGGCTGTAAAGATTGCCTGCCTCTGCATCGCCCCCCACGGTGAATGGAAGGGCCACGGGGGGCAGGCCTGCACGCTCAGACAGCCAGAGACTGGGCCGATCCGGCTGATAGGCCGCTCTCAACACCATCTTCGCCGGATTGCTTTTCAGTTTCTGCAGCACCGTGGCCAGATACGATACGGAAGGCTCAACACCAGGCTTCGGTTCAAGCACGGCAACCCGCCTCAAACCCAGCCAGTTTTCCAGGTACGGGAATGCGTCATGCTGCACGGCCACCGGGACACCCCTCAGAGGCGCAGCCTTCGCTTCCCAGATTTTCATGGCCTGAGCCCAGCGAGCCTGGAATGCCTTTTCGCGATTCATGAAATCCGAAGCCCTGGAGCCATCCAGTTGCGCCATAACTCTTGACATCGGGCCCGCAACTTTGGCTATGGCTCGCGGATCAGTCTGGATATGGGGATTTCCGGCTGCATGTACATCACCCTGGCTACGATCGAGGCGGAGAGGCACTTCCATTAGCGACACGTAGCGAGCAGCTTCAAAATAGCCCGGCTGCCCAGGCTGTACCCTGTCGTTACCCGACTCAGTCAGCAATACCGGCAGCCAGCCGATTTCCAGTTCAGCGCCGGTGCATACTACCAAATCCGCCTGCCGCATTTTCGCGATCAGCGATGGCCTGGCCTGAATATGATGTGGATCCTGCAAGGCGTTTGTCGCCGTGTAAACGGTCACATCGCTACCACCTAGTTCTTTTGCCAGAGCACCCCATTCAGGTTCGCAGGCAAACACTTTCAACCCTGCGAGAGCCGAATTCGCGCTTACAACAAACAAGATGGCTGAAGCCCATTTCAATATTTTCATGACAACTCCTTAAAACTTGTGTGCGCCATGGGTTCCCAGGCTGTAGATATACTGAAGGAACACTTGGCTCTCATCCTGCCCGGCAGTGCTCTTGTCCAGACTGTATTGCGCGCGGATCAGAGTAAATTCCGACGGGCTCCAGTCCACCATCAGAGATTGCCGGCTGGGGTTGTAATCTCCGAGTGAAGCAATGGTGCTACCAATGTCTGACCCGTTCAAATCCACACTGCCGCGATATAGCTTGTCATAACGATAGCCAACCCGCCAAAGCGGCATGAACTGGTATACCCCCTGTGCATAGAATCCCGACTGACTGGAATCATAGGGACCGGTTGTGCAGATGTTGCAATCGAGCGAGCCCGACTCGTCACGATGAAAATACTCAGAAGCAAACTTGAAATTGTTGACATACGGATTGCCATGGGGCGCCCATTTCCAGACAAAGTCTCCCAGCCACACCTTGGAGTTGCCACTGAAGCTGCCGCTTACATCCGCTCCTGATGGATCCGTGCCGTCAAAGCTTCGATTGACCCCCCGGGTTGAAAGATAACTCACGCCACCTCGCCAACTGTTGGATTCGCCAACATCTCCTCCAAGATGGACACCGGTCGTCACCGCACCGGCACCATTCTTGTCGCGATCCGTCCCAGGGAACTTGGCGCCCCGGCCCACTTCAAGAAAGGGTTCAATCAGCAGATCGGTGGGCGCAAGCCATTTGAACTGAAGGCCATCCTGAATATAGTGTTCGCCAAACAAGGCCTTGTACACCAGATTGTTGTCGACAAAATCCCAGGCATGGGCGTGCTGCTCGTTCTGGTATCCCAAGGCCGAGATAAACCGGCCACCCTTGATGTTGAAGCCGTTGCCCAAGCCCAGTGTCTGGAACCAGGCTTCTTCAACGGATACGTCCTGATCCGCCACCACAATGTTGGCAAACCCTTTAAACATGGGATCGATGTTCGCGGCAAGCGATATCTCCGTGCCATCGACCGAGAATCCTTTGGGCGGACGGTCCTGGCCGGCTGGCGTCAGAAAGCCACCAATTTCGGTGCCTGCCGGCTTGCCCAAATTGGCATAGCGGCCATCCAGGATCATCGAGATGTCCGGGTTGAAGCTGTTCGAGCGTGCGGGCGGAGCAGGCGGTGGGGCCGACGCGGCTTCTGCTGTTTGCTGCGCAGCATCGGCCTTGGCTTCCGCGCTCTGCAAACGGGCTTCCAGCGCGGAGATGCGCTTCTCGTATTGCTGCTTGAGTTGATCTATCTCCGCCCGAATCGCTGCCAGATCATCGGCAGCATAAGCGGGCGACGCCAGCATCATGGCGATGCCGGACACAATAAGGGTGTGTCGAAACATGACTTACCTCGTCAGAAAATAACCTGGCCCCAGCCATAGGCCGGGGATAAAAATCAAAGTTCAGGCGAGGTAAACAGGCGGCGCCCGAGCTCGAGCGCAAATGGGGAAAACGGGAGTATAAGAAGAATGGGCAACAACCACCCAGTCCTGAATCGCCGCCAGCAGTGGCGGCTGAAATAGCGTGAATGCGAGGGGGCCGCTGCCCAGTTGCGCGTAACTGACGCACGACTCACATGGTGCGTCAGTGGTGTGCCCCTGATCATGGCTGGCAGGTGCAACGAGGTGCGTAGCCAGATGCGCGGTGTAACCGACCTGCGCAAACAGGAAGGCAAAGACCACTGCAATAGCGCGGAGGTATTGACCCATCCGCGCATCTTCCAAGTTTGCGGCCAAGCCGTCAACCGGACTTAAAATGCGGCATGCCCGAACTGCCCGAAATCGAAACCACGCGCCGGGGTCTTCTGCCCCGGATAAAAGATCTGGAGCTAAGCGCCGTAGTTGTCCGTCACCCCCGGTTGCGCTGGCCCGTTCCTACTGATATCAATGAACGGCTTCAAGGCCGGAGACTGAAGGGGATTACACGGCGTGGCAAATATCTGCTGTTTGATTTTTCAGAATTGACCCAGATTGTGCATCTGGGCATGTCGGGCAGTCTGCGTTTTGCCGTGCCCGACCAGTCGCCCACGGTACACGATCATGTGGACTGGGTGTTTGCTGACAGAACGGTGCTTAGACTGCGCGACCCGCGTCGCTTTGGCGCCGTGCTGCTGACGGACGACCCGAATAAGCATCCCCTGCTCGCCCATCTTGGCCCGGAACCGCTGTCAGCCGATTTTGATGGCGACACGCTTTACCGTACCAGCCGCGGCGCCAAGACGGCGATCAAGAACTTCATCATGGACAGCAAGCGGCTGGCGGGAGTCGGGAATATCTATGCCTCGGAATCCCTGTTCGCAGCTGGAATTCGTCCGGGAACGGCTGCCGGGCGACTCACGCGGCCGGCTTGTGGCCGGTTGGCCAAGGCCATCAAAGCCGTATTGCAGGCGGCGATTGATTCAGGCGGCAGTTCGCTGCGCGATTATGTGGCATCGGACGGGGAAATGGGCTTTTTTCAGCTCCACACCAAGGTGTATGATCGTGCCGGATTGCCTTGCAAGATTTGCCAAACTCCAATAAAAAGAATCGTACAGGGCCAACGTGCTTCCTTTTACTGCCCGCACTGCCAACACTATTGAGAATTACATAACTGTATGACATCAGAACAAGTCAGCCTGTTTCCAGAATGCGGCGATGAGCTTGGGTCGCCGCTGGGCGGACTTGAGCTTGGCGCGCGCGGTATGGGCCAGTTCAGCGATGGAATCCGGGCAGTAATTGGCAAGCGCATGACGTTTGAGCCAAGCCCACAGATATTCGACCGGGTTCAGATCAGGCGCATAAGGTGGCAGGAAGGCCAACGCGACCCTTCCCTTAAGGCCATCGACATACTCCCGCACCAGGCGGGAACGGTGCGCGCGCAGCCCGTCCCAGACAATCAGCAGCCGGCGGCCAACCTGCTTGACCAGCGCCTTCAGGAACTCGACGATCTGCGCGCTCCTGATCGTGCCTTCATGGAATCGGAAGTAGGCATTGGTGAAACTCAGCCCGGCCATCATCGACAACTGCTTCCAGTTGAAGTGGAACTGGATGATCGGCGTCTGTCCCTTGGGCGCCCAGGTGCGCACCCTCGTCGGCTGTTCGGACAAATTGGATTCGTCGATGAATACGATTACGCGGCCTTCTTTGCGGGCTTTTTTTTGAGCGCAGGCCAGGTCCGCTTCTTCCACTGCAAAACCGCCTTTTCGTTGCGCTCGATGGCTCGCTTCTCGGGCTTCTGGCTGGAAAAACCCATGGCGCCCAGAATGCGCCAGACATGGACGTCGCTGTATTTGATGCCGAAACGTTTCGCGATCAGCAGGCGCACCCGCTTGAGCGTCCACAGGTCGGTGCCGTATCCATTGGCCATCGGCCCGGCCAGCAGTGCCTCGCGCAATTCCTCGACCTGCTCGGCCACCATCAGCGGTGGGCGTCCGCCACGGCTCATGACCCGAAGGGCGTCGATCCCGCCCTCCCGTAGGATGCCAAGCCAGCGATATACGGTTTGCCGGGGCGCGCCGACCGCCTTGGCGACTTCGGCCGGTGCCTTGCCTTTTTCCAGCAGTCGGCCCGCACGTACTCGCCGCTTGGCCGCTTCGTCCATCTTCACCGCCATGACTTCTCCTCGATGCAATTCTGACATCGGTATGACTCATCAAGGGAGAAAAAGTTGTCATACGGTTATGTAATTATCAATAGATCCCGATAAATGGTGTCAAGATTGCGGCCTCACTGGCCGTTAACGATGATGAACAAAACCACGCCTTACACTTCAGGTTCAATTATGAGTACGACTCTGGCTTCCGATTTCGAGCGCTACAGCGGATGGCGTAACGACGTTACTCAGCGCATCATTGATCTCAAAGCCTGGCTGGCAAGCCAGGATCTGTACGATGCAGAAACTGACCTGCACCTCAAGCAGCTGCTCGACAAGCTTAATGAAGACCGCCTTAACGTTGCGTTTGTTGCAGAGTTCTCCCGCGGCAAATCAGAGCTCATCAATGCGATTTTCTTCTCCGACTATCGCCAGCGTGTGTTGCCCTCTTCGGCCGGCCGCACCACCATGTGTCCGACCGAGCTGTTTTACGAAGCCGACAGTCCGCCGTCCATCAGGTTGCTGCCCATCGAAACAAAGACCCGAGAGGGCACGGTCAGTGATTTCAAACGTCATCTTTCCGAATGGGCCGAGTTTCCGCTGGATATCAATTCAGCGGAGCAGATGACCAGTGTACTGGTTAAACTTTCCGAAACAATGCGGGTAACCGAGGACATTGCAACCCAGTACGGTCTGCTGAACCCCAATGACGAGGAGACCCGACACACACTCGAAAAAAAGGGAACACTGGAAATTCCCCGTTGGCGCCACGCCCTGATCAATTTCCCCCATCCCTTGCTCGAACAGGGACTGGTCATCCTCGACACACCCGGCCTCAATGCAATCGGAACCGAACCGGAGCTGACGCTCAGCCTGTTACCCAATGCCCATGCAGTGCTGTTTTTGCTGGCTGCCGACACCGGTGTTACCAAGTCCGATATCGATGTGTGGCGTCACCACATTTCTTCTGTGCAAACTGGCAGTCAGGGACGGCTTGTTGTTCTGAACAAGATCGACGGTCTGTGGGACGAATTGAAAACACCGGAACAGGTAGATGCGGAGATCGCCCGCCAAGTTGAAACAACAGCAGATCAACTCGACCTTTCGCCCGATCAAATCTATCCCGTATCTGCTCAGAAAGCGCTGCTGGCCAAGATCAGAAACGATCCTGTCCTCCTGGAAAAGAGTCGCCTGCCCATTCTGGAAGCGGCCTTGTCGGGCGAGTTGATGCCCTGCAAGCAGGAATTGGTGCGCTCTTCAACTGAAGGCGCCGTTGTGGATGTGGTAGTAAAAACTACAGAGCTGCTTGAAGCCCGCCTTGCCAGCATTCAGGATCAGATCGACGAACTGGAAACCTTGCGCGGCAAGAATAAGGATGTGGTTTCACACATGATGTCGAAAGCCAACCAGGACAAGCAGACTTTCGAGAAAGGCTTGGCCCAGTTCCAGGCGCTCAAGACTGTATTCGCAAGCCATGCCAGCATCTTGCGTACATATCTTGGCATGGACACGCTCCGTTCCGAAGTGCGGAAAACCCGCAAGACCATGGAGGCCAGCGCATTTTCAAGAGGCCTCAGCGCTGCAATGGAAAGATTCTTCGTCCAGGTCAAGGGCAATCTGGACAAAGCGGGCCATCAATCCGATGAAATTCAGACCATGATGAAGGCCATGTATCGAAAATTCAGCGAAGAGCACGGCCTGGCCGCGGTTAACCCACCGGAGTTTTCCTTGCTGCGCTTCCAGAAGGAGATTCTGCGCCTGGAGCGCATTTTTGATGATCGCTTCAACAACTTCACTGCGCTTATCAGAAATGGCCAGTACCAGCTCACGGCTCGTTTTTTTGAGACGCTGGCCAGTAAAGTGGTGCAGGTATTTGAAATCGCCAGTCGCGAAACCGAAGGATGGCTGAAAGCACTTATGGCGCCGATGGAAACCCAGGTACGAGAACATCACATGCAACTTAAGCGCAGGCTGGAAAGTGTACAACGCATCCACGAAGCCACGGAAACTCTGGATGAACGCATTCAGGAACTGACAGTTTCAGCAAACATTGCCACCCGCCAAATTGAAGACCTTGCGACCCTTAACCAACAAGTATTGCGCTCGCTGGCAAAAACCATGCAGCCTTCTGCGCCCTTGGCACAAAGCGCCTGATCACTGCCTATAGTCGCATAGCATAAAAAGGCCCGGCTTGCCGGGCTTTTTGACACGACGATTCAGCCGCGCCCTGATCTATATTTTTCCTGTAAGCAGCTTGTACTTTTCCATCAGCTGCTCCGGTGTTTCCTCATAATCCGGATTTACCGGAATACAGTCGACCGGGCAGACCTCCCTGCACTGGGGAGTGTCAAAGTGGCCAACACATTCAGTACACTTATTGGGGTCGATCACGTAAATCTCGTCCCCTTGAGAAATTGCCTCATTGGGACATTCAGGTTCACAGACATCACAGTTGATGCATTCGTCTGTAATCATTAGTGCCATGCTTGATGCTCCAGAATTAATACATTAGCTAGTGCTAATTTTCCCACGTAATCGGCCGGCCACCAAGGGGTGAACAAACGGTGCCACCTCGCCTCCCAACCGGGAGATCTCCCGCACCATGCTGGAGGAGATAAACATGTATTGATCGGAAGGTGTCAGGAAAATCGTTTCGATATCGGGTTTGAGGTTGCGGTTCATGCCCGCAAGCTGAAATTCGTACTCGAAATCAGATACCGCCCGCAGCCCGCGCAGAATCACCTGTGCCTGATGATAGGCGGCAAAGTTGATCAGTAGTCCGGAAAACCCTTCTACCTTTACGCGCGGCAGATCAGCCAGCACCTCCTTCGCCATTTCCACACGCTCAGCGAGAGGAAAATATGGTTCCTTTCCGCTGCTCTCCGCCACTGCCACAACGACCTCGTCAAACAGGCGCACAGCACGGCGGATAAGATCCTCGTGCCCACGGGTGATTGGGTCGAAGGTTCCGGGATAAACAGCTTTAAGCATCAATCACCTCGTCTCAAAAGGGCGAAATGGGACTGCCCTGCAGCGCCTGATCGGTAAATGATAAACCCTTCCGGTGCAACTGCTGCCCTGTCCTGTTCCACATATAGCCACCCATTGGGCGAGAGGTGATTGATCGCCAACGGGAGAACCTCCTGCATCAGGTTGCCGCCAAATGGTGGATCAAGAAAAATCAGGTCAAACCGGTCACTGCTCTTCAGCAGCCAGGCAGCAGCATTAGCCCGAATAACCCGAACTGTGGCTGCCCCCAGAATGCTGCGATTGGTTGCAAGAGCCTCGAACGCACGTGGACTGGATTCGAGCATCACCACCAGTGCCGCTTTTCTTGATGCGGCCTCGAATCCCAAAGCGCCGCTGCCAGCAAAAGCATCCAGCACATTCAGGCCTGTCAGGTCCTGGCCCAGCCAGTTGAACAGTGTTTCACGTACGCGATCGGGCGTCGGCCGAAGGCCCGTCTCAGAAGGGAAACGCAGTAATCGACGGCGATAGTCGCCGCCGATAATGCGCACCTGATTGACCGGTCCGGCGGCTTTCGCGCCCTTTGCCATGCACTATTTGGACTTGGGGCCGACCACCACCACCGACAGAGCATCGGGGTTGATCTTGCGTTTGAACGCGGCGTGAACCTGCGTCAAGCTGACTGCCTCAACCTTGGACGTCCACTCATCCAGATAATTAAGCGGAAGTTTGTAGAACCCAATTGCAGCCAGGTATTCCAGAATTTTGCGGTTGCTGTCCAGGCGCAACGGAAAACTGCCCACAAGGTTGTCTTTGGCCTGTTTCAGCTCCGCCTTGGTCGGGCCATTTTCAATAAAATTCCTGACCGTTTCACGAGCGACCTTAAGCGCGTCTTCAGTCTGGTCTTTCTTGGTCTGCAGGCCGATTTCCAGCGGCCCGGGCTGCACCATGGGGATGAAGTAACTGTAAGCGCTGTAGGCATAGCCTCTTTTTTGCCGCACCTCCTCCATCAGGCGCGAATCGAAACCGCCGCCGCCCAGAATATAGTTGCCGACATAAAGCGGAAAATAATCCGGATCGGTGCGGCTCATGCCCTGCACCCCGATGAGGATATGGCTTTGTGTGGACGGCAGAGTGAGCCTGACCGTTTCTGCTTTCACTGAATTTGGCACGGGAATGGCCGCTGGTGCCGGGCCTTGTGGCAGCCCCAAGGAGATTGCCGCCGCCAGCGCTTCAGCCTCTTTCCGCGATAAATCACCGATCATTGAAATGACCGCAGCTGACGCTTTGTAATGGCTGTTATAAAAATCCGCCAGATCCGCGCGTTGCAGCCGGGACAATCCTTCGATGCTTCCGCTCTCCGGCAGGCTGTAAGGATGCATGCCGTAGACGGCGCGGTAAAACGCCTTGCCTGCCACATCTTCCGGTTGTGCTTCCTCTTCTTTGAGCCCCGCCTCCATGCGGTCGCGCTCACGCTCAAAAGCGGCCTGGGGAAAATGTGGGTGCTGAAGGACGTCAATCATTACTGACAAGGCCTCGTGCCTCTCCTTGTCGGAGGAGAGCGTCCGCAACGTCACCCCTGCCCGGTCCCGATCGAAGCTCCCCCCCAAGTCTGCGCCAACATCGGCGAGCTTGTTGGCGATGGCTTCATCGCTCAAATCGCCCGCGCCCTGGTCGAGCATCACCTGGGTCAAACGCGCCAGCCCGGATTTTTCCGCCGTGTCATACGCACTCCCTGCAGGAAAGTCTACAGAAACATCGAGTATCGGCAGGTTGTGGCTTTCGACAAAATAAACGCGGGAACCTTCGGCTGTTGTCCAGTTCTGGATCGGCAAGGCGGCCTGGACTGCAGTGGCTGCATAGCCAGCGACAAACAGTACAGAACGAAGCAAGGAATTAATTGTCATTGCGCACTCCCGGTACCGGTGTGCGATGCGGAGTCGATTCAATGGGCTGAGGATCGAGTACGGCCACGGTCAGGTGATCGTCGTTGATAATTTGTGCAGCCGCTGCCTTGACCTCATCCGCCGAAACCGACCGCAGCTTGGCAACCCGTTCATCCAGCAGGCGAAGTGGGAGTCCGATTGTTGCCAACTCGCCAATCTGCATGGCCTGATAGAAGTCCGAGTCCCGCTGATAGACATCGGATGCGATAACCTGTGCCTTGGCCCGATTCAGTTCCTCTGCACTCACGCCGTTCGCGATCACATTCGCCAGTTCCTTGCGTATCGCCTTTTCCAGTGCATCCGCCGTTATGCCTTCGGAAGGGGTCGCCTCCACATAGAACATCCCGGGCCCGCGTGACATGCTGTCATATCCTACGCCGAGGCTGACCGCAACCTGGCTTTCCTTCACCAGCGTCTTCTGCAAACGAGCGGAGTCATACCCGTCCAGCACACCTGAAAGCAGCTGAAGCGCATAGGGAATGCGGTCCTTGTCAATGTCGCGGATAACGGGCGCATGCCAGGCCATCATTAAATAGGGCAGCTTGGCCGGCGCTTTTACCGTGATACGTTTGACCCCTTTCTGCTCGGGTTCATCCTGCGGCTTGCGCGCTGGCAATGGTTTCGCATGCAAGGGGCCGAAATATTTTTTTGCCAGGGCAAAGACATCTTTTGCCCTGACATCACCTACAACCACCAGTGTCGCATTGTTGGGCGCATACCAGCGTGCATACCAGTTGCGCGCGTCCTGCGCGGTCATGTGTTCCAGATCGTCCATCCAGCCTATGACGGGTCGACGATAGGGATGCTCCTGATAGGCAATCGACATCGCCTTCTCATAGACCAGCGACTGCGGCTTGTCTTCGGTACGCATGCGGCGCTCTTCCATCACCACCTGGATTTCCTTGTTGTATTCCTTGTCGGTAATCTGCAGATTGGCCATGCGGTCAGCCTCCAGTTTCACGGAAAGCTCCAGGCGGTCCTTCTGCAATTGCTGGAAATAGGTTGTGTAATCACGGTTGGTAAAAGCGTTTTCCCTGCCGCCTGCTGCAGCGATCAGCTTGGAGAACTGGCCCGCCGGGACCTTCTTGGTCCCCTGAAACATCATGTGCTCAAGCAAATGCGCCACGCCTGTTGTGCCGTTGAACTCGTCCATACTGCCCGCCCGGTACCATACCTGCGAGACCACAACCGGCGCTCTCCGGTCTTCCTGAACCAAAACCCGCATCCCATTATCGAGCTTGAATTCCTGTACCGTGGCATGGGCCGAAGTGGCAACCAATATCGTGCTTAAAGCCAGCCATTTGAAGAAGGAAATCATTTTCATGGAAAAATTTGCCTTGTTAGCCAGGTGATAAAATAACCGAAATTACTATCAACTGACCTAGACGGCCCGTGTTTAGTTTCTTTAAATCAAAATCCAGCGAGCCTACCACACCTGCCTGCGACGCAGCCGTCGCCGCTCCCGAAGCCGACAACCCTCTACCCAGGCTGTCTTGGTCGCAGCGCCTCAAGCAGGGTCTGGCTAAAACACGCGGCAAGCTGGGCGGCCAAATTGCCGGGCTGTTAGGTGCAAGCAGAAGAATTGATGAAGCCCTGTTCGAGCAACTGGAAACCATCCTCATCACTTCCGACGTGGGCGTCGAGGCCACCGGATCGCTGCTGCAATCGCTGCGCCGCCGAGTCAAAAAAGAGGGCCTGACTGAAGCCCCTCAGTTGCATGCCGCACTTAAATCCTCAATGGCGGAACTATTAAAGCCACTGGAAAGTGCACTTGACGTCACGAGCCACCGACCGTTCGTCATTATGCTTGCTGGTGTAAATGGTGCCGGCAAAACCACCACCATAGGCAAGCTGGCCAAGTATTTTCAAGCACAGGGAAAGTCCGTGTTGCTTGGCGCGGGTGACACCTTTCGTGCTGCCGCGCGTGAGCAGCTCCAGGTCTGGGGTGAACGTAATGCTGTTACTGTCATCAGTCAGGAAAAGGGCGACTCTGCCGCTGTGATCTTCGATGCCATCAGTGCAGCGAAAGCAAGGAATATCGATATCGTGCTGGCTGATACCGCTGGCCGACTGCCCACACAGCTTCATCTGATGGAAGAAATCAAGAAGGTGAAGCGGGTCATGCAAAAGATCGACCCCAGCGCACCGCACGAAGTGCTCCTTGTGCTGGATGCAAACACGGGGCAGAACGCAGTGAGTCAGGTCAAGGCTTTCGACGATGCACTGGATGTCAGCGGACTGGTCATTACCAAGCTGGATGGTACGGCCAAAGGTGGCGCCATCGCTGCCATCGCTTCCACCCGTCCCATCCCCGTGCGGTTTATCGGAATAGGGGAAAGCGTTGATGACCTGCGGCCCTTCGTTGCCGAGGAGTTTGTCGATGCCCTGTTTGAATAGATGATTTCTTTCACCCAGGTTTCCAAGCGCTATCACGGTGGATACACTGCTCTCGAGCAGGTTAGTTTCGATATCGGGCAGGGCGAACTGGTCTTCCTCACAGGGCACTCCGGCGCAGGCAAGTCAACCTTACTCAAGCTCATTGCTGCCATCGAACGGCCAACCTCCGGCGTAATCACCGTCAACGGCCAGAACGTTGGCAAATTGTCCCGCCATGCCGTGCCTTTTCTGCGTCGCAACATCGGCCTTATCTTTCAAGATCATAAGCTTCTATTCGATCGCAATGCCATCGAAAACGTCTTGCTGCCTCTTGCCATCGCCGGAATGGATAGGCGCGAGGCCCTGAAGCGGGCGCGCGCAGCGCTCGACAAAGTTGGTTTGCTCAAGCGTGAAAAATCGATGCCCATCACTCTTTCCGGGGGGGAGCAGCAGCGTCTGTGCATCGCACGTGCCATTGTTTCCCGGCCTGCGCTGGTGCTGGCAGACGAGCCCACTGGCAATTTGGACGCTGAATATGCCATCATCATCATGACCATGTTCAAGGACTTTCACCGTGTTGGCACTACCCTGGCAATTGCGACTCATGATGACCGTGCGATTACTGCTCTGGGTGGACGCATCCTTCACCTCGATCATGGCAAAATCATGGCGGGTGCACATTGAATATTCTGCAGACCCAGGTCACTGCGCTAAGAGCCGCTCTTTCACGCTCCTGGCATAACCCGTTTGGCAGCCTGTTTACACTGCTCGCGATTGGTGTCGCCATCAGTCTGCCGGCGGGACTTTATCTGGGACTATCCAATATAGCCCGCTTGGCCGGCAATTTGCCCACGCAGCCTGAAATCAGCCTGTATATGAGCAGCGATTCCACCCAGGACCAAACCAGAAAGCTTGGCCAGTTGTTGGCTGGACGCAGGGATATACGGAGCGCCCGCTTCGTTTCCAAGGAAGATGCCCTCAAGGATCTGGCAGATGCGGGTGGCCTCACCGACATCACTGCCGGTCTGGACTCAAACCCTCTGCCTGATGCCTGGGTAGTGATTCCTGCAGAACAGGACCCGGCTGCGTTGGAAAAGCTGCGGACTGAACTTGCGAAGTTTCCCGGCGTTGCTGAAGTCAACCTCGACAGCCAATGGGCTGCCCGCGTGCAAGCGGCGCTCCATATTGGCCGCATCCTGGTCGTCCTCCTGACCGGCCTGTTTGGCCTGGCTCTCATGGCCATCTCGGGTAACGCGATCCGCGCCCAAATTCTGGCTCGGCGTGACGAAATTGAAGTCAGCCGGTTGATTGGTGCGACAGACCGTTACATCCGCCGCTCGTTCTTATACCACGGCACCCTGCAAGGTTTGTTGGGGGGGTTGATGGCCCTGTTCATCCTGCTGCTACTGGTGCTGGCGCTGAAAGCCCCGGTTTCCGGCCTAGCCACGCTCTATGCGTCCCCCTTCAAGCTTGGCTTTCTCAACCTGTCAGACCAAGGCCTTATCCTTTTGCTGACTGCCGTCGCAGGCTGGCTGGGTGCATGGGTTGCGGTCAGCCGTACGTTGCGTCAGGTCGACCCCAGCCGGTAAGTTTCGGAACTTTTTGGCCAATTTAGCACTCAGCTTACATGAGTGCTAGAATAAAGTGCGAGAGGATCAATTAACTATGAACACAGCATTAACCCTGAATTTTCCGGTTGCCGCACAGAGCTTGGAAGGCTATATCCACGTCGTAAATCAGTATCCGCTGCTTTCCGCGGATGAGGAGCAGGAGTTGGCCCGTCGCTGGAAGGAACGGCAGGACCTCGAAGCGGCTCGTCAACTTGTACTTTCCCATCTGAGGGTAGTCCCAGGTGTTGCCCGCCATTATCTGGGTTATGGCCTGCCACAGGCCGACTTGATTCAGGAAGGCAATATTGGCTTGATGAAGGCGGTCAGGCGGTTTGACCCTGATCGTGGCGTTCGCCTGGTGAGCTTTGCCCTGCACTGGATCAAGGCGGAAATTCACGAATACATCCTGAGAAACTGGCGGCTGGTTAAAGTAGCGACCACCAAGGCCCAGCGTAAGTTGTTTTTCAACCTGCGTAGCATGCGTTCCGGATTGGGCAGCCTAAGTACTGCCGAAACGGAATCGATTGCGAAAGCGCTGGGCGTAAAGCCTGAAGAAGTTCGGGAAATGGAAACCCGGATGTCTGGTCAGGACATTGGTCTTAATCCAACCGTTGATGACGGGGAAGAGACGTTCAGCCCGATCGCGTATCTGGCGAGCCCGGAAGATGAGCCCGTTAATGTGCTTGCCCAAGAGCAAACCGAGCGCCTGCAGCATGAAGGCTTGGTGACAGCGCTTGACAGCCTGGATGATCGCAGCCGCAAGATCATCGAATCACGCTGGCTAAATAGCCAGGAGCCTGCCACGCTGCATGAACTGGCGGCAGAATACGGGGTTTCTGCCGAACGCATCAGGCAGATCGAGGCCAAGGCCTTGCAAAAAATGCGGGCGCTGATTCCTGCTTGAAGCAATCAAACCACCAACAGAAAGCCGCGCGTAGCGCGGCTTTCTGTTGCATTTCCGGCGACTCTTAGAACAACGAACCCAGCAGAACTGAAAACAGGCTCAACCACGCCCAAACAATCATGACGATGACTACAACCATGGGCAGGTGCTGAAAGGTCAAATAATTTTTCATAAGGATGTTCCGGTATTTAAGTAAATTCTAATTTATTCAGCCTTGTCCTTCAACTTCTGATTACTCGGCAACATGGGGTCATCTTCATCCATCAGGATTCGCTCCCCTGGACTATCCAAGTCGTCAAACTGCCCGCTTTTGATGGACCAGAATATCCCTGCCACGATAACCGTGATAAAGATCGCTGTTAACAAGAACAGAAACCACAGGATACCGCTCACGGCACCTGTATCTCCCATTCCTGCTGGTATCGGTCCGCACCACGAGTCAATGTAAGGCCAACCAGCCAACGTCCGCTATCGGGCAGGACCAGCCGACAGTCATAACTCCCCGAAGCGGACTCAGTCATAACGCAAGGCAACCCTTCTCCAGTTTCTCCGAAACGTTTGGCACGCAGCACCGCGGTGAGGCCATGCAGCGCATTTCCGTCAGCGTCACTGACTTCTACCAGAATCTGATTTCCACCTTTGCCGGGCATGCGCAATCCCTGTAGCGCAACAGCCCATCCAAGTTGGGCTTGTTTGTATTGAGCGCTCAATTGACTATTCACGGACTTGGCTGCTTCCTCGCCATGTGCCAGAACCCCGGAGAAGCCAGTTCGAACGGTTGTCTTGTCAGCGCCCGGCAATACCAACGCAGAAACGCCCGGGGGCAAACCCTGGTCTGCAATATAGAGGAAGCTTGCCATCAGCGCTGACAGCACGAGAAAGAAAACGATAAACGCCTTGGGTGCCCAGTGCATCCTTTCTGCGGCACTGCTTCTGTAACGAGCTATCATGACCATGACGAAAGCTGCACTGAGATATACGGCAATATGAATCGACACCACGTCCAGGCCAGGCCAGCGGCTTGCAATATAAACAAAGTAAGCGAGCAGTGGGATGCCGCCGGCAACCAATCCCCGAACCTGATCAGGCAACCTTCCCAGAATCACAAAAAGGAAGATGACTGCTAGCAGACCGCCGAACAGGGTAGGTAAAGTTCCGCTCATGTATCAATGGGTCTCGTCATTGGAATCAAACCGAACCTGCTCGGAGCGAGCCTCGTCTGGCCTTGATCTTGGTGTAATGAGAAAATGGAATTTACGTATTCTTGCTGCATTTTCAGGTGAAAGTCGGACCGATGCCATGACTGTAACAGTGTGTCCGGGTTTGATTCTGACCTCGCTGAAGTTCCCCATGTCGAGTGCAGATGCAGGTATATCCTGCGTACTGACAGAATAGGTTTCCTCCTGTTCAGCCGTATTCGTGATGCGAATTTGATATCGGTTTCTTATGTCGCCATTGGAGAGAGTGACAAACAGAGGCTGGCGTACCTGGCTGATTGAACGATCATAATCACTTCGCGTGACGACGCTGTAAACAAGGTAACTTGTCATGCCCAGCAAGGCAATGCCGTAACCGATGATTTTCAACCGCTTCCAGTGCAGATGAGGTCTTTCGGGTTGTGCTTTGGCAAGATTGCTTTCGGAATCATAGCGAATCAGACCACGCGGGAAGCTCATTGAATCCATGATGCTGTTGCACGCATCGATGCACAACCCACAGGAAATGCACTTATATTGGAGCCCATCCCGAATATCCATTCCTGCGGGACAGACTTGCACACACATTCCACAGTCGATGCAGTCGCCGTGACCCTTTGCTTTTCGCTCTTCCAGCGTTCGGAACCCGCCACGTGCACTGGTCCGGCCATGGGTGCTCTCACCCCGGTTGGCATCATAATGCACTGCCAGGGTTTCCGGATCGTACATCACGCTCTGGAATCGGCCATAAGGGCAGATATAAGTGCAGATCTGCTCGCGCATCAACCCTGCTGCAGCGTAGGTTGAAACGGTGAGAACACCGACAGCCAAATAGGCGGCCGAGGCGGCGTGGCCAGTAATGAAATCGATGACCAGTTGCGGTGCGTAGGCGAAATAGGCGGCAAAGGTGAGCCCGGTCCAGAAAGCTACGACAATCCAGATAAAATGAGTCAACCCAACCTTGATGCTTTTTTCCTTGTCCCATGGCTGTCTAAAGAGACGAATGCGCGCCGGCCGCTCACCCTGGATCGTTGCTTCGATCCAGACAAAGAAATCCGTCCACAGTGTTTGGAAACAGAAATAGCCGCAGAATGCACGTCCTACCAGGCCCGTGACAAAGAACAGCAGGACGGCAGCAATAAAGAGCAGCAAAGCCAACCAGACGACATCCTGCGGATAAACCACCAGATCGAATATCAGGAAACGGCGGCCTGGAAGATCAAATAACACTGCTTGCGAAGGCGCGCCAGTTCGCGCCCAAGGCAACCATGGCAAGCCAAAGTAGATCACGTAGCCAATGATGAGGACGGTCGACTTGAAACGCCTGAAACTGCCCTTCACTGAGCGAGTGAAGACAGGAATGCGCTTTTGCAATGGCGCTAGCTGTTCTTCGAGTTGCTGTTCCACGCGTTAACCTCAGACAAAAAACCCCCGTCATGCGGGGGGTTTTCTGGAATTTACTTCCACAAGAAATTACTTGCTACCGCCACCCAAAACGTCATGGACATATACGGTTAGTACTTTGATTTGCTCCGGAGTAAGGCGTTCACTCCATAGCGGCATCACGCCCTTGTTCTGCCCACTGTAAATGATCTGCCGAATAGCTGAAACCTTGGCCGCATCGTTTTCAGCAGCAGGAACCTTGGCCCACAACCAGATTTTGTCAGTCAGATTGGGGGCGCCAATTGTTTGCTTGCCCTTGCCATCTGCACCATGGCAGTAATAGCAGGCGGCTGCCTCACTGTGAAAAAGCTGTTCGCCTTCGCCTGCTTTGGCGGCATCGTGCCCGATTCCGGAAAGGCTGGCGACGTAATTGGCCAAGGCATCAATCTGCTGTGCATTCAACACCTCACTAAAGGCTGGCATGTAACCGCGCCGACCATTGGTAATGGTTTGCTGTATATTTTCGTAGCTTCCGCCATAAAGCCAGTCATCATCTGTCAGGTTGGGATAGGCACCAATCAGTCCCTGCCCGCCCTGCTGGTGGCAAGGGGCACAATTATCCGTAAACAGCGCACGACCAGCAGACTGGACAAATCCGGACAGATCCTGATTATGGGAAATTTGTTGGAATGACATGGACGCAATCTTGCTGAAATAAGGCTTCTGCATCTGTTCGGCCTCGTTCAGCTTTTGCATCAATAACGCCCGGGTATTCCAGTGGCTTTTTTCGGTCACACCTTGCTTGTTCACATAGCTGAGGGTGGACAGGCCGCCGAGGAAACTCCTGCCTATTGGCCAGGACGGATATAGGAACCAATAGACCAGTGCGAATGCAACGGTGACATAGAAGGTATATACCCACCATGTTGGCAATGGGTTGTTGAATTCCTGCAGGTCACCGTCCCACGCATGGCCGGTGGTCTGAACGGATTGGGATTGCAACTGCTCGCTCATTGCGTTTCCTTATCGTCCTCGTCGTCATCCAGGAATGGCATCTGCCTGTAGGATTCAAGCCGTTCGCTGCGTTTCTTGCTTCCAAACACGTAGTAAAGAATGCCAACAAAGGTCACAAAAAAAATGATCAGGCCAATAGGTTTGGTGTTTTCCGGTTTGGATAACCAGTTCAGCCATTCCATCCCTAGTCCTGTTTCCATACAATCAACGTGAACGAATCAGCTCGTCTTCATTGACTTTGCTGAAATCAACCATGGTGCCCAGAACCTGCAGGTATGCGATCAGTGCATCCAGTTCGCTTACCCCTGCCTTGTTTCCATCGTAATTGCCAAGATTTGCCTGATCTATCAGATTCTTCTGCGCATCAGGGATGTGCAACATTTCGGCAACCTGTGGTCCGAATTTCTTCACATTCGCTTCGTATTCGGCCTGGGTAAGCGAATAGGGCACGCCGACAGTACGCAGCGCCTTCAGTCGCTGTTCCAGATCAGAAAGGTCCAGCGGTGTGGTCGCCAGCCAAGGATAGCTCGGCATTACGGATGCCGGCACAACTGATCGTGGGTTGTTCAGGTGCATGACGTGCCATTCGTTTGAGTACTTGCCGCCCACCCGCGCGAGGTCCGGGCCTGTCCGTTTGGAGCCCCACTGGAACGGGTGATCATACTGTGATTCGGCGGCAAGCGAGTAATGCCCATAACGCATATTCTCATCGCGGAAGGGACGGATCATCTGCGAATGGCAGAGGTAGCAGCCTTCGCGGGTATAGATGTCACGGCCACGCTGTTCGAGGGGCGTGTAGGGCCGGATATTCATGCCTTCCACTTTCTCGACTGTTTTTTTGATGAGGAACAACGGGGCAATTTCCACCAGTCCGCCAACGCTGATTGCCAGCATGACAAGCACCAGCATCAGGCCGATATTGGTTTCAATCCATTCGTGCTTGAAGTTGATATTCATGACTTACCTTAACGTGAGTAAGCGCCAGCCCCTGCCATTTTGGCAGCAAGTTTGGCTTCCAGTTCCGCTTCTTCACGCTTGGCCTGCCAGATTGTCATGGCAACGTTGTATGCCATAAGAACAGTACCTGCCAGGAAGAAGACGCCGCCGATTGCACGCATGACGTAGAAGGGATGCATCGCCATCACAGAATCCACAAAGGAATACTGCAAGTTGCCGAATTCGTCGTACGCACGCCACATCAAGCCCTGGGTAATACCCGAAATCCACATCGCGGTGATATAGAGCAGAATACCTATCGTTGCGAGCCAGAAATGCACGCCGACCAAGCGTGTGCTGTACAGCTTGGTGTCCCACAATTTTGGAATCATGTGGTAGAGCGAGCCAAAAGTAATCATTGCCACCCAACCCAACGCGCCAGAGTGAACATGACCGATGGTCCAGTCGGTGTAGTGCGACAGGGCATTCACTTCCTTGAGCGACATCATGGGGCCTTCGAAGGTCGCCATGCCATAGAAAGACAGCGCCACAATCAGGAAGCGCATGATGGGGTCGGTGCGCAGTTTGTCCCAGGCGCCGGACAGTGTCATGATGCCGTTGATCATGCCGCCCCAGGATGGCATCAACAAAAGAATGGAGAATGTGGCCGCCAGGGTAGAGGTCCAGTCGGGCAATGCAGTCCAGTGCAGGTGATGAGCACCTACCCACATGTACATGAAGCTCAGTGCCCAAAAATGAACGATGGACAAGCGGTACGAATAGATCGGACGCCCCGCCTGCTTGGGCACAAAATAGTACATCATGCCAAGGAACGCGGCTGTCAGGAAGAAGCCAACTGCATTATGGCCGTACCACCACTGGACCATGGCATCCTGAGTGCCGGAAAACAGGCTGTATGACTTCATGGAGAACAAACCAACCGGCACAGCAAGGTTATTGAACGTGTGCAACAGGGCCGTCGCCAGGATAAAGGCAAGATAGAACCAGTTGGCCACGTAAATGTGGGGCTGCTTGCGCCGCATGACCGTGCCGACAAACAGAATCAGGTAGATCACCCAGACCACCTCAATCAGGATGTCGATGGGCCATTCCATTTCCGCATATTCACGCGCCTGGGTGTAACCCAGCATGTAGGAAATGTCTGCCAACAAGATCACCGCCTGCCAGCCCCAGAAAGTGAAGCTTGCGATGCCATCGGAAATCAGCCGGGTTTGGCATGTACGCTGCACGATATAGTATGACGTCGCAAACAGCGCCGAGCCGCCAAATCCAAAAATAACAGACGTCGTGTGAACGGGACGAAATCGCCCAAACGAGATATACGGGTTGTCGAAGTTGAGAAGTGGCCAGGCCAGTTCGGAGGCTAAATAGACACCTACGAACATGCCCACCAACCCCCAAACCAAGGACATTACCGAGAATTTCTTAACAATATCAAAGTTGTATTGCTCAGCGCTTGCGTAGGTGGTTACCGCCATGCCCGCTCCATTCGTAAGACGTGTTCGAATATTATTAAACGCTTAATTTTATCTGCTTACGTTCGATGCAGGCAAGGGGCACATATGAAAAATTCTTGCCTACCTGCTGCTTTCGTTAAGTAACGTATGCAAATCTGCCGCGATATTTTTGGGGTTGCTGGCGTACGGCATCAGCAAGCGAAGCTGCCCATGAGGATCGAAGACATAGGTTCCCGCGCTATGATCAATCAGATAATTCTTTGGGTCAGAGCCCCCATTCTTGTGGTAAAAGACCTTGAATTCGGCAGCCAGTTTCACCAGTGACTTCGGGTCCGTGTACAAGCCAAGAAAGGTCGGATTGAAGGCCGGGACATACTGCGCAAGCAGTGCGGGTGTATCGCGTTCGGGGTCAACGGTTACAAACAGCACCTGCACCCTCTTCGCTTCATCTCCCATCTGCCTGAGCGCGATGGCTAATTCGGACAGTGTGGTAGGACATACGTCCGGGCAATGCGTGTAACCAAAAAACAGGGCAACTACCTTGCCATGAAAATCCTTGAGCGTGCGAACGTGGCCTGCAGGATCAGTGAGAGTAAAGTCCTTGCCCCAAGGCACTCCGGTAATATCGGTTGCTGAAAATGTGGAACGCGTTGCCGGTGGCGCTTCCTTCTCGCAACCGAGAAGCAGCGACAGCGCAATCAGCCCGAAGACAATTGAACGTTTCATGCTTCAGGCTAGTCGGGCAAAGATATCCTCCGGCAGATCCGCCAGACGATACTTGCCTGATTCAACCGCCTTGGCGAGTTTCTCCAATGTGGTGTCACGAAGCAGGTCGATCACTTTTTCTTTGACGGGAATCCAGCGAAAATGGAGAGGGCACGCTGTTTCATCTGAGCATTTCTTAAGCCCCAGTAGACAGCTCTGGGTGAAATTAGGCCCCTCTGTCTGTTGAATGATTTCCATCAAATTGATTTTTTGTCCGTCTTCGCGCAAACAAAATCCACCGGTACGTCCGCGGAAAGAATAGAGCAGATTGCCTTTGGCGAGGCCCTGGAGAATTTTGGCCAGATAAGGTGCAGGTACGTTTAATTTGGCTGCAATATCCTTATTCAGGACAGGGGCGCCTTTCTTCTGGGTGGCCATATAAATCAATGCCTGAACTGCATACTGGCTGGTACGGGACAGAATCATGGTGCCTGGCCGGGGATAGAATCAATTAATACAGTTTAGCACTATTTTGTCTGAATATCTCCAATTGAACCGTCTACCCGAAGATCCTTATCGGCCAGTAATGATCGATCAAGAGCGCCGCAAACAAGAGGCTCAAATACAAAATGGAAAACCTGAAACAGCGGCGTGCCAGAGCATCAGAATAGTCTCGCCACAGCAGCCAGCCGTACTGGATGAACCGTGCCCCCAGCAATACTGCAGCTATTGCATAAATCAAGGCCCCCATACCCGTGGCAATGGGCAACAGACTGACGGCAAAAAGAATAAGTGTGTAAAACAATAGATGCAGACGGGTAAATTTGTCCCCATGCGTAACCGGCAACATCGGCAAACCAGCACGGGCATATTCCTCTTTGCGATATAGCGCCAATGCCCAGAAGTGAGGTGGAGTCCAGGCAAATATGATCATGAACAACAGCAGCGCATCATGACTGACCGTTCCGGTTACAGCTGCCCAGCCGAGTATCGGAGGCATGGCACCTGATGCACCACCAATCACAATATTTTGCGGAGTAAGCGGCTTGAGGATCACGGTGTAAATTACCGCGTAGCCCACAAAGGTAGCCAAGGTCAGCCACATGGTCAACAGATTGACATAGGTATTCAGGAGAAAGAGTCCTGCCCCGCCGATTAGGCCTGACAACACAAGTACGTGCGCACTCGACAACTCTCCACGTGGCAAGGGGCGTGCCCGGGTGCGCGCCATGACCGCGTCAATTTTTTGCTCCACCAGGCAATTGAATGCTGCCGCCGCAGCTGCAACAAGGGCGATGCCCAGGGTGCCCGCCCAAAGAATCCGCAAGGGCACCATTCCCGGTGTCGCCAGGAACATGCCAATGATTGCAGTAAATACGATTAGAGAAACAACCCGCAGCTTGCACAGGGCAAGGTACTGCTGGCATCTGCAGCTTGCCTGATGGATCAGAACATGAGCAGTCATGGTTAACCTCATGCCTTTAGTTTGAAGTTAAGTGTAATCAACGTCACAAGGAGAAGCGCCGCAACCGCATTATGCGCCACGGCTATGGGAAGCGGTAAGCTTGCAAGAACATTGCTGATGCCCAATATGACCTGCAGGGTCAACAGCCCCAGCATGACAGCGCCCATGGACTTAAACCCCTGGGTCTTCAATACCTTGGACCCGAGCCACCCCAGATAAACAAAAACAATAAGAGCGCCAAGCCGATGCGTCCAGTGAATGGCCGTAAGCGCTTCCTGCGACAGGAGGGCCCCTTGCGCATCCATACCCAGAGGACGCTGCAATGTGAATGCATGCAAGAAATCCATGGACGGTATCCAGGCTCCATGGCAAGTCGGGAAGTCCTGACAGGCCAGCGCAGCATAGTTGGTACTGACCCAGCCGCCCAGCATAATTTGCCCGGCAAGCAATGCAAGGCCCACTATTGCCCAAGGCCTGAGCCAAGGCGCCTGCGGCACATAGGAAATATCACCTGCCCTGCTTTCCCTCAACCAGAGCCACGTCAAAAGTGCCAATGTGGTCATTCCTCCTACCAAATGTCCCGTAACCACAAGAGGTTTCAACAGTTCCGTCACGGTCCACATTCCAAGCAGGGCCTGAAACACGACCACAAGCAGCAACAAGCTGGGCAATGCCCAGCCATGATAGATTTCCCGTCTTTTGAGCCAGGCGGTAACCGCGATGGCCAAAATGAGCAGAGCCAGCGTGCCTGCCAGGTAACGATGGATCATTTCTTTCCAGGCTTTGGGTTGTGACACGGGTCCGCCCGGCTGGATGGCTTCAGCGGCGGCGATGCTACCGGCTGCGTGATGCGGGCTAATGTGGCCGTAGCAGCCCGGCCAGTCGGGGCATCCCAGCCCTGCGTCAGACAGGCGCACATATGCGCCCAGCACGACAACACCAAAAGCCAGAAAGGTTGCGATTAAAATCAGGCGTCGAAAAAAAATCATCCGTTCAGCCTATTTGCGAGGCCTTAAGTAAGTGCTTGATGTCCTTGATCATACGTGATGGATCAGGATTTGCTGGAAACCGCATCATCAGGTTGCCAAGCGGGTCGACCATGAACACGTAATTTCCCGTTTCGGCGCCGGCAAACTGCGCAAGAAAAGCTGGATCCTGGCTGTGAATGACTTTCAGTCCGGGATGCTCCGCCAACAAAGTCGTCGCAGGCACCGTTCGATCTGTCACCAGCCACAGTCGATTGACGCGGTCTCGTTCCGGGCCTTGTGCAGTGCGAACCTGTCGCATGTAATACAGCAGGGTTTCACAATTTTTATCGCAGCCCCCTCCGCCCAAATACACAAGGGTCCATTTGCCTTTGAAGTCTTGCGCAGGAATCGTTTGCCCGGCCAGATCCCGTCCATCTTTCAAACTGACCTGCGCTATCAACTCGCCATAATTCTTGCGTCCAGTCGGTTGCCAGAAGTAATAGGTTAGATAGGATGCCAACACGGGTAGCGCAAAAAAAGAAAAAATAAGGATCAGCTTAGTTCTGGACACTTTTCTTGAAATTCAATACGGCATAAAGAATAAGAAGCGTTGCAGCCAACCCAAACCACTGGATAGCGTAACTGACATGAGTGGCTACACCTGCATCAGGTCTTGGCCATTCACGATACAGGCCGTCCCTTGTATCACTGGTTTGTTGGATAAGGATGGGCTGTAGCGGTTTGGCAAAAACCTTCTGGTACCGCTGGAAATTCAGGTTTTGCCACACACCGTTGCGCGGCTCGGCCCCGGCAAACTCGAAGTACCTACTAACCGGATCCACCGCGATGCCTACAATCCTGACATTTCCCGATACCTTTGGAATCACGGGCAGTCGACTGCGATCCAAAGTAGCCGGCACCCATCCCCGATTGACCAGAACAAAAAGCGATGAACCAAGGATGTGCAGCGGAGCTAACACATGATAACCCGCAACCCCATTCACCACCCGGTTGTCAATCAGAATTTGTCCCGTCTCGTCGAATTCCCCCTGCACTTCCACCTTGCGAAACAGCAGGCTTTCCTTGTCCTGAAGGTCGCCACCAAGGTGAATGGGTTCGGCATTCTGGCCCTGATCGTAACGCGCTTGCAATCCCCTTTTGTACTCGGCACGATGCATCTGCCAATTCCCCAGGAACAAGGTCAGTACAAAAAAGAACACTGTCGCCAGGCTAGGCCAGAGTCCGGGGCGAAATTGATAGGCCCCGATTTGAAACCCCATCATTGAAATTCCGTTACACTATTAAGTAAGATTGAATTTTGGGAGGCCTTAATGCGTTTTTTGGTTATCGGCATTTTTCTACTTATCCTCTTCAGCCTAGGCAGCGCGCTCTACTATCTGGTTCACGACAAGGGCAGTGGTGACCGCACAGTGAAAGCGTTGACCATAAGGATCTCGCTTTCGCTCGCCTTGTTCCTGCTTCTGATGGCCAGTTATTACTTTGGTCTTATCCCGGCGCAAGGCCTTAGGTGACAAGAAGCTAACGCAAATGAAAATGGCCGCATAAGCGGCCATTTGTCTGGCCTGAATCCGCTTAGAGCAACCAGTATACGAAAATGAAGAGCCCAAGCCATACCACGTCAACAAAGTGCCAATACCAGGACACTCCTTCAAAAGCAAAGTGATGCTCAGGGGTGAAGTGCCCCTTCATGGAACGGAACAGGATCACGATCAACATCAGCGTCCCGATAGTGACATGGAAACCGTGGAACCCGGTCAGCATAAAGAAGGTTGCGCCATAGACGCCTGCACCCAAAGTAAGCCCCATCTCCTTGTAAGCGGTATGGTATTCATGGGCTTGCAGGAAGAGAAATGAAATGCCCAATGCCACGGTGGCGACCAGGCCCAAAATAAGCTGGGTGCGGTTATTCTTCTTCAGCCCCCAATGTGCCCAAGTGACTGTCACACCAGAAGACAGCAACAGAAGTGTATTGATGGCCGGAATTCCCCAAGCCTCCATCGGGGTAAACTTGAGGCCTTCCTTTGCCAGCAACGGTCCGGCAGTGGGCCACCCGCCTTTATAACCCTCCCACAGCTGCCTCACTGTGTCGCCTTCAGACAACCAGGGCACTGACAGGACACGGGTATAAAACAGGGCACCAAAGAATGCGGCAAAAAACATGACTTCCGAGAAGATGAACCAGCTCATGCTCCAGCGGAAGGACATATCAACCTGCTTGTTGTGCAAACCGGATTCGCTTTCGCGGATCACCGTACCGAACCACCCAAACAGCATGACAGTAAGAACAGCCAGGCCGACCATCAACATCCAGCCACCGCCATCCACATGGTTGATATAGAACGCGCCTCCCAATGCCATTAACAACAACGCCACAGACCCGAAAATCGGCCAGTGGGAGGGTGCAGGCAGGTAATAACCTCCGGTAGGGCTGCTCATTGTCGTAACCTCCTCCTCATGTTCGATTGATTTTCAACTCACCACCAGATTTACCAGCAACAAAATCATGCCCACAAACAAAACGGCACCAATCAATCCGGCAATAATGACCTGGACAGGGGATAAATGGGCTGCATCAGCATCGTAATCCTGGCGTTTGCGTATGCCAAAGAATCCCCAGAATACAGCCAGTGCAGCGCGCCATCCCGTGCCTTTCTTTCCATCAGCCATTCTGCGCTTTGCCATCCTCCACCTTGAAGAAGGTGTAGGACAGGGTGACGGTATTCACATCCTTCGGGATGCCCGGGTCCAGAACTAGCATGACCGGCAACCGTTTTTTCTCACCCCCCATTAAGGACTGCTGAGTGAAGCAAAAGCACTCTATTTTTCTTACATATCGCCCAGCCAGTGCAGGGCCATAGCTCGGAATCGCCTGCCCGGTTATCTTTGTCCCTGACATGTTTTCCACTTCGAATTCTGCCTGCACCAACTGACCAGGATGAATTCTCAAGCTATCTTGCAGCGGCCTGAAATGCCAGGGCATGGATGGATTGGTGTTGGCATCAAACTGCAGCGTGATCCAGCGCCCTTTGTCCACCTGTGTGTTTGCTGCCAAGGCCTGCTCATCGCCCGCATTGATCCCGGTTACCTGGCATATCCTGTAGTAAAACGGCACCATGGCATAACCAAAGCCGAACATGCAGACGGCCACGACAAGCAGCTTTTTCAGCAGACGGGTGTTGGACGAGCCCATCGCCATCCCTATAACTTGTGATGCATGACCGCCCAGATCGTGTAAACGAACACGGCGACAGCAACCAAAGCCAGCAACAAGCCCGTGCGCAGATTTCTACGCTTTGACACAGGGTGATCCATACAATCCTCAAATACCATGCCAGACTTGACTCCGGCATGGATCCAACTCATTTAACGATAGGTGCTGTTTCAAACGTGTGATACGGAGCAGGCGAGGGCACAGTCCATTCCAGGCCATGCGCGCCCTCCCACACCTGATCGGTTGCCTTCTGGCCACCCCGGATGGCCTTGATCACAACGGCCAGGAAAATCAACTGGCTGAAGCCGAAGAAAAAGGCCCCTACAGATGCAATCCTGTTGAAGTCGGTAAACTGCAGCGCATAGTCCGCCGTGCGGCGCGGCATGCCTGCCAGCCCGAGGAAATGCATGGGGAAGAAGGTGACATTCATGCCGATGGTCGACAGCCAGAAGTGCCATTTGCCCATTTTTTCGTCATACATGTGTCCGGTCCATTTTGGCAGCCAGTAGTAGACACCGGCAAAAATCGCGAACAGCGCGCCCGACACCAGCACATAATGGAAATGGGCGACGACGTAGTATGTGTCCTGCAGCTGGATATCCACGGGCGTAATCGCACAAACGATACCGGAGAACCCTCCGATCGTGAACAGGCAGACGAAAGCCACCGCAAACAGCATGGGGGTTTCAAACGTCATTGATCCTTTCCACATGGTGGCCACCCAGTTGAATACTTTTACCCCGGTAGGCACTGCGATCAGCATGGTTGCATACATGAAGAACAACTGGGCGGTGGCAGGCATGCCCACGGTGAACATGTGATGGCCCCAGACAATGAACGAGAGTATGGCAATGGAAGCCGTCGCATACACCATGGAGGCATAGCCGAACAAGGGCTTGCGGGCAAAAGTGGGGATCACCTGTGAAATCACACCAAAGGCCGGTAGGATCAGGATATACACCTCGGGGTGACCGAAGAACCAGAAGATGTGCTGGAACATCACCGGATCGCCGCCACCCGCTGCATTGAAGAAGTGAGTACCGAAATGACGGTCGGTAAGCAGCATGGTCACCGCACCCGCCAGCACCGGAACTGTCGCAATCAGCAGATAAGCGGTAATCAGCCAGGTCCAGACAAACAATGGCATCTTCATCATGGTCATCCCCGGCGCACGCATGTTGAGGATGGTGGTAATGATATTGATCGAACCCATGATGGATGAAGCACCTAGGATGTGCACCGCGAAAATGGTTACGTCATAGCTGATGCCACCTTGTATAAACAAGGGGGGATACATGGTCCAGCCGCCCGCTACAGCACCGCCCGGCAAGAATAGGGAAATGATCAACAAGGTTCCGGCAACCGGCAGCACCCAAAATGCCCAGTTGTTCATGCGCGGGAAGGCCATATCGGGCGCACCGATCATCAATGGAACCTGCCAGTTGGCGAATCCCGCCCAGGCCGGCATGATGACGCCAAAAACCATGATCAGACCATGCAGGGTCGTCATCTGATTGAAGAAATCCGGATTGACCACCTGCATGCCAGGCTGAAACAGTTCTGCCCGGATGATGAGCGCCATGGACCCTGCAATCAGGAACATGATGCCCGCAAACAATAGATACAGGCTGCCGATATCCTTATGGTTGGTTGTGGTCAGCCATCGCATGATCCCGGCAGGGTGATGGGCGTGGCCTTGATCGAGGGCATGTGCTGCATCGTGCGCCATAATTTTCTCTCCTAATTAACCTGTGTTATCTACTGGATATGCTCAAGGGGCTGCGGGGGCCGCAGCTTCAGCTGCAGATGTTCCGCCTCTTAGCGCCGCAACCTGCGCCGGCTGAGCCATGTCACCCATCTTGTTATCCCACGAATTGCGCTCGTAGGTGACCACCGCCGCAATGTCAGCATCGGAAAGCTGTTTGCCAAAAGCCGCCATTGCAGTACCCGGCCTGCCGTTGAGCACAGTCTTGACATGTTCAGCAACAGGACCATTGACTGTTTTCGAACCATTGAGAGCGGGGAAAGTGCCGGGAATGCCCATGCCATTGGCCTGGTGGCAGGCTGCGCAATTTGCGCTATACACCTGCGCCCCTTTTGACCTGAGTTCATCCATGGAGAAGCTCTTGCTGTTGTCGGCCGCGGCAACCATCGCGCCCTGCTTCTTGGATGCCAGCCAGGTGCGATAGTCGTCTTCACTGACCACCTTGACCACGATCGGCATGAACGCATGGTCCTTGCCGCAGAGTTCCACGCACTGACCACGGAAGGTTCCTGTTGTATCGGCTTTGAACCATGCGTCACGGATGAATCCGGGTATGGCGTCCTGCTTGAGCGCAAATTCCGGCACCCACCAGGAGTGAATGACGTCGGCCGCCGTTATCAGCACCCTGACTTTTTTGCCGACAGGGACGACCAGCGGATTGTCTACTTCGAGAAGATAATTCGCGTCCTTGGTCGCCTTGTTCTCGATTTGCTCTCTTGGGGTGGAAAGCGTGCTGTAGAACGAAACCCCTTCACCGAGGTAATCATAGCCCCACTTCCACTGATATCCGGTAACCTTGATCGTCATGTCGGGCGCGGACGTATCCTTCATTTCCAGAACAACCTTGGTCGCAGGGTAGGCCATGCCGATCAGAATGAGAAAAGGGATAACGGTCCAGATCACCTCAACCGTTGTGTTTTCGTGGAAATGCTCGGCCTTGTGGCCGACAGATTTTCTGTGCTTGAAGATCGAGTAGAACATCGCGCCGAACACCACTACAAAGATGCCCAGGCACACCAGCATGATCAGGGTATGCAGGTTGTAAACCTCGCTGGCCAGATGCGAATGAGGCAGGCGTAAATTCAGTTCATAGCTCGCGAAGACCGCTGTCGACATCAACAGTCCGCAAACAGAAAGCAGCGTTTGACCCAACGCGCGACGTTTCATCTCTCCCCCATTCTCTTTACAGTATTCGTTCATGCATTAACCGGGCAGCTGCTTTTTCAGCAGCCGCGCCAATTCAAGCCGTTCTTCATCCATCAGATGACAACCCACTTCCGAATCCTTTCCTTCGGAGCGGATCAACACATGACAGTTCGATTCTGGCCGCTCACACACCAGCACGACCTTGGTCCAGTGCTTGTTCAATTTTCGCGCTTCGATTTTTCCCTCACGCCGTGTGAACAGGTCTACCCGGTCATCATCGATCACCAGCTTTTCATAATCCGATTCGCGCTGCCTGATCACTTCAAACGCCCAGGCGAGGACACCAATTTCCAGACCGGCAAAGGGCATGACGGGCCAATAGCCCATCAAACAGAATCCGCTTGCCACCCCCATGCTGACTGAGGTGATTATCCAAAATCCGAGTCTCCGGCTCGCTCCGTGCAGAGAGCAGTTGGGACGGGATTCAAAACAGCATGGCCCCGTTTGATCGGCTAAACCCAAGGATTGCAAGACGACCGCCATCTTTCTTCTTCTGACCATACCAGGTGCGACAATATGTCGCGACTTTAACCCAGCAGGTTATTTGCAACAAGCCTTTTGGCGATGTAACTATTTGATTTATCGTTTATACATATTTATTTAACTGTATTATGAAATACTGAATGTGTTTCCAGAAACGGCGCCGCCTGTTCGGCCACAGGGGGAACCATCAGTGGAACAACGCCCAAACAGGGTGCGCGCAATCGCTGGCGCAAGGTGTCGAGGTTCGACTCCATTTGCGTCATTTGTGGATCGACCCGGTTGCCTATCCAGCCGGCAAACCTGAGACCGCGTCGTTCAATGGCCTCCTCGGTCAACAGGGCGTGATTCAGACAGCCCAGTCGCAAACCGACAACGAGAATCACGGGCAAGCCCAACAGCGCCGCCATGTCGGTTGTATCCTGATCATCATTGAGCGGAACCTTGAATCCCCCCACTCCCTCGACGACCACGACATCAGCCATGTTTCTCAACCGTTCCAGGCAATCCGCAATGTGTGTGGTGCTGATGTAGGTCTTGTGTTGCCGGGCGGCAATATTTGGCGCGATGGACGGCTCAAACGCATACGGATTCACCCAGTCAAACGGGGCCTTCACGTTGGCTTCCTTCATCATCAGATCGGCATCTTCACTATGCAAGGTTCCACCTTTCCACCTGCATCCGGTCGCTACCGGCTTCATTCCTGCAACCCTGAGTCCCTGAGCCACCAGTTTATGAATCAGCGCAGTGCTCACCAGGGTCTTGCCCACCCCGGTATCGGTGCCGGTTATGAAAAATCCGCTCATTTCAATCCCTTGGCAGACCGGCGCTGCTCAATGTTGAACTGGATGACCTGCCGGCCATCTGCCAGTCTGGATTTGTCACCCACCCAGGCATGGCCATAGACGACCTCATAGGTCGCATGCAGGCGTCCTTCCGTCCGGTAACGTTCATACGCGCTCTCAAGCCGCCCCCAGGCCTGCCGGCCCAGCATCCCTCTGGGCCGCTCTATCGCCGCGTTATGGGCACCAATGCTTTTTAGCTCTTTCATCAAGGCTTTCAGATTCTCATACGTCAAGGTAATGCGTTCCATCTCCATCACGGGCTGCTGGTACCCCACATGCGTCAGCATGTCACCGATATCGTGCATGTCGATAAATCTGCTGACGTGGGGGCGGTCATCAATCGTGGAAAATGCTTCACGGAGTTCTTTTAACGTATCCGGACCGAACGTGGCAAACAAAATCGCGCCACCGGGTCGCTGTATCCGATGCAACTGCTGAAAAACTGACTCCAGGTCAGCCACCCACTGAAACGCCAGGCTTGACCAGACAAAATCCACTTTCGACGTTCTGATGGGCAATTGGTCCAGGTCGCCGCATACGTGACTGACCGGCGGCTTCTGCAAGCCCTGAAGCGCCCTTTTCCACCAATGCGTTTCTCCCCTGGCTCTTGCCAGCATGGCCGGCGCCAAATCCAGCGCGAGTTGAGCGGAATTGGGAAACCGTTCTGCCAATTGACGCAACCCGTAACCCGTCCCACAGCCGGCATCCAGAATCAGTCCTGGATCAAGCCTCAGATAGTCCAGCCGCTCCAGCAACCGGTCCGATATTTCGCGCTGCAGAAAGGCATGCGCATCATAATCCCGTGCGACCCGATCAAACGCGCGGCGAACTTCCCGTTTGTCTATCTGTGATGCATCAGACATCAGCTGCTTCCGCTAGAAACGCGGCCACCTCAACCGGGTGCGAAAGAAAGGGCGCATGACCTGCTCCCCTGATCTCCAGCAAACGCGCAGTCTTTGACCGTTGCGTCAGCCAGCGTGCGGCCTCGATCGGTGCCAGTCTGTCGCCCGATCCGTGCACGACATTGATCGGCAGAAAAGGCAAGGAGCTGCGCAAGTCGGATTTCTGCAGTATCTCCAGGCCTGCGCGCAATACCTTGTCAGAAGGTCGGGGGAGTGAAATCAACCGCGTGCGCATTTCCCTGAGCACGACACGCATCGAGGCAGAGCCCTGCGCCTGCAGCCCCAGAAAGCGCCGCAGGGTCTCCGCATAATTCTGTGCCAGACTTTCGGCAAACCCGTCAAACACGTCAGGCGCAACGGCATGAGGCCAGTCCGGCCGGGTGACAAAGCACGGGGTGGCGCCGATCAAGGCCAAGCCTCGTAGCTTCTCTGGCCAGCGATAAGCAATGTGCATGGCAACGAGCCCACCCAAAGACCAGCCCACCAGCATGGCATCATCAGGCAATTGGGGCAGCAGCGCTTCGGCCAGATCATCCAGTCCATACTGCGCGCCGGAGGCCGTTCCGGCATAGCCGGGCAGGGGCAGGTTATGCACCTTCCATTTACTCGGCAAGTTCGCGATCAATGGATCCCATATCACCGGATGGGTACCCCAGCCATGAATCAATACCAGATCAGTCATGATTCAGTTCATGCAGCGCGCTGACCAGCATATCGACTTCTTCACAGGTATGCGCGGCGGAAAGCGATACTCGCAGTCGGGCGGTGCCTTTGGGCACGGTCGGGGTGCGGATGGCGGGAACCAACAGCCCGCGTTCGAGGAGCTGGCAGGAAACGGCCACAGCTGCCGCGTTGTCCCCGATCACCAGTGGCTGGATTGGTGTATCCGAATTCATCAGCGTCCAGCGCCGCAGCGAGGAAAGGCCTGCCCGAAGGCGATCGATGTGGCGAAGCAATTGCCTGCGAAGCGCATCGCCCTCCGCGATCCGCTTCAAGCTCTCACTCAGCGCCGCACCGATCAATGGCGGCATGGCGGTCGTGTAGATGTAGGTATGCGCGCGGTTCACCAACCAGTCGATGACCGTTTCGTGCGCGGCAACGGCAGCGCCAAACACACCCGCGCCCTTGCCCAGGGTCGCCAAGTAAATCACCCGGTCTGAGGTACGCAGCGCTTCATTCAGCACGCCCTGGCCCTGCTCGCCCAGCACCCCAAAGCCGTGGGCATCGTCCAGATACAGCCAGGCATCAAACTCCTCAGCCAACTCAAGCAATGAATCGACTGGTGCCAAGTCACCGTCCATGCTGAAGACGGTATCGGTGACAATGAGCTTTTCCCGGGCTGTGCTCCTTTCCAGCAGTGCGCGCAATGCATCGGTGCTGCCATGGGCGTAGCGCGAGAACTTCGCTCCGGACAGAACAACGGCGTCATTCAATGAAGCGTGATTAAGCCTGTCGGCGAATACCTCACCTTGTCGGCCAAGTAGTGCAGGAATCACCCCGAGGCTGGCCATGTAGCCGGTGGAAAACAGCAGGGCAGCCGGCCTGCCGACAAACGCAGCGAAGGCCTGTTCGAATTGCTGATGGGCGCGATGGTGGCCGGTGATCAGATGGGAGGCGCCTGCGCCGACACCCATCTGCGCTGCAGCTTCTTGCACAGCCTTGATCAGCGCAGGGTCAGAGGCCAGCCCGAGGTAGTCGTTGCTGCAAAAGGAAACGACATCGCGCCCGTCGACCTTCACCCGCACGCCCTGGGGTGATTCCAGCAAACGGCGCGTGCGAAGGAGAGAATCCGCCTTCAGCGCGGCCAGTTGCTGGGCCAGTCGCGTCAGCTGGGCATTGGCCATTCAAAGTGGGGCGAGACCGAGCTTGTCGAACAACGCCTGATCCCGCTCCCATTCCGGATTGCCAGTGGTGAGCAGCTTGTCGCCATAAAAGATCGAATTGGCGCCGGCGAGGAAGCACAGCGCCTGCGTGCTCTCGCTCATCTGCTGACGGCCGGCAGACAGGCGGACAAAGGATGTCGGCATGGTGATACGCGCCACCGCGATGGTGCGCACAAATTCCAGCGGCTCAAGCGCATCCGCTCCCTTGAGCGGCGTCCCTTCCACCTGCACCAGCATGTTGATGGGCACCGATTCAGGGGGTGGATTCAGGCTGGCCAGCTGGGCAATCAGTCCCGCACGCTGGGTACGCGACTCCCCCATTCCGACGATGCCGCCGCAGCAGACATGGATGCCGGCATCACGCACCTGGTTGAGCGTATCGAGCCGGTCCGCATACGTGTGGGTCGATACGATCTGATCGTAGAATTCGGGCGCGGTGTCAAGATTGTGGTTGTAGTAATCCAGCCCTGCCTCCTTCAGTTGCAGCGCCTGGCCCTCCCTGAGCATACCCAGCGTGGTGCAGGTTTCCAGACCGAGTGCCTTCACCTCCCGCACCATGTCCAGCACCGGTTCCAGGTCCTTCTGCCTGGGTCCGCGCCAGGCCGCACCCATGCAAAAGCGTGTCGCCCCTGCCGCCTTCGCCCCACGAGCGGCTTCCAGCACCGCGTCCAGTTCCAGCAATCCCTGTTTTTCCAGCCCCGTATCGTGGCGGGCGGATTGGGAACAATAGCCGCAATCTTCCGAACAGCCGCCGGTCTTGATCGACAGCAATTGCGACAGCTGAATCTTGTTCGGATCGAAATGCTGGCGATGCACGGTCTGCGCTTCGAACAGCAAATCGTTGAAGGGTTTCTCGAACAAGACCTTGACGGATTCTACGGAAACCCTGGTTTGCAGCGGAGCATGGAAGTGGATAGCGTTACTGTTCATTGTCGTCACTCAAATTGTCGTTTCAATCACCATGTCGTTCCATTTCTCTTTCTGCGCCTTCCAGATGGCATACAAGCCAGGAGGTACGACAACCAGAAACAGGATTCCCCATACTGCCAACAGCCCGGTCCAGGACCCCAGCGCCTCATAAACAACCTGGCCAAACACAACCAGGGTTCCCGTGGCACCATAAAACCGATAGGCTGCCCAGCGGTTGTATTCGACCGTACGCGGATTGGGATGGTGCCCAACGCTGGCATAGACGAAAATCGATGCGCCAATCCAGATCATCAAGGGCGGGAAAGACAACACCATGGGCAGAAAGCCGATCTTGTGCCCCGCCAGCAGCTTGCCCATCACCAGTGCAAACATGCCCGCACAAACCGCAAACACGCTGGCAATATTGAATACCTGGGCGGAAAAACGGGATGATTTGCCCTCGATAAGGCGTTTGGTTTTCATGGTGGTATAAAGTTGGCCAGTGAAGAATTATCAGTGGTCGCCATGGTCGCTGTCAAAAATTACCAATATAGAAATTGAACAGACGCTCATTATTTAACCGCCTGTTTCCGCCCGGATGCCTGTTGTGCGGAGACCCCGCTCAGGGGGATTCCCTCTGCACTCCCTGCCTGAACGATCTGCCCTGGCTGACTGAAACCCGCTGTTCACAGTGCGCCCTGCCCACTCCGGACGGCAGATCTGCGGCTCGTGCATGAAGCACCCGCCGGCGTTTGAAGGCACCCATGCGCCGCTGACGTATGACTTTCCGGTGAACACACTGATCCAGGCACTCAGGTATGGCCACCGCCTCGATGTTTCATCTGCGCTGGCTGAAATCTGGTTAGGGCACTCGGTACCGACCGTCCTGCCGGATGTGCTCGTTCCCATGCCGCTGCACCCCGCCCGTCTCAAGCAGCGGGGATTCAACCAGGCTTTGGAGCTGGGCAAAGGACTGGCACGACAGATTAGCGCCCCCCTGATCCCGGATGCCTGCCAGCGCATCCGCGACACTCCGCCCCAGGCCGCTTTGCCACTGAAGGAACGACATAAGAATTTGCGTGGGGCTTTCTTGGCAGATGCGGAAAAGGTGGCCGGCAAGCGCATTGCCATCGTCGATGATGTCATGACCTCCGGCAGCAGCTTGAACGAACTGGCTACAACCCTTAAGCAGGCTGGCGCGGTGCGCGTGGAATGCTGGGTGATGGCCCGCGCACTGCCGCCTACAGGCTGACTTCCTCGTTGCCGAACAGGCGGCGGTATTCGCGCATCGCGTAGCGGTCGGTCATCCCGGCGATGTAATCGGCGATGGCACGAGCCTTGTCGTGATGCGCCCGATCTTGATGCTCCGGAGGGAGCAAACGGGGTTCGGCCAGAAACGCATCGAACAGTTCTGTGATAATCCGTTCCGCCTTCTTGGTCATGCGCACCACCTTGTAGTGACGATACAGGTGATTGCGCAGAAACTGCTTGAGCGCCAGGTGTTCTTCTGCGAGCGCGCTGGAAAAACTGACCAGTGGTTGGGCCTTGCGTACCTCCTCCAGGCTTTGTACCCCGGTCGACTGGAGACTCTGCCGTGTGGTGTGAACCAGATCCAGGATCAGGGTATTGATCATGCGGCGAACCGTTTCATTGACCAGCCGACGCCCGTTGAGCGTGGGATATTTGCTCTTGACCTCGTTCAAACGCCGGGCAAACAGGCTGACCTCTTCCAGCTGTTCCAAAGTAACCAGGCCCGAGCGCAGGCCGTCATCCACATCGTGGTTGTTGTAGGCGATTTCATCTGCCAGGTTGGCCACCTGGGCTTCCAAAGTGGGCTGCTGTTTAAGCAGAAAACGCTCACCCACATCACCCAGCATGCGTGCATGATGTTGGGTGCAGTGCTTGAGGATGCCCTCCCGAGTTTCAAAGCAAAGGTTCAGGCCATCGAATTCGGCATAGCGTTCTTCCAGCTCATCCACCACGCGCAGGCTTTGCAGGTTGTGCTCGAAACCGCCGTACTCTCTCATGCAGTGATTGAGCGCATCCTGTCCGGCATGGCCGAAAGGGGTATGGCCCAGATCGTGTGCCAGCGAAACCGCTTCGGTCAGTTCCTCGTTCAAATTCAGCGTGCGCGCAATGGTGCGGCCGATCTGGGCGACTTCCAGGCTATGGGTCAGCCGGGTGCGGAACAGGTCGCCCTCATGGTTCACGAACACCTGGGTCTTGTATTCCAGCCGGCGGAATGCCGAGCAATGAATGATGCGGTCCCGGTCGCGCTGGAACTCGCCGCGTGGCGCAGCGGAGGGTTCGGCGTGACGTCGCCCGCGGGTTTGCGAATCCTGCGAAGCGTACGAGGCGAGTGAAATCATGATTCGAGCGAGGACAGCACCTCGTGCAAGATGGTTTCGGGAACATCGCCTGCTACAAAGGCTTCACCAATCTTTCTCAGCAGGACAAAGCGGATCTTGCCGCCCTCGACTTTTTTGTCCACCCCCATGTAATCAAGATATTTTTCCACCCCGAGAGCCGGCGCCTCCACCGGCAGCCCGGCGCGCGCGATCAGGGCCTCGGCCCGGCTCAGGTCGGACTGGTTAATCAAGCCCATGCGCTGCGAAACCCTGGCCGCCAGCACCATGCCGGCGCCCACTGCCTCACCATGCAGCCAGTTGCCAAAGCCCATTCCCGCCTCGATCGCGTGGCCAAAGGTGTGGCCCAGATTAAGCAAGGCACGTATCCCGGATTCGCGCTCGTCCTGCGCCACCACCTGCGCCTTGATTTCGCAGGAGCGGTAAATGGCACGACTGATTGCATCTGCATCCAGCGCGCGCAGCTTCTCCATGTTGGTCTCCAGCCAGGCAAAAAATTCTGCGTCCCAGATCAAGCCGTATTTGATCACTTCCGCCAGCCCGGCCGACAGCTCGCGCGCCGGCAGCGTCTTCAGCGTATCGGTATCGGCCAGCACCAGTCTGGGCTGGTAGAAGGCGCCGATCATGTTCTTGCCCAGCGGATGATTGATGCCAGTTTTGCCTCCCACCGATGAATCCACCTGCGACAGCAGGGTCGTCGGCACCTGGATGAACGGCACCCCGCGCTGGTAACTGGCTGCGGCAAAACCGGCCATGTCGCCAATCACGCCGCCACCCAAAGCAATCAGTGTGGTCTTGCGCTCAGCCCGGTTTTGCAGCAGCGCATCAAAAATCAGATTCAGGGTTTCCCAATCCTTGTACTCCTCCCCATCCGGCAGGATGATGGGCAGAACCTTCACCCCAGCTGATTCCATGGTCCGGCTAAGCTGCTCCAGATAGAGCGGTCCCACGATCGTGTTGGTCACAATCGCCACGCGCTCCTGCGCCAGATGAGGCGTGATCAGGTTAGCCCGATCCAGCAGGCCGGGGCCGATATGGATGGGGTAGCTGCGGTCGCCAAGGTCGACGCTTAGGGTTTGCATGCGGGTTTCTGTGAGATGAGCTCGTAATGCGACATTGTAACCAATGGCCCACGTATTGAAGGGCTGTTGAACCAGGACTGGGTAGCCGTGTCCCACCACGCCAAGCTCGCAGCTAAAGGCATGCTCCACGCAAAGACCACGGTTTTATCATCGCAGCGCCACAGGTATGCCGCAATCCAGCAAAAGCCGCCGATTGCCAATGCAACTCAAGTAAACTAAACTTAGTCCAGTTAAAAGAGCGAGCCATGCAAAAAGTCAACATCCACGAGGCAAAAACTCACCTGTCCAGACTGGCCGAGCAGGCTGGCGGCGGGGAAGAAATCATCATTGCCAAGTCCGGCAAACCGATTGCCCGCCTGGTGCCGCTTGCCCAGCGTGCCGTCATACGCAAAAAAGGCTTGCTTAAGGGCAAAATCAAGACTACCAAGGAATTTGACCAGCCCCTACCCGATGAAGTGATCGATCTATTTGAAGGGCGGGTTCAGGCGTGAGAGTCTTGCTTGACACACGCATCTTTGTCTGGTGGCTGGCAAGTGACCGCAAACTTCCCAAAGCTGCCGAGCCGATAATCCTTGACCCGGCCAATGAAATCCATGTCAGCGCAGGTTCGGTCTGGGAAATAACTGTCAAGTCCGGCCTTGGCCAAATACAAGTTGACCCGGCGCTGGTCGTCGCAGCCATCGCGGAGAGCGGATTTCAGGAACTGCCCGTCACTTCCCGGCATGCCATCGAAGTCGCGACACTACCCAAGCATCATCGCGATCCGTTCGACCGCCTGCTTGTTGCGCAAAGCCGTATTGAACCGATGCACCTCCTAACCCATGACCGGCAGCTGGCTGCGTATGGCAGTACTGTCCTGATTGTTTAGGGCATAGGCAATATTTCTCCTTGTGAGGGCTGGAACGCATGGCGATCCGGTCAACCTTTCCTTCGAGAACCACACCCCCCTGAGTCACGCGATCAAACAAACTTGGTATTACATTGATTGATGATATAGAATCAGTGCATCAAAACATCAAAGTGAGGCTCCAACATGAGAACCACCCTGGATATCGACGAGGATGTACTGGAGGCGGCCAAGGAACTCGCCAGACGCCAAAATCTGTCAGCCGGCAAAGTAGTCTCCCAGCTACTGCGCAACGTGCTGACGGGCCAAGCCGGGTTGACTAAAGAAGACACAATATCGAAGGCGCCCTCCGTGGCGGGCTTTCGCCCGTTTCCGGCTGGCCGGGCCGTCGTTACCAACGAGGCCGTTAACCGCTTGCGTGAAACCGAAGGCATCTAATGCGAGCCCTGCTTGACGTCAACGTCCTGATCGCTCTGCTCGACGGAAGCCATATCCACCACGCTCTGGCCATCGACTGGCTGGCGTCCAACCTGGAAACCGGATGGGCATCATGCCCGATCACCCAAAATGGGTGCATACGCATTCTCTCTCAACCCGCCTACCCCAACCCGGTGCCATCTGCGCTTGTCGCAGAGCGGCTTGCCGAAGCTGCCCGGCACCCTGCGCACGAATTCTGGCCGGACTCCGTTAGCCTGCTGCAACCGGAATGCCTAAGATGGCCGCTTATTTTGGGCTCGCGTCATGTCACTGATACTTATTTGCTGGCATTGGCCGTGCGGCAGGGCGGGCGCTTTGTCACACTCGATCGCGCGATTCCGCTTGACGCCGTTAACGGAGCGAAGCCTAGGCATCTCGTGGTCATTTCATGATTTGGCGCACCGCAGCTCGCTGACTGAGCGACACATAACCCGTGATCCAAGCGCCGCAGGCGCGTGGCGATCCAGCCTAAAGCGTGGCATAGCCTTTGCTGACATATTCCGAGACTACAATATCCGACTATGCAAGCCTCTGCTCACATCCCTTCCTCGCCGATTCCAGCATTCCGCATCCTGGTCGTGGGCGGCGCGGGTTATATCCCCCCACGTGGCCAGCAGGTGCTGCCTCAGGCTTGCGATGTCGTCACAATTGACGACCTCTCAACAGGCTACCGGGACGCCCCAACAAGTGGAGCGTTCGTGTGGGGTGGCCGGCCCACCAGGCTGCGCCGCAAACCCTGTTCAACACATATCCATTTTATAGCGTAATGTTCTGACGCAAGAATTTGCATAGAGTAGAGACTGATTCCGTCTGTTTGCAAACCAACTCATACTCCACCCAGTGACTACCCAATCCGCCCCGCCAGCCACGATGATTCAATCCGACGCCTCATCTCATGTGCGCGCGCCGCAGATCAGCATTGTTTCCACCATTTACCGGTCACGCGCTTTCCTGCAAGACTTTCTTGCCGGTTGCCTGGAGGCGCTGCGAGAGATTCAGGTGGCAGATTTCGAAATCGTGCTGGTCAATGACGGCTCGCCGGATGATTCCCTCGCCTACGCGGTGGGGCGCAGACTGGACATCCCCCAACTGGTGGTGGTTGACCTGTCACGCAATTTTGGCCATCACCATGCCATCCAGGCAGGGCTGCGACATGCCCGGGGTGAGCTCATTTTTCTGATTGACTGCGACCTGGAGGTGCCCCCGTCCACGCTGCCAATGTTTCATCGCAAAATCAGGGAAACCGGTTGCGACATGGTCTACGGATATCAGGAGTCCCGCAAGGGCGGCTGGTTCGAGAAGGTCAGTGGCGGCCTGTTCTGGAAGGGATTCAACCTGCTCAGCGAAACGAAGATACCGGAAAACATCGCCACCGAGCGCATCATGACCCGCCGCTTCGTGGAAGCCCTGCTGCAAATGGGAGACCACAACCTGTTCCTGGGCGGCATGATGAGCTGGACCGGCTTCACCCAGATCGGCGTGCCGGTAGCAAAAACACAGCGCGAAGGCCAGAGCACCTATACCCTGCTGAAACGCATCAAGCTGATGGTCAACGCGGTAAGTTCGTTTTCATCGCAGCCGCTGGTTTGGCTGTTCAATGCGGGCGTCGCCATCACCCTGCTCAGCTTTACCTATGTGGCTTACCTGGTCATCAGAAAACTGTTTTTTGGCGATGCCCTGCTCGGATTCACATCCATGATGGGCTTCATGGCCATCAGCCTTGGCATTCTGACCACCGCGATCGGACTCGTTGGCATTTACCTCGGCAAGGTGTTCAACCAGGTGCAGAATCGCCCGACCTACATCGTCAAGGACATTTACCGTTGAGGTATCTGCCACCCAAGTATGCAATCTACAGCGATCATGCAGATTTCCTCTGGCATGATCTGGCTGGCAGGCTTTACTGGTCACTTTGATATTGCGAACGATGGGTCAGAACAGACTTCTTTTTCTTTGCTCCGGGGGGGGTGGAAATCTACGCTTTATACATCATGCAATCCAACATGAATGGCTGCCAGGCTGGTCCCAGATTACAGTAATCGCCGACCGTGAGTGTCCCGCTACTGAATATGCACGCGCAGCCTCGTTGACTACGATATGTATTGATTTTGCGGCCAATGAACAACAAGATCTACTTGATGCTGCGGTACAGCAGCAGCCTGACACCATCATCACCACTGTGCACAAAATCTTGCGCCCACCTCTTGTGAAGACATATCGCGGTCGTCTGCTCAACCTGCATTATTCTCTGCTGCCAGCCTTTGGCGGCACGATAGGCACGCGCCCAGTTAGGGCAGCCTTGGATTATGGGGTGCGCATGGCGGGTGCTACGGTGCATCTTGTCGATGAAACACTTGATGGTGGCCGTCCGCAGGTTCAAGTAGCCGTGCCGGCCGGCTGGGATGACAACCTTGTCGATCTCATGGATGTGGTATTTCGCGCAGGCTGCATTGCCTTGTTCACTGCCTTGAAATACATAAGTGATCCAACGATTGGCAACTGGAAAGGAAGTCAGTTGCTTATTAAGGATCGAGCCGCACTTTTGAATCCTGGAGTGGATTTGCCAGTCGCGCTGGCGGACGAAAGTTTCTGGAAGAAGCTTAAACAATGAAAACTGTTGCAGTCCTCCAGTCCAACTACATACCATGGAAAGGCTATTTCGACATCATTCGCGACGTTGATCTGTTCATCTTTTACGATGACGTGCAGTACACCAAAGGTGACTGGCGCAACCGCAACAAGATCAAGACTCCGCGGGGCACAGAATGGCTATCGGTGCCCACTAAGGGGAGCCTTGATGATCTGATCCATGAAGTGAAATTGACGGATCCGAAGTGGCAAGAAAATCACTGGAAGACCATTAAACATTTCTACGGTAAGGCACCATTCTTCACGCACTATAGAACCTTGCTAGAGGAATCGTATCTGAGTCGATCATGGACCCACCTCTCGGTACTAAATCAACATCTCATCCAGTTGGTTTCCAACGAGATGCTTGGAATTACAACTGAATTTGCGGATTCCAGAATCTACGCAGCGGCCGGAACCAAGCAGGATCGCTTAATTGATCTACTCATGAAATCTGACGCTATGCGCTACGTTTCCGGACCGGCGGCCAAAGATTACATCGAGCCTTCACGTTTTGCCGATGCGGGCATCGAACTGGTGTGGAAGGATTACTCGGGGTATCCCGAGTATCCCCAGCGCTTCCCGCCATTCGAGCACGGTGTATCCATTCTCGATCTTCTGTTCAATGTCGGCCCCGATGCCCCTTGGTACATCTGGGGTTGGCGTGACTCGCAGAAGTCTGGCTAACGGTGTTACGGCTGGATGTGAACGTGGCCCAGAAGTTGATCCATATCCTCGGTGGCGGACCATGGCAGGTTCCTACCGTGCGTCTTGCTAAAGCGCTGGGATACCGGGTATTGGTATCAGACATGTATCCGGATCGGCCGGCCTATGCCCTTGCCGATTTCCACGTAGTGGCCGACATCACCGACCGCGAAGCCACTCTGGAAATAGCACGTCGCCATCGGATTGACGGCATCCTCTGCGACACTACCGATGTCGGTGTGCCCACGGCCGCTTTTGTTGCGGAACAACTCGGCCTGCCTGGCATGGGTTTTGCAACTGCCATCAATTGCACCAACAAGGGACGCATGCGGCAACTCGCCGAGCGGGCCGGCTTGGTTGTGCCACCTTACCGGCTAATTACTTCCGCCCTTGAACTTGATGAAGCGGCTGCCGCGGTTGGCTATCCCCTGGTAGCGAAACCCGTGGACAACCAGTCAGGGCGGGGCGTGAGCAGGGTAGCGGATTACAATTCACTGGCTGCAGGCTTTGCTCTTGCAAAGCGATTTTCCTGCTCCGGTGACGTGTTGATTGAGGCTTGTGTGGAAGGTGTTGAGATCATTGTTGATGGGTTTGTTGTGGGGGGTAATCCGCAGATTCTGGGCCTTGCCTATAAAACGCCTTATGCGGACAACGCAACCGTATCATCCCGAATTAACTATCCGGGCGGGCCGCGGCAATCCAACCATGCTCATATCCGGGCCACGGCCCGCAAAGCCCTGGCTGCTCTTGGCCTGCGTGACGGGGTGTTTCATGCCGAATATATCCTCCGTGGCGAGGATATAGTCCCCATCGACGTCGCCGCGCGCGGTGGCGGTTGCATGATCTATACCCATGTCATCCCGCATGTTTCGGGGGTAGATGTAAATAGGGCGATGATCCGGATGGCCATGGGGGAGTCGGTTCGCATCGACCCGCTAGAAATGCCAAAAGCGGCCAACATCGAGTTCATGCGCATGCCTGCCGGCAAGCTGAGTCGGATCATGGGTATGGAGGCCGCGGCCGCCATCCCGGGTGTGGCTGCGATCCACTTCAACGTGGGGGGTGGCGATCATGTCGGTCCGCTGGAGCACAAGGATCAGCGGCCGGGCTATGTGGTTGCCCTGGCTGACACCGGAGAAGAGGCTATCGATATCTCGCATCAGGCAAAATCGCGGATCAGTTTGCTGATGGCAGGCAATGCGGAGCCAATAGCCGTTACCTGAATGAAACTGCGAAATGAAATTATTTGATTCCCTCACTCACGTCACCCGCGATGGCAGCTGGTGCGGCGAGCGGCGTTATGACGCTTCACTGAACCGGCTGCTGCAGGACATGGATGAGGGCGGGGTCTATCGTGCCTGTCTGGTGGCCATTGCCGACTACGTGGACAACGAGGTCGTCATGGAATCGGCGCGTGCCCATCCAGGTCGATTTGTACCTATCGCCGGGCTAAATCCGCGCACGCTGCCAACCCTGCGCAGGGTGGAAGCGGTGGTGGCGGAATTGGCCGCCCAGGGTTTCGCCGGCATCAAGCTGCACCCCCGCATGAACAGCTATGACCCGCTCGACCCCAAGTGCATTGCTGTGCTTGAAGCCGCCGCCCAACACGGCCTGGTCATCCTGCTTGACACCCTGTTCCGGCGTCGCGGATTGGCCACCCAGAACGCGCCGGATACCATCGATTACATTGCCAACGCCTGCCCGGATACCCGCATTCTGCTTTTGCACGCCGCCGGCCCCTCCATGCTGGAGCTGTTCGAGATCGTGCGGGCAAACCCGAATCTGATGCTCGATTTCTCGTTTACCATCATGCGCTACGCCGGCAGCCGCCTGGACGAGGACATGCGCTATTTGTTCGCCACCACAGACCAGTTGATCACCATCGGCTCAGATTTTCCCGAGTACACCCCGGCCAGAATTCTGGAACGATTCAGGCTTCTGTCCGAGGGTATCGAACCGCACCGCATTGAGAACATCACTTATAAGAATCTGGAAAGACTTTTTGCGAATTACTGTGTTCCAGAGAAAAAGGCAGAAGTGTCATGAAATGGCACATCCAGTTTTCACGCTATGCAGTAGTTGGGCTCGTCAGCAACGGCGTAGGATATCTGCTTTATCTTCTGGCCACTTGGCTGGGCGCCGGTCCGAAGACAGCGATGACGGGGCTCTATATTTTGGGGGTGCTGCAAACCTTCGTTTTCAATAAGAAATGGTCATTTCGATTCGCGGGTGCAGCAGCGCCAGCACTTGTTCGTTACGCCATGGTCTACATGCTGGGTTATGTCATTAACTTTATGGCGCTCATGCTTCTTGTCGATCAGGCTGGACTGCCGCATCAATGGGTGATGGCGGGTCTGGTTCTATGCATGGCCATGTTCTTTTTCGTGGGGCAAAAGTTCTGGGTGTTTCGCCATACTCCCAACGCCGAGCCGAGGGGTTGAGTTTGAGCAAGCCTATGTTGCCTGCTGGGTCAGATGTGCGTTTAAAGCGTTTGTTGTTCGGCACTTACTCCTTTATCGAGAATTTGTTGCGGCTATTGTTGGAGTTGCTACCGCACCCACTGCGTTACTGGATATTCAAGGCCATGCTTGCAAGGCTGGGCTCTGACTCGATGATCGACTACCAGACCTATTTCCGTTACCCATGGAAGATCCACATTGGCAATGGTGTCTGGATCAACCGGGGATGCGAATTCTATGGGTCGATGCTGGCTGGCAACACACACATCACCATAGGCGATCACAGCGCGTTGGGACCCCATGTGCGAGTGTTGAGTGCCACGCATGATTATCACCGGCTTGACCTTCCTGATCAGGCAGCGGACGTGACGATAGGTCACCATGTTTGGGTTGGTGCGGGGGCGACAATTTTGCCGGGAGTAAGCATAGGCGATGGGGCCGTGGTGGCTGCGGGCAGCGTGGTGACACGCGATGTGGCCCCGTTTTCTATCGTGGCCGGCAACCCGGCGCGTTTCTTGAAAACCAGGGAGTTAGACGATGTTAGTGCCCTTTAACAAGCCTTACATGACGGGCAAAGAGCTTTGGTACATCGCTCAGGCCCACCAAGAGGGATGGCTGGCCGGCGACGGCGGATTCACCAAGCGATGCAACGCCTGGCTAGAAACACGCACTGGCACCAACAAGGCCCTGCTCACCCACTCCTGCACGGCGGCCCTGGAGATAGCAGCGATCCTGGCTGACATTCAGCCGGGTGACGAGGTGATCATGCCCTCCTACACCTTCGTTTCCACGGCCAACGCCTTTGTACTGAGAGGCGCGGTGCCGGTATTTGTGGACATCCGGCCGGATACCCTGAACATCGACGAAACCTTGATCGAGGCGGCCATTACCGACAAGACCAAGGCCATCGTACCGGTGCACTACGCGGGGGTGGGCTGCGAGATGGACACCATCATGGCCATCGCCCGCAAGCACAACCTGCTGGTCATCGAGGACGCGGCTCAGGGCATCATGTCGGCCTACAAGGGCCGGCCTCTGGGATCCATAGGCCACATGGGCGCGCTGTCCTTCCATGAGACCAAGAACATCATTAGTGGCGAAGGCGGGGCACTGCTGGTAAATAAGCCGGAACTGGTGGAGCGCGCCGAGATCATCCGTGAGAAAGGCACCAACCGTAGCCAGTTTTTCCGCGGCCAGGTGGACAAGTACACTTGGGTAAGCCTGGGTTCCTCCTACCTTCCCTCTGAACTCATCGCAGCATTTCTATGGGCACAGATGGAGGAGGCCGACACGATTACTCGCAGAAGACTGGAAATTTGGGGCGTGTATCACCAATGGTTCGCACTGCCCGAGCAGAAAGGAACTATTCGGCGGCCAGTCATCCCTGTCCACTGTATGCACAATGCCCACATGTACTATCTGCTGCTGCCTGACATCGAATGCCGCACACAATTCATACAACGACTCAAAGAGCAGGACATACATGCGGTGTTTCATTACGTACCGCTGGATAAGGCCCGACATGGCCAGAAATGTGGCCGGGCGCATGGAGAATTGACCCATACCTGGTCAGTTTCTGACCGGCTGGTTAGATTGCCCCTTTGGCTAGGGCTTGAGAATGAGCAGGCAAGAGTGATTCAGGCCGCGATTTCAATACTGGATGAGCAGGCCTGACACCGGACGGACGATGACAGCAAGTCGAAGCACAGATTATTGGATAGCGTTCTCCAGCGTTCTGCTCGCGGCACTCGCTTTGCGCTGGTTATTCTTCACCGGATATTTTGGTTCGGATGAGGTTACCTACACATGGAACGCACTGAAGATATCGCAAGGCATTTGGACACCTTCCCACTACATTGGATCGGTACGGCTTGGGGTTAACCTGCCCGTAGGATTTCTTTTCTGGCTGTTTGGCCATTCAGAGTTTGTGGCCAACCTGTGGTCTCTGCTGTGCTCCCTTGGTGAAATCGCTCTGGTTTTCCTGATAGCCAACAGATTCTGGGGGCTTAAAGCGGCGGTTGCTTCCGCCCTACTGCTGGCATTTACACCGCTCCATGCGCACTATGCCGGACGCTTGATGGCTGACGCGCCCCTCGGGTTCTTTATTACCCTCAGCTTTTATGCCCTGTTTCGTGGAGATCAGGATTCATCCTGGCGCTGGCACCTGGTGGCTGGGTTAGCTGCGGGATTTGTCTGGTGGATCAAGTCTGCTGTGGCACTGGCTTACGTGCCAGTGTTTGCGCTCTTTCTATTAAGGGAAAGGAAGGTTGCCACCAAATGGCTGATCATGGCGGCGGGTTTTGGAGGCATGGTTGCAATAAATTCCCTGATATTCTGGATTGCCGAGGGCGATTTCTGGAAGATTCTCAGAATGACAACATCGGGCGTTCCCGAATTTGTTCTTCAGGAAGGCCTGAGGACCGAGCCTCAGTATTATCTGCGTTATCTGTTGCTCGACGTCAAACACACCTGGCTGCTGGGACCTCTGGCATTGATCGGATTGTTTTACTGGGCACGCCAGCGTTTTACTGATGGCAACCTGACAAATGTGGCGATCTGGGGGATTGGCCTGCTCGGTTCATTCAGTCTGTTTGTGGTTTCCATCAGTCCGCTGGGACTGATCACCAAGCAAGTAAACTACATGCTGATTTTCCTGGCCCCGCTGGCCCTGCTGGGTGGCTATGCCCTCTCGAAGCTACCGGCAGCAGCATCTAACCTTGTGATCGGTCTGGTTGTGGTCACGGGTGTGTTTGGTACCGCCCTGGAGCAACTTGCCATCAGCTCATTTGTGGCAAACAGCAAATCCACCTTGGCATTTGCCTCTGCTGTTCACAATACGCCTGTTTACGGCATGACAAATGCCGTACGCTACAGCGGTTACACCGAGATCTACGCAAACGATCCAGATTACATACCAGGAATTCGAGACATAAAGAACATTGACGGTGACCTAACTGCACTAAGCCACAAGCCAGCTGACCGGAATGGTTTCGTTGCCTATGCCATTATCGATCTTGAAACGTCAAATTGGGGACACAATGGTGTGTATACGTCTCTGAAGTCCATACCGACCTGCTGGCAGCGCTTCTCCACGCTCACACCCACAAATCACGGAGCGGGAGCAAAGCTAGTTGCCTCGTCAATGCGTATGGTCGCAGGGTTGCCATATGACCAGATGCTTGCTGACAAGCTGGATAGCATGCTTAATCCCAAGCCTGCCTACGTCTTTGGCATTTCTCCCAGCTGTTTAGCGGACAAAGCAAGTTGGCGATCCTGAAGCATCGTGCATCTCAATATCCGAATCCCGCTGCGCATGTTTGAAAACTTCAGGCACCTCCTGCCCCTTCAACCGGGCATTTGGTTCCCAGGTGAGGGGGCAACCTGATGGCCCGGAAGCGGATCGGCCCGTTTGGCAATATGATGGAGCTGAAGTGCAAGTAAAAAAGTTGACCACAATCCGGCTTACCGCTTGACAAAAGCCTGAAGCCACAGGCCTGTCCGTGGATCAAGCCTGGCATCAACTATTCCATCAGCACGTTGCTTCTTCCTGGCTTCGCCTTGGCCGTTATGGGCCTACGCCAAACGGCATAGGCCTTGCATGCCGAAGACAGGATAAAATGCCAACTGCTTAATCCACACCCTGGAAATGCTTACAAGCCCTCACATCCTCGTCGTCGGCGGGGCCGGTTACATCGGCTCCCACATGGTCAAGCAACTGCTGCGCCTGGGTTGCGATATCGTCACGTTCGACAACCTGTCGACAGGCTACCGGGATGCAGTGCTGGGGGGCGAGTTCGTGCTCGGCGACCTGTCAGACCAGGCCGCGCTTGAAAGGTTGTTCAGTAACCACCGGTTCGATGGCGTCATGCACTTCGCCTCCTTCATTCAGGTGGGTGAATCCGTCAAGGAGCCCGCCAAGTATTACGAAAACAATGTCACCAATACCTTGAATCTGCTCAATGCCATGGTGACGCACAACGTCAAGCGCTTCATCTTCTCATCCACCGCCGCGGTCTATGGCGAACCCCAGTACGTGCCCATCGACGAAGCCCACCCCAAATCCCCCCTCAACCCTTATGGCAAATCCAAGTGGATGGTGGAACAGATCCTGGAAGACTACGACCGGGCGTATGGGTTGAAATCCATTGCATTCCGTTACTTCAACGCCGCCGGAGCCGACCCGGAAGGAGAATTGGGCGAGCGCCACAATCCCGAGACCCACCTGATCCCGCTGGTACTGCAAGCCGCGTCAGGCCGCAGACCCCATATTTCCGTATTTGGCCGCGACTACGAAACCCCGGATGGCACCTGCATTCGCGATTACGTCCACGTCACAGACCTGTGCGATGCGCACTGGCTGGCGTTACAACAATTGTTGGTCGGTGCGGGCTCCAGTGCCTATAACCTTGGGAATGGCAATGGCTTTTCGGTTCAGGAAGTGATCGATACCGCCCGCAAAGTGACGGGCCAGGAAATCATGACCAAGGACAGCCCCCGCCGGGAGGGTGACCCTGCTCGACTGGTCGCCAACAGCGCCGCTGCCCAAAAAGCCCTCGACTGGCAACCCTCCCGGTTCGACCTGAAAACCATCATCGAGGACGCCTGGCGCTGGGAAGAAAGAACCGCTTCCCTACGGAATTACATTTAGACCATGCTCACCATCGCCAAGAACCTCTACGACTACCGCGAGCTGATGGCAACCCTTGCCTGGAAAAACATCGCCTTGCGCTACAAGCAGGCCTATCTTGGCATTGCCTGGGCCATCATCAAGCCGCTCACCCTGATGCTGATCTTCACCCTGGTCAAGAGCTTCGTCGGTATCAATAGCGGCAATATTCCCTATCCCATCCTCACCTTTGCCGCGCTCATGCCCTGGACCTTCTTTCAGGAGTCAGCCTCGGATGGCGTCAATAGCGTTGTCGGCAATACCCCCCTGATCAAGAAAATTTACTTCCCTCGAGAAATCTTCCCCATCACCTCTGTCATTACTAAACTGGTGGAACTTGGCATCAACTTCCTCATCCTGGCGGGGTTGATGGCGTGGTACCAGATGCTGCCCAGCGTTTACATATTGTGGGTGCCAGTCATCATTGTCTACGCTGTGCTGGCAGCCCTGACTATTTCCTTTGTCGGGGCTGCCGCCAATGTCTATTACCGCGACGTGGGCGCCGCCCTGCCCGTGCTGCTGTCCCTGCTCATGTACGCTTCGCCGGTCATCTACCCGCTACAACTCGTCAAAGACAAGCTGCTCGTGCATCAGGCCGCGGGCGAGTGGTCCAATGCGCTCTATACGCTATACACCCTTAACCCATTGGCTGGCATCATCGACGCTTTCCAGAGTGTCGTCCTCAGAAGCCGGCCGCCGGACCTGAACGCCATTATCCCCGGCGCGATCATGATCGCCATACTGCTGCCGCTAAGCTACCTCTACTTCAAGCGTGCGGAAAGCTATTTCGCGGATGTGATTTAACGCCACAAAGGCACTAAGGAATAATCTCGAAAACCTTGTTTCAAGCACAAAGACACAAAGACACCTTAATGGAAAGTGGAGATCATTTTGCTTTCGTTGCCTACCCAGCACTTGAATGCATTAACACTCGGACTTTAAAGTTGTCTCATGCCTTTCTTAGTGCCTTTGTGGTGAGGAGTTTTTGATGATCCCCTCGGCACAGTCGAATCGTTTCGACCCCATTCCAGCTGACGTGGAAGCACTTGCAGCGAGCGTGGTCGACGCCGCTTTTCAGGTTCATAAAGCCCTAGGCCCCGGATTGCTTGAATCAGTGTACGAGAAATGCCTGTGCCACGAATTGGAGCAGCAGGGTATTCCGTTTAAATCCCAGTTGGCCCTGCCGATCCACTACAACGGGCTGACACTGGACAACGGACTTAGGCTGGACATGCTGGTTGACGACAAACTCATCGTCGAACTGAAAGCCGTCGAAAAGATGCAGCCCCTCTACGATGCCCAACTGCTTACCTACCTGAAGCTAAGCGGGCTGCGTTTGGGCCTCCTGATCAACTTCAATACCGTCCTGATAAAAGACGGCATCAAACGAATAGCCAGATAACGATCAAAGCGCCATGAATTTATTCTCTCCTTCTTTTCTGCCTCTCTTGAATTCCGAGTGGGTAATACTGGGTCACGTTGAACATCGAAATAGGGAGCTGGGATGACAGCCAGGGTATTTGAGGCGGCGCTCGGAATTGCCGAGCCATGGATTGTGGCGTCGGTGGATTTCGATGAGGACGCCAGAGTGCTGACTGTGCTGATCGATTTCAAGCCGGGAAGCCGCTTCGCAATTTCTGGGCATGAAGGCGTGCATGCGGTGCATGACACGGTCAGCAAGACCTACCGGCACATGAACTTCTTCCAGCACGAGTGCCATCTGCAGGTGCGCACGCCGCGAGTGAAGCTGCCCAACGGCTCGGTGCGCTTGGTCGAGCCTGACTTCGCGGGTCGCCTGTCGGGCTTCACGCTGCTGTTTGAGGCGTTCATCCTGATGCTGGCGCAGCAGATGCCGTTCGCGGCCGTTGCGCGCCTTGTGGGCGAGTCGGCGCATCGCGTGATGGCGGTGTGCGAGCGTTACGTGCACATCGCCCTGGGCCTGGCCGACTTCAGCGATGTGAAGGCGCTGGCCATCGACGAGACCTCGCGTGCTCGCGGTCACGACTACGTGACCCTGGCGGCCGACGCCGGCAAGCGCCGGGTGCTGTTCGTCACCGAGGGGCGCGATGCCAAGGCGATGGAGGAGTTGGCTGCCCACCTCGATGACCACGGCTGCCCACCCGAGCAGATCGAATCGGTGAGCATCGACATGTCGCCGGCCTTCATCAAGGGCGTGAGCCAAGAGTTGCCTAATGCTCGCATCACGTTCGACAAATTCCATGTCGTCTGGCACGCCAACGCGGCCGTGGATAAGATGCGCCGCATCGAGCAGCGCACCAAGAAATCCCTCAAGGGCTTGCGCTGGTCGCTGCTCAAGGACCGCTCCAACCTGAAGCCCGCAGCAGCAGTTGACCTCGACGCATTGATCGCCAAAATGACCACCGTGCGCACGGCTCGCGCCTGGCTCTACAAGGAGCAGCTGCGCGAAATTCTGGAGCGCAAGCAGATCAACGTCGTTCGCGCCATGCTTGAGCGCTGGTGCATCTGCGTCATGCGCTCCAAGGTCGAACCGATGAAGGAGGTAGCCGCCCTCGTGCGCCGCCACCTGGAGGGCATCGTGGCTTGGGCACAGACCCGTCAGACAAACGGCTTTCTGGAAGCCATCAACGGCCTGTTCCAGGCCGCCAAGCGTCGCGCCCGTGGCTTCACGCGCCTGTCCACGATCAAGACCGTCATCTTCCTGATCGTCGGCAAACTCGACTTCCATGCGGTCAACCCTCATGCCCGGCAACCCACTTGAAATTCAACAGAGCC
>JBAUMF010000042.1:0-45484 GCA_049578545.1 Thiobacillaceae bacterium
TGCCCAGACAACGCGGCAATGTCAGCCTGCCCAATTTGAGTGTCTTGAACGCCATCCTGTATGTGGCCGAGCATGGCTGCAAATGGCGCGGCCTTCCCAAGCGCTTTGGCAACTGGCACACGATCTACACGCGCATGAACCGCTGGTCCAAGAGCGGCGTGCTCGATCGCGCGTTCGAACAACTGCAGCAGGCCCAGATTGTGCGCATCAAGATCGAGGCGGTCTCCCTGGACAGCACGATGATCAAGGTTCATCCCGACGGCACGGGGGCGTTAAAAAAACGGCCCACAAGCCATCGGCAAATCCCGGGGGGGGTGGACCACCAAGATTCATATGGTTGCCGCGGATGCTTGAACGGCCATAACCTTTGCACTCTCGCCAGGTCACGTCCATGATGCCGCCGAGGGGCGCAAGTTGATCAGCAGCCTGGGCAAACCCAACTGGCCGATCCATTTGTTGATGGATCGCGCGTACGGGGGCAACGAAACCAGACAGCTGGCGTTGGACTTGGGATTTATTCCCGTCGTACCGCCCAAGTCCAATCGCGTGGAGCCTTGGGAATATAACAAGATCATGTACCGGCGGCGTAATGAGATCGAGCGCCTGTTCAGAAGGCTTAAAGGCTTCCGGCGCATCTTCTCCCGATTTGAGAAACTCGACGTGATGTTCATCGGGTTTATTCATTTCACCCTAATCATAGAAGGACTGCGGTTGTGTTAACAGGCCCTAGCCGCCGGGCTGCCCCAGGCCAAAGAACAGCTGATATGTAGAAACGTTTGGGATGATTGAGGCGCTTTCCCCTCACCCCTAACCCCTCTCCCCGCTCGCGGGGAGAGGGGTATGCTTATTCAGAGCGTGCAGAGCGTATGCCCCAAATCCGCCGGAATCTGAGCGAGGATATTCTTCTCCGCGTTCTGCGGATCGCGCGCGTAGGTTGCAACAAGCTGTTGCGCTGTTTTCAGCCAGTGCTGCTGTCCTGACTTCACCGCTTCACGCAGCGACTGGTCATTGCCGGTCTCTCGCCACACATGGTAGCCTTCAGCCAGAGCAGGGAAGAGACTCTTGCGCAGGCCGTCGAACTCGGCAAAGTAGAAATGCAATGAGCACTTGGCCTGCATGTCCATGAGCGCAGGCAGGGTGGACAGGCAGTCGGCGAGATTATCCTTGATTGCGCGGGCGAAAACTTCTGCACGTTTGCCATTGAAACTCGCAATCATGCTGCGCCATTCCAGACCCAGTTCCCGGCCAGCACGGGCCTCGCCCACTTCGTGCAGGATGACCGTTTCGCTTTCCATCTCCGCCATGTGATTCAGCGCCCGGTCTGGGTTCCTGTCAAAGCCATAGCAGTCGAGGGCGGATTTGAGTGCACCTTCCTGCTGTTTCAGTCCCCACATTTCCACCTTTTCCCAAAGCACACGCTTGAGCGCATCCATGCGCAGAATGATGGCACCTTCCTGATAAGCAGCGGGAAACGAAGTGATGTCACGCGCGTATTCACACCCGGTGACATAAATGGTGAGGCCTTCACGCTCTTCCTTTCTGATCAGCTCACCGAGAAAGAAATGCGGCTGGCGGAATCGCCCGATGCCGGCGCCGTAAACCAGGCCGTGATCCTGGATGGCCTGGTTGATGGCGTCGATGGCAAAGGGATCATAGTGCCGGTTGTCCACCGGTACGGGTTCAAAATTGTCACGCTCCAGGCTGTCCCATAGCGCTTCCCGTGCGGTCAGCCATTCGCCGATTTCATGTTTGGGAGGTTGCTGGGTTAGCGGCAGTTCATTCTCCCAGCGGTAATACTCACGCATGCCCAGGAGGTAATTGCACATGGTCATCTCGCGCGCATGGTTGGCATCCGCAATATGGCAGTTGCGCTGTATGGTTTCGATGGTTTCGTGGAAATTTTGCATGGCTTTGATCGATTAAGCGGAACCTGATTTATTTTAGTCAATCATCCCGCTTTCGCGACAGTTCGCTAACCCCTGCGCCGGATAGTGAAATTAGCGACCGTCTGGACAATGGCTGAATAAGGGAGCGATTCCAGGTCGCCATATCGGGACAGTGCATCCTGCACCACCTTGCGGACATTGGCGACATTTGCGGACCCGGTCATGGCATTTTGCAGGCCTTTAAGCCCGCCACACTGGGCCCTGATTTCCTTGCTGTGGGGCACCGGGCTGTTCAGGTTGGTGATTTTGAGAGTAAAGGCTGAGTGGGTGCGCAAGGCCTTGCGCAGTTCGACGCAGGTTTTTTGTGCCTCGGCATCGCGGCAGTTGACGGTTTCTCGTTCAGCCAGCAGGTGTTTTTGTGCCAGTTCGCAGGTGACGCAGAGCGCAAGGACGGCTTTTTCGAAGGCGCACGGTGTCGGATTGATGCTCTTGCGCGCGTCGCTGTAAGCGTCTTCGTTGTATTCACTCACGGATTATCTGAACCAGGACGAGAAGGGGGACAGGAGTACGCCCATGCTTCACTCTGCTCTGGTCATCCTCCTTGTTAAGGACAATGAAAGCTCAATAGTCCTCGCCAGTCATGATTCCAGGCTCCCTCGGCGTGTTCAGAATGTCTTCCGCCGCCAGTTCATTCTCCGCAAAAATAACCTTGATGCTGTAGTCCGCATTGACGGGAATTTCCTTGCGGATTTCCTTGGCGCGGTTGGATGCGTCCTTGAATTTGTCAAACTGTTCGATCTTCTCGATCATGTTGAAGGGCATGAGCCTGTAGATGAAATACGGCATGGTGATTCCTTGTTGAAGGCTGTTTCAGGCGTTGGCCTTGGTGGGCAGGTAGTATTTTACGGATTTGCGCGAACCGGGTTTCTTCTTCAGGGTGATCACGCCCTTGACTGCATCAAGACTGGCAATCGGCGCATCCGGATAGTTAGGGTTGAGGGCGTGCAGCGCCCAGCCGACCTCGCGCTTGATAATCTGGCGAAAAATGTATTCCTCGTTGTGCCAGGCGATGACGTAACTGCCGTCGGTAACGTGTCCGTCCACTTCAATGACAATGATTTCGCCTTCCATGAATTCGGGTTCCATGCTGTCGCCCAGGACCATGAGCGCGACCGGGTCTGAGCCGGAGCAACTGCTTTCCGGAAGCAGCGGCGGACCGTTGTCCGCGGTCTTGGTGACGACGGGGATGTCGATCAGTTTTTTGGTGAAGTCCATAGTCTTGCTCCTCGAAGAATTGCTCTAGGCGTTGTCATCGCCAGGCGCAAGGCGCTGCGGCGATCCAGAACATGATTAAACATAAAGCATCCGGATTGTCGCCCTGCTTCCAATGACGGCACTTTGGTTCTCTTCATGGGTTATCCAGCCACCTAACCAAATAATAGATGCGAAATCCTTCCGATGAGCGGGAAGGACCGATGACGATGGCAGGGTGCAAATTTTCGTCCGCGCGCTGGCGTGCTTCGGCCTCGCTCGCCACGGGTTCAACTACGCCCTCAGGATAGCGCTTGCGCGTTTTGTTCGGGCTGCGGATCAAGGCGGGCACTTCCTTGGATTGGGTGGGGTCGAGATAGAGTTTCACATTCAGTCTCCTGCTCTGCGCAGCACATTCACTTCCAACTGGATAGGCTTGACCATGGGTTCTATCTTGCGCCTCATCAGCGCGCCCACAGCGGTATTGCGCAGCAGCCAGGGGTCAGCAATATTGCTGTTGAGTGCGGACAGCGACAGCATGGCCTGAATCGAGCGGGCGAATTGGGGGGCGGCATTCAGTACTGCCTTGATACCCTCCGGTGTTTCGCCATTGCCCTTGACCATGTCGGCAGCTTTGGAAAAGACCTGTTCCAGATTGGCAGCTTCAATTGGATGCCCCATGGAATGGAAATGGCGGCCGATGGCATCCAGCAGCGCATAGGCCACCAGTGACGTTGACGGCTTGGCCAGCACTTCTGTTACTACCTTGAGCCAGCTTTGTCCGTTGGTGGACAGCAGGGCGAGAAAGCGTTCCGCATAGGGGTTGCCGGATTCGATCAGTGGCTTGAGGAGGGCTGCGGCTTCGGCATGATCGGCCCGCGCGGGCTGGTCGTCCGGCAGATTTTCCGGCATGAATTCGAGAAAACCGATGTAGTAGTAGGGGACGCCCTTGGCCATGCGCCAAAGTTTGGCTGTGGTGGCTTCATCAGCGAGTTTGCCGTAAAGAACCAGTCGTATGGTGTGCATGCGGGCATCTGGATCTTCCTCGAAGGGCAGGTGTTCGATGAGGAAATCTGCCAGCACTTTGCCCATCCGGCCCTTGATGACGGCATCCTTTTCCAGCATCCAGCGTGCCATTTCCATGGTGGGCTGGCACCACCACACAAGCCGTGCCAGTTCGTCGGTCAGTCCGGGCGCCTGGGCCACCGCGACCACCGCCTCCGGCTCGCCCAGCAGCAGCAGGGCGTTGAGATTCCTGTCGCTGGTCTGGCCCATCCGGGTCCAGCGTTGCAGGTAAACAGGGTAGCCGCCCGGCGAACCCAGGGCATGGCCGCCAAGAAACTCTTTCACCCGGTGAAGGTACTGGTCTGCCCGGCAGTTTGCGTGCAGCGGCACCTTGGCTTCACCTTTGTCAGTAAGGGCGTAGAGCGTCAACGAGCCTTCGTCGATGCGCACTGCCTGGACCTCGTTTGCCATCATCAGGACGTTCATGCGCAACTGATCTTCGGCTGAGAGGTCCTCGCGTCCGGCACTCAATTCAACTGTATCCTTCTTCCCCATGGGACGCTTTCCTTGCCTTTCACCAGCCACAATACGGGGTAGGCCGGCGCCTGTTCGGGAAACTCGCCCAACGCATCAGTGAAATACACCAGGACGTCGGGGTGTAGATCCTGTTGACCGACCCATTCGAATACCGGCCCAAATCGGGTGCCGCCGCCACCGGTAAACTTCCTCGGCAGGACGAAATCTTCCCACGGCTCAAATATCCATGGGCCGCCCTCGCTCAATTTGGCATCGCAGGCCAGCAGCGTGATGCGCACCGGCAGCGCGCCCTTGATCGCATTGATCTCGGATATGAATTCATTGATTTCACCGTCGTTGATCGAACCGGAGGTGTCGAGTGCAACCACCATGTCGCTGTGGGGACTCTTCAAGCTGGGCAGGATCATCTCGCCTTCGCGGCGTGATGGGCGCATGTAATTGTAGTCGGTGCGCGCCGACTCGAAGAAGTAGTGCGCCAGCAATGTGCGCCAGGGCAGCTTCGGCTGCAGCCAGGTTTCCACCAGCCGCGCCATGGAGCCACCCAGCTTGCCGGCCGCGGCCGCCTGTTGGGCGGCAGAAGCAACATATTGCTGCCATTTCTGCGCCAGCTGTTCTCGCTCCTGTGCCGAGAGAGGCTGTGGCGGACCATCCTGCGGTTTCACGCCTTCACCGCCCTCGCTCGGTTTGGCGGGGCGGGTGTCGTTGCTGCCGCCACCTTGATCCTTTTCCTGCGGTATTCCACCTGCGCTGCCAGTTGACTCCTGGGGCGGCGCATGCTCGGGCGGGAGCTCCTGTGAATCGCCGCCCTGGCCACCTTCGCTCTGGTTGTCGTACAAGTGTTGATCCAGCGTTTCGTGATCCAGGCTGTCATCAAGACAGGGATAGATTTCTTCCGCCGTCATGTTGTCAAACTGGTTGAGGATCACCGCTTCAGGAGGCGGGGTCAGCCCATCCTGATACAGCAGCGGGTTGACGGCGAAATCGCAGGCGAGATCCCACTTGCTTTGCACCCGATGGCCGCGGCGGACAAAGTGGCTGAGTGCGCAGTGCAATGCCTCGTGGGCGAGGACGAATTCCGTTTGCGAGAGCGACAGCCGGTCGATGTAAGCCGGGTTGTAATAGAAGGTGCGCATGTCCGTGGCCGTTGTCTTGCACCAGCCATGTGCTTCCTGCATCGGCAGCCGCAGCACCAGCGCACCCAGGAAAGGCTTGTCCAGAATGAGTCGGGTGCGGGCAGCGGCAAGTTTGGTGGCCGCATCCTTGGTGCTTACGGGCATTGATGTTCACTGGCAGGACAAGAGGGCAAGAGGTTTTCTTTGTCTTTCCTCCAGTACTCCTGTCCCCTTTGTTCAAAGTCATTCATACAAGACAATGTCGGCGACCTGATTCGCCCATTGCGCAAACTGGGGAATGGTAAACAATTGCTGACCGACATTGCGATGCATGTCGGACACCAGCATTACGCCCATTTCGCGCAAGGGAAACTTGCCGGCAAAATTGAGAATATTGCCAAGCTTGACCGGCGCATCGGGTTGTCCCCTGGAACGGATCGCTCGGGTGACAAGGGCGGAGGCAACGGCATATTGCAGGTCGGTATCATGCGGCACCTCCACTTCGCGACCTTCGACAATGGCATCCAGATCCGGCATGCGCGCCAGGTTGTTGAGGTACGCCATCAATTCGATTCCCGCCGCCTGGCCGACGCAAGCCGAAAGGGAAGGCCCCAACAAGTCGGGCATGTCAGCAAATTTCTGCAGCGCGCGATGGGCGAATTCCCAGGAGCGGGGCGTTGGGAAGGCGGCCGGGTTGCGTGCGGGGTCAAATTCAAACAACAGTTCGGGGCGGAAGCGCAAAAAGCCAATGAGGCGATCGTCGATCTGATTCTCGTACGCCCATTGTGCCCAGTCTTCCAGATTGGCGTCCACTTCAAAATGGGAGAAGCGGTTGGCCAGCGGCGCGGGCATGGCGTAGGTTACTCCACGGTCGCCCTGACGGTTGCCCGCCGCGAAGATCGCCCAGCCGGCAGGGACTTCGTAATTACCCAGTCGACGGTCGAGAATGAGTTGGTAGGCTGCGGCGGAAACCGACGGCGGGGCTGAGGTGATTTCGTCCAGGAACAGGATGCCTCTTGCACCGTGACGCTTGGCATTGGGCAGGATGGAAGGCACCGCCCAGTCGACCGATTCCCCGGTGCGAAAGGGAATGCCACGCAAGTCCGATGGTTCCATTTGCGAGAGGCGGATGTCAATCATGGGTGCGCCGTGCCGGGCGGCCGTTTGCGCCACCATCTGGGATTTGCCCACGCCAGGCGGACCCCAAAGCATGACAGGAGTGTGATGACCTTCCTCAGTGCTGAGGAACTCGCGTTCCATAATGGCTATTAGTTGCGCCGGTCTCATAAAGCTGGGTTCAGATCAAGGTAATTGAGGCGGAAGATCAATACAAGGAAGCATGGCGTTCAAATATCACCTGTTCATCGGGTTAAAGCCAGCGCAACCGTCTCGGTTCGCGCTGTTGTTAATCACTTGAGCTGGCACTTCATCGCGTGATCCGTGTAATTGCGAACATTCCTTGCCTTGATTTGTGCCGACCCAATCTATACTCGACTATTTTACTCTGGTTCTCGCTGGCAGGCGACTCAAGTGAACGACATCCCGAGTCAGCTTACAATTCCCCAAACCTGTTCCTCAATGGCAAATCATGAAACTCGGCACCCCTCTTTCCCCCTCCGCGTTCAAAGTCATGCTGCTGGGCGCAGGCGAACTGGGCAAGGAAGTCATCATTGCCCTGCAAAGACTGGGCGTGGAGGTGATCGCAGTGGATCGTTACGCGCATGCGCCAGGCCATCAGGTGGCGCACCTCGCCCATGTGATCAATATGACCGATGCCAGGGCATTGAGAGCGCTGGTCGAAACGGAGAGGCCGCATCTGATTGTGCCGGAGATCGAGGCGATCGCGACCGAAGAACTGGAAAGAATTGAAGCCGCGGGCTTGGCCGTCGTCATTCCGACCGCACGTGCGGCCAGACTGACCATGAACCGCGAAGGCATCCGCCAGCTGGCCGCGGAAACGCTGGGCCTGCCGACTTCGCCTTATGCCTTTGCTGATTCCCTGCAGGCACTGCAGGACGCGATCACCCTCAAAATTGGCTATCCGTGCATCATCAAGCCGGTCATGTCATCTTCCGGCAAGGGACAAAGCCGGGCGAACGGGGCGGATGATGTTGCTGCTGCCTGGCAGTACGCAAGCAAAGGCGGGCGTGTTGATTCGGGACGCGTGATTGTCGAGGGCTTGATCGATTTCGATTACGAGATCACGCAACTGACGGTGCGGGCCACGGGGATATCTGGCGAGATTGAAACGCATTTCTGCGAACCCATTGGCCACATTCAGGTGCAAGGCGATTATGTGGAATCGTGGCAGCCCCACCCCATGAGTCCGGCGGCGTTGCAGGCCGCACGCGATATGGCAAGGAAGGTGACCGACAATCTGGGCGGACGCGGCATCTTTGGCGTGGAACTGTTCATCAAGGGCAATCCGGGTGGCGACCAGGTCTGGTTCTCGGAAGTTTCGCCCCGGCCGCACGATACCGGAATGGTGACCATGTGCACCCAGCGGCAGTCCGAGTTTGAATTGCATGCGCGCGCCATCCTTGGACTGCCGGTAGATGCACGCTTGAGGGAACCGGGTGCCACGGCGGTGATCTATGGGGGAATGGAAGCAGCGGGCATTGCGTTTGACGGCGTGGCCGACGCCTTGCGCGTTCCAGGTTCTGACCTGCGTTTGTTTGGAAAACCCGTTGCCTTTCCCCGCCGCAGGATGGGTGTCGCCCTTGCAACGGGGGCGAGTGTGGAGGAAGCTCGTTCGCGTGCGAAAGAAGCGGCAGGTAAGGTGCGTCCTTGTTCAGGTGGGTGAAATCCTGAACCACAAAGGACACCAGGGACGCCAATGACCCGGGGCCTTCAGCATCCTTGCCGAAACGGCGTGTTCCGCAACAACCGTTATTCTTCTGCGCCCTGCGTGTCCATTTTGCCTGAGGACTCCTTGTGCTGAAGCGACTCTTCATCTTCCTCCTGGTGGTGCTGGCCGGCGTGCTTGCCTCGGCCTGGATGGTGCTGGAAGACAAGCCGCTCGTCGAGCCGGTTTCCCGCATTACCCGTGATGATATGGTTTGGGCGAAGCAGCTCTTTCAACGCAATGACCCACGCAACAGAACGCCAGATACCACACAGACACTGACGCTGTCCGAGGCCGAAGTCAATCGCCTGATGAACTATGTGGTGGTGCTCAAGCCGCTCTCCGGAATGAGCGTGGATCTGTCGCCGCAAAGCGCCCAGGTCCAGGCCACCTTGAAATTTCGCCCCAACCCGCTCGGGCGTTATCTCAACGTCCTGGCAAATTTTGAGGAAGACGATGGCAAGCTTGCGCTGGCAAGCTTGCGCGTCGGCAATGTTCCCTTTCCTGCCTGGCTGGTAAAGGGCGCTACATGGCTTGGCATGGAACTGTTGAAACGGGATGAGGTTTTTGCGGCACTGGCAAATGCAATCACCTATGTCGATCTGGAGGAAAACCAGCTGGAGCTCGATTATCACTGGCAGCCTGAGCTCATGACCAGGCTGGAACGCAGGAGTGTCAGCATGCTGGTATCGGATGCAGATCGGGAACGACTCTTGAGTTATGCCGATCTCATTACCAGGGAGATTCGCAGGCATCCGGTAGGCGGGAAAATGGGAATGGGGCAATTGGTCAGCCCGGTCTTCAAATATGCGCAAAAGCGTGGGGGCGATGCGGCAGCCGAGAATCGCGCGGCACTGATGGCGCTTGGCGCGTATGTAAGCGGCATCAGCGTGAAGAAGCTGCTGACCGATTCCGGCCGAACCGCGCGCCGAGAGCCTGATGTTGCGTTGATGCTTTACCGGCGCCAGGACTGGCCACAGCATTATCTGATCGCGGCCGCACTGTCTGTATCGGCCGGCAGTCGTCTGGCCAATATCATTGGATTGGCCAAGGAGGAAGACGACACCAGGTCAGGTTCGGGGTTCAGTTTCACCGATCTGGCGGTGGACAAGGCCGGTGCGCAATTGGGTGCATTGTCGCAAGGCAGCAGGGCGGCTCAGGTTCAGGCGCTGCTGGCATCGGCAGATACCGACAGCGCCTTGTGTCCGCCCGTGGCCGACCTGCCGGAATTCATGTCAGAGGAGGAGTTTACCCGGCGATTCGGCAAGGTAGGCAGTCATGCCTACCGGAAAGTCATTGCGGAAATTGACAAGCGCATGGCTGGCCACGCGCTGCTGGGTGTCAAGGAATAAACATAAGAATCTGCTAAAATGCTCGGTTTTCTCGCTCCGGCCAAGCTCATGTCCCGCAAACTTCGCAACATCGCCATCATCGCCCACGTTGACCACGGCAAGACCACGCTGGTCGACCAGTTGCTGCGCCAGTCCGGCACCTTCCGCGACAATCAGCAGGTGGATGAACGGGTGATGGACAGCAGTGACCTGGAAAAGGAGCGCGGCATCACCATCCTGGCCAAGAACACGGCCATCAACTACGGCGACTACCATATCAACATCGTCGACACGCCCGGACACGCGGATTTTGGCGGCGAAGTGGAACGGGTGCTCGGCATGGTGGATGGCGTGCTGCTGCTGGTGGATGCAGTGGAAGGCCCCATGCCGCAAACCCGCTTTGTTACCAGGAAGGCCCTGGCCCTTGGTTTGCACCCCATCGTCGTGGTGAACAAGGTGGACAGGCCGGGAGCGCGGCCGGACTACGTCATCAATGCGACGTTCGACCTGTTCGACAAGCTGGGCGCGACAGACACGCAGCTCGATTTTCCCATCGTCTACGCTTCCGGCCTGAATGGCTGGGCCTGCATGGATATCAAGGATGCGCCTTCTTCCGGCGGAAGTGCGGCCGACATGAAGCCGCTGTTTGACGTCATCCTGTCGCACGTGCCCGAGCCCGAAGGCAATCCGGATGCACCACTGCAATTGCAGATCGCCGCACTCGACTATTCGTCTTACGTAGGTCGCATCGGTGTGGGCCGCATCCGCAACGGCCGCATCAAACCTGGCCAGACCGTAGCGGTGGCATGGGGCGTGGACGGCGAGATCAAGACCGGTCGTGTCAACCAGGTGTTGGGATTTCAGGGCCTTGAGCGCATCCTGGTTGACGAAGCCGAATCCGGCGACATCGTGCTGATCAACGGCCTTGAAGATATCGGCATCGGCGTGACAATTACCGACAAGGACAATCCCACGCCGCTTCCCTTGACGAAAGTGGACGAGCCCACGCTGAACATGGATTTCATGGTGAACAGCTCACCCCTGGCCGGGACCGAAGGCAAGTTTGTCACCAGCCGCCAGATTCGCGACCGGCTCACCCGCGAGTTGCTGACCAACGTGGCGCTTAAGGTTGAAGAAACCGGCGATGCCGATATCTTCCGGGTTTCGGGGCGCGGTGAACTGCATCTCACCATCCTGCTGGAGAACATGCGGCGCGAAGGTTTTGAACTGGCGGTGGGCAAGCCGCGCGTGGTGTACAAGGACATCGACGACGAGAAATGCGAGCCCTATGAAATGCTCACCATCGACCTCGAAGATGACACCCAGGGCGTGGTAATGGAAGAAATCGGCCGCCGCCGGGGCGAACTGACCAATATGGAGTCGGATGGCCATGGCCGCACCCGGCTGGAATACCGTATTCCCGCGCGCGGGTTGATCGGTTTTCAGGGCGATTTCATGACCATGACGCGCGGTACCGGGCTGATGAGCCACGTGTTTGACGAGTACGGCCCGGTCAAGGCTGACCTGCCCGGCCGTCACAACGGCGTGCTGATTTCGCAGGAAAACGGCGAGGCGGTGGCGTATGCCTTGTGGAATCTGGAAGACCGCGGCCGCATGTTTGTCTCGCCTGGCGACAAGCTGTACGAAGGCATGATCATCGGCATCCACAGCCGCGACAACGATCTGGTGGTCAATCCGATCAAGGGCAAGAAACTCACCAACGTGCGTGCCTCCGGCACGGACGAGGCGGTTCGGCTGACGCCGCCGATCAAGCTGACGCTGGAATCGGCCGTTGAATTTATCGACGATGATGAACTGGTGGAAATCACCCCCAAGTCCATCCGCATCCGCAAGCGTCACCTGCAGGATCACGAACGGCGACGCGCCGTGCGCGAAAGCGCCTGACCTGACTAACCCGGTTGGACAGGCAGTGCGGTCGCGCCAGCCTGGCGTCCGCCCGAGCCGAGTTCAGTTCTTCTGATTCAGCAGGCGTTGGGCATCCTGGCGCCAGGCGCCCGTGGCTGAGGCATTGAGCGCCTTCGTCAGAAGGCTGCGGGCCTGGGCAGCGTTGCCCGCCCGCTTCTGCAACTTTCCCAAAAGGTAGTAGGCATGACCATCGCGGGCCAGAGGTTCCGCGCGGGCAAGGATGGTCCGTGCCTCCGTGATCTTGTTTGCCATCAGCAGGGTGTCGGCAAGGGCAAGATGGACGCTCAGGAATCCAGGCGCCTGCCTCGCAGCTCGTCCCAACACGTCGATCGCCTGCTCGCCATGGCCACTGTTCTTGAGAGCGATGCCCTTGAAATAGAGCGCAAGGGCATCGGCGTGGGAGATTGCCAAGGCCCGGTCAGCCATGCGCTCCAACGGGGTGCTCCAGGAATTGACCAGCATGAGGGCCGCAGCGTTGTGCCAGTTCGCCAGGTCGGCGCGCTGGCGCACACCCAGACGTTCCTCGGTCTGGACTGGAATGGCGGCCACGCCGGGCAGAAAGTCGTCCGCCTGGGCGAGGGACGCGCGGTAGGCAGCTAGATCACCTCCAGCCAAAGCCAGGTTGGCCAGCAGGAAGGCGGGCAGACTGGTGGACCCGCCATCATTGGGGAGCTGTTTCAGCAGCTTCCTTGCCTCATCCGGCTGCCCGGCAAGTTGCCGGGCGACCGCCAGATTGATGCTGGCTTGCGGATTAAGCGTGCGGGCAGCACCCGAGCTTTCATACAGTTGCAGCGCGCCCTTGCCATCTCCCAGCGAGATATAGACCAGACTCGCGCCCGCCACGGCGCTGACCTCCTTGCCCCCGGCCTTCAGGTATTCCGTCACATGGCGGGGGATGTCGGCGTATTGCCGCAGATCGGCTGCGGCCATGGCAAGGAGCAGGTGATCAACCGGCTGGGCGCCGTAGATCCGGGTGAGTTCGGCGACCGCCTTCTGAACATCGCTGGCACGCCCTGCATGCAAGAGGTTCCACGCATTATAGAGCTGGGCCTCGCGCGCGCCGGGCATGTTCTTTAGCACCTCGGCGGAGGCCTGCCTGGCCTTGTCCTTCAGCCCGGCCCGTTCGTAGATCTGCGCCAGTACATAGCGGTATGCCTGGTTGCTTGGTTCGACTTCAACGGCGCGTTCCATCAACATGACCGCTTCCTTGTGGGCGCCACCGGAGGACAGGATCTGCGCGCCGGCGGCTAGGGCGGGAGAGAAATCGGGACGGCTTTTCAGTGCGGCCTGGTAGTCGCGCAGCGCCTCGGCGGGCTTGGCCGATTGCTCCTTGGCCTGGCCGCGGAAATAAAGGGCCAGGTGGTCACTGGGCATGCGCGCCAGGATGCGGTTGAATTGCTGCTCAGCCGCCTGGGTCTTCTTTGCGGCCAGGTCGGCGATGCCCTGGGCGAGCGCAGCGTAAAGCCGGGGCTCAGGCTCGACCTCATTCAGCTTGCTCAGCGCGGCGTCCCGCGTATTCCGGTCGCCGAGCATGGCCGCGCTCACTGCCAGCGTCCCCAGCGCATCCACGTCCGGGGTACGCTGGGCAATTACCTGCACGGCCAGCTTGTAGGCTTCGAGCCAATGCCCTTTTGCCAGAGCTTCGTGCGCCTGGCCGGATTCGGGGGCGACGCCCGGGCGGGCCTGACCCGGTTGCGGCGCCATCGGCTGCTCATTGTCCGGCAAGGTCAGCGTGTTCTGCTCGGGCTGGCTTTGCAGCGAGGTGGCGTGGGCAGACAGGGACAGGGTGAGGGCAACAGAAACAACGAGGGCTTTCATGGAGAGGATCCTGACGATGGAAAAACAAAGGGGCGAGATTACTCGCCCCTTGCCGGTTAGATCAAGCACTGCTCAGCTTTTGCGCCTTCTCAGCGTTGCACCCAATCCGGTCAGGCCAATCGCCAGCAAGGCCAGCGAACCGGGTTCCGGCACTCCGGGTGGGGGTGGCGTGGGAATCTGCACACCGGCCAGGATGGGCAGGTCGAAGGCGGTTGCCAGCATGCCGGTCCAGTAGTCGCTGCCCCCCCAACTGCCATTGGCAAGCTGGTGGGTGACCAGCCACTGGTTGTAGTCCTGCCACCAGTTGCAGACGCCCGAGTCTGGCGCGCCCCCTATCACGGAGTTTGCAGGAGCAGGGGGGCTTCCGCCAGTGGGTCCACCAGCGCCGTTGCAGCCAGCATCCAGGAGGTTATTGAAGCTCGTGTCATTCAGCCCCAAGGTCAATTCCAAGCCCTTGTACACCGCCCACATGGCGTAGGGGTCATTGAAGTTGCCATACCAGGTGCCGTTTGCGCTCGTAGGCCAGTTGGCGTTGAGGAAAGCGAGTGCCTTCTGCACGGCGGGGACGCTGGTGGTGTTGCCCAGGTAAGTCAAACCCAGCAGCAAGCCACCGGTATCGGCCATATCGCAGATCCCGCTTGCAGGCCCCTGGTAACACCCGGCGCCGTAAGTGGAGCTAGCGCTGTTATTGTTCTGGGCGATCGTAAGCCAAGTCGCCAGCTGGGTGTTGACTACGCCCGGTGTGGTGGCACCCAGGCTCTGGTTGTAAATCAGGGACAGGATCCCCCACTGGGTGGTCGACATGTCTGAATCGTAGCTGTCATTGAGACCGTAACGCCAGCCGCCTGTGCGTGTACCCCCACCTGGGTTAGTGGCGGTACTCTGACTGGCGGACCACGTATTGGTCAAAGCTTGTGCAATCGCACCGTAGGTCATGCCGTTCAGGGGGCCGCCACCGTTGTATATGGCGGAGGCGCCTCCTGGTTGGGTCTTGGCATACTCGTCAATCGCCATCGTGGCCAAGCCGGTGGTATAGCTTGATTCACCGCTGCCGTACCAATAGACAGCCTGGCAACTTCCACCGCCTGGACAGATGTTTACGCCATTGTTTTGTGTGCTTACGGTAGCTACCTGAAGATCCGTCGTGTTGAGGAGAAACTTAATGCCATTGTCAACGGCAGTCTGGTACGTAGCGACGTTAGCAGGGTTCACATCCCCCCAATGGCTCTGCTGGCTCAACATCGCGAACACCACGGCGCCGGTGCCCGCGGAAAGGTATCCACCATAGTTCCACGCTCCAGCGTTTGTTCCAGTAGTTGTTTGCTGAGTAGCAAGGTAGGCAAGGCCGTTGTCGATGGCGGTGCTAATCTGCGCGTCGGTGGCCGCCAGTGCGGATGTTGATCCCAGTGCGGCACAAGCCAAGCCCACGCCCAAGGCCAAGCGTTTCTTTATATACATGACTGTTCTCCTGTCAGAAATGATGATGATGGCGGCTTCTGGCCGGCACAAATTCGAGACCGTAGGGTCTTGCTTGCAATCAAGCAAGCGTTATGCCAAGGCCCATCGTTCTGAACAGGCTGGTTATATTGTCTAAAGAATCAATGCATTGCCAAAGGCAAGCGACGGCTCGTTTAGCGCCTGACGCGCGGCGAGTAAAAAATCCTGACACTGCATCGGGGTCGGGAATGCAGCTTTACTGCGTTCAAACGATGTCGATGCTTCCGCCAGCTCCAGACCGTTTCGGCTCGGCATCGGGCTGCACTGAGTTCTAAGCATTTGATTTTGCAGACCAGAGACACCATTTCGGCTACGCGACAACTGGCGCAGGCCGAGTCAAACGTTGCACTTATCCTCACATCAGGCAACGCGTGCGGCGCATCGACAGGTGATCCATTTGAGGCGCAAGTGTAAAGAAAACCGAACACGGTCCCACGCCATCCCGGGGTGGGGGGCTATTGGGCGACCGGAATAAGCCCGCTTCGGGAGTGTATCGACCTAATCGCGCGGGGACATGTCGGAGACGATCGCGCCGACGTACTGTTTGTCGTTCTCGCTGAAGGGGCTCAGGCTGACCTCCAGGGGAAATACACTGCCATCCTTGCGCCGGCCGCTTAGTACGCGGCCCATGCCCATTGGTCTGGCCGCGGGTTCGCGCATGAAGCTCGTCCGCAGTTCAAGGTGCTGGTGCTGTTTTGCCTCGGGCACCAGGGTTTCCAGCGGCTGGCCAAGCAGTTCATCGGTGGTGTAGCCGAACATGCGCTCAAGCGCCGGGTTGGTCAGAACGATCCTGCCATCCGTATCGACCACCAGAAGCCCGTTGACGTTGGCTTTCACCACCATGCTGTAGCGTTCCTGCGCCTGGCTCAGGTTCTTGACCCCTGCGGCCTCGGCCTGCGCTTTGGCTGCGTCCACCCTGGCCTGGTTGCGGCCGGTCACGGCCAGTGCAAGCCAGGCGGTGAGGAAGCACAGGGTAGCGATGACCGTCAGCGAAACGACAGTGATCGGTTGCCAGACATTGCCACGAATCAGTGCCAGCTGGTTGGCCGGAAGATGGGAGACGATCAGCCACTGGGGAATATCGTTGATATCCCGGTTGTCTTCAAACTTGAGTGGATAGAAACTGCTCCAGGTCCACAGTCCATCATCAAGTTCGACCTGATCCGCTGGCCGGCTGGAGATGATTTTCCAGATGGCGGGGAAGCGCTTGCCCAGCGTTTCGGCACGATTGAACATGAAGCCCCATTCATCAGCGGGGTTGGGGCTCTTCAGCCAGTAGCCCTCCTTGTTTACCAGCATGACATGATCACGCTTGTTACCCATGCTTTCGGTGAAATCGTCAAGCAGGTGAGTCGCAGCGACATTGACGATGAGGATGCCCCGCGCTTTTCCATTTTCGTCCTGGACCGGGGTCGCAAGCCGCAGCATGGGCTTGTAGGGAACTTCAACCTGGCCGTGCTCAACGTTGAGGTCGAGCGGGGAGATGAAGATTTGCCCCGGCTGGAGCTGCATGGTCTTGGTGAAGTAGTAGCGATCCGCCTTGTTTTGCAGCTGATTCCTGGCTACCGGCGCAGGGTGACCTGCCACATTGTTCACCCGCACGCGTTCCATGCCCGTCTCGTCGATCCAGCGCACCTGGTCGTACATCGGGTTGTATGCGATCAGGGTGAGGAAAGCGGTTTCAAGTGGCCCGGTGGCAGTGCTGGCGGAATTGTTGATGGCCTGACGCACGGCATCCGCGTTGGCGAGCGCATGCAGGTGCCGCAGCGGGACGCGCAATTCGCCATCCAGACGGCGGACGCCCAGCACGAGATTGTTGATCTCTTCACTCTGGATCAAACCCAGTTCGCCTTCAATCCGGTCATGCCCCACATACCAGGCACAGGCAAGGATGAGCAGCGCTGCCGGGATGAACAGCAGCAGGAACAGGCGGAAGAAGGATGCCCCCAGCCTATACTTGCCCTTCGCAGGCAACGAGCCGTTCTTGATGTCGGGTTCATGCATATTCTGGTTCCATCATTTTCCGCATGGCGCCCCGGGATTGGGAAGCCGCCGGTTGCCGGAATTATAAAGGGCAAACCCGATTCGTTTCCTGCGGGCCTTAATGAACAGCGGGCACGCGGCGGCGCACCAACAGTTTCCATTCGTACAACGCGAGCCCCAGCAGAATCAGCATTGAGCCGGCTGCGATGTTCATGGTCAGGTGTTCGCTGTTCAGGGCCCTACCCAGAAGCAGTGCGGTGACGGGCGTAATAAGTGTGATGAGGGCCACGCGCCCTGCCTCCACATGCCTGATCAGGTGGTAATACAGCGAAAAGCCAATCGCCGAACCGAATACCCCGAGGTAGAGCATGGCCAGTGCTGCGCGGGCAGGAATCTGCGCGGGCCAGTCGCCCAGCAGCAGAAGACTGACCCCGGACAACGGTACCGTAACCGCGAGCGCACCTGTGGTCTGCGCCATGGCAGGAATATCCGGATTCAGGCGCTTGACGCCCACCAGGCCCCAGGCTTGCAGCGTAACCGCCATCAGTACCGCAGCAATGCCCCAGTGTCCATTTGATCCCAGCCGCGTGCTGCCGCTGAAAATAATGGCAAGCCCCGCAATCCCCAACACCATGCCCATGAGTTTAAGGGGAGAAAAGGCGTCTTCCTGCAACCATAGCCAGGCGAACAGACCGGTCACAATCGGGCTCAGACCAAATATCACCGAAATCAGGCCGGAAGGAATGAACCGTGCTCCCCAGTAGGTGCAGAGCATGGAAGCCCAGATGCTGGCGCCGGCGATGAAGTAGGATTTGCAGGCGTTCACATCGATTGGCAGCCTGACACGTTTGAGCACGAGCCACTGGCCGCATAGAACCAGGCCAATGGCCATGCGTACAAACAGGGGAACAGTGAAGTGGACGCCCTGGCCACTCCAGACAATGCCCAGTGGCGTGGTTGACCAGATCGCGACGACACCGAGATAGGCAGAGGTAACGGTGGTCGGTTGGTTGCGTTGCAATTCCATATGTTTTCCCGGGTAAGGACAACAAAAAAGCCACGGTGCTTATGGCGGCGTGGCTCCGTTTGGGCAGGTACCTGACTCGTCTAGCTGGATCCACGCAGGGCAATGTCGGCTCGCCACATCAGGCGAATAGCGTGCTCGGGAGAACGTGGTGGATGATTCATGCAAGCATTCTGCGGGCGAGCCAGGGAGCGGTCAAGCGGGAGATATAATCCACCGATGACATTGATTGAAATCCTGCTGGTGGGCGGCCTCATCCTCGTTTTGCTGGCTGTGGCCTGGCTGGCCACACGGCTTTCCGCCCTGCAACGCCAGCAGCAGGATTTGCCGAATATGCTCAACACGGGCCTGGAAGCGCGGCATCGCGACATGCTGAAGGATTTGCACGAGGGCCTGGTTCGCGAGGGAGGCCGCACCCAAACCGGCTTGCAGGCGCTTCAGCAGGAACAGGCGAAATCGCAGACCCAGTTTCTCGATGCCACGCTCAGGACGTTTGCCGAACAGGGCAAGCAGCAGCAGGAGCTGACCCAGAACACCATGAAGAATGCCGCCCTTCAACTGACCGCAACCATAGAGGCGCTGGCCAAGACGGTGGACGCGCGGCTGGGGGAAATTTCTGGCAAGGTGGCGGAGCGGCTGGATGAAGGCTTCAAGAACACCAATGAAACCTTTGCCAAGGTGATGGAGCGGCTGGCCACCATCGATGAAGCGCAAAAGAAGATCGATGGGCTGACCAGCAACGTGGTCAGCCTGCAGGAAATTCTGGGCGACAAGCGTTCGCGCGGGGCATTCGGCGAAGTGCAGCTGGAAGCGCTGGTGCGCAACATCCTTCCACCCGGGGCGTATGCGTTTCAGGAAACCCTGTCCAACGGCAGCCGGGTCGATTGTTTGCTCGTGTTGCCCGAACCGACTGGCAAGGTGGCCGTCGATGCAAAATTCCCCCTGGAAAACTACAATCGCATGTTCGCGCGCGAACTGGCCGAAGCCGAGCGCACACAGGCCACGCGGCAGTTCAAGGCTGACGTCAAGAAGCACGTGGACGATATCGCCAGCAAGTACATCATCGAAAACGAGACCAGCGACGGCGCCGTGATGTTTTTGCCGGCCGAGGCCGTGTTCGCCGAAATCCATGCCTATCACCCCGATCTGGTGGACTATGCCATGTCGCGACGGGTATGGATTGTCTCGCCCACCACGCTCATGGCGGTGCTGAACACCGCGCGTGCGGTGATCAAGGATGTGGAAACGCGCAAGCAGATTCACATCATCAAGGATGCCTTGTCCAAGCTGGGCAAGGATTTCAACCTGTTCGACGACCGCTTGCAGAAACTTGCCACCCATATTCGCCAGGCTCACGAAGATACGGAAAAGATCCAGATCAGCGGGCACAAACTGTCGCAGCATTTCAAGCGCATAGAGTCGGTCGACCTGGAACACCTCCAGTCTTCCCAGCCGCTATTGCCGGATAACGAATGAATTGGTGGCGTGAGTGGCGCCGGCTTCGCATTCTTCGACGGGTTGCGGTGGATGGAGAATGTTGGCACCGTACCCTTGCCGGCCCCGTTTTTACCGGCTTGAGTCCGGATGAGCAGGCCCGCCTGTATGACCTGACCCGGCTCTTCATGCATGAGAAAAGCTATACCGGTGCGGCCGGGTTTGTAATGGACGAATCCACCCGGCTTCGCATCGCGGCACAGGCATCACTGCTGATATTGAATCTGGACCCGGGCCGCTATGCCGGCTGGAATGAAATCATAGTCTATCCAGATGAGTTTGCCCCCCGGCGGGAATACAGGGATGAAAGTGGTGTGGTTCATGAAGTCCGTTATCCATTGCTGGGGGAGGCCTGGCAGGGCGGACCGGTCATTTTCTCCGCTGCGGATGTGGAGAGCTCGATGCTGCTTGACGGCGCCAATGTGGTCATCCACGAGCTGGCGCATAAACTGGATATGCAGGATGGGCAGGCCAATGGACTGCCGCGCTTGCATCGGGAGATGAGGGTAAAGGATTGGGCGGATGCCTTCACTTCAGCTTTCGCGGATTTCCGCCTCAGGGTGAAGGAGGGCAGCAGGACAGCAATCAATTCCTATGCGGCCACTTCACCGGCAGAATTCTTCGCCGTGCTGAGCGAGGCATTTTTTGAAACCCCGGCTATACTTGCGGCCACTTATCCGGCAGTCTACCAACAGATGAAGGCGTTTTATCGCCAGGATCCGCTCCAGCGGCTGCCGCCTGGCGAGGAGCTTAACCACTTGCAACATCATCCAGCATGAAGCATCCCGACAGTTTCATTTTCGATAGCGACTACGAACACTTCGATGAAAAGATTATCGAAGCCTCCAAAACCACGCCTGTCCTGGTAGATTTCTGGGCGGACTGGTGTCCACCCTGCACGATGCTCACGCCCATTCTCGAACGGGTTGTGCACGCCTACAAGGGAAAATTTCTGCTGGCCAAAGTGGAAGTGGATGACGGCCACAACATGAAGCTGGCCGGCAAATACGGCATGCGCGGGTTTCCCACCGTTTTGTTGTTCATCAACGGCGAGGAAAAAGGGCGTTGGCATAGCGCCAAGCCGGAACATTGGGTGCGCCGCTTTCTTGCCGAGCATGGCGTGGCGGAATGACGCTTGCCAATCGTGTGGATGGCATCGCGCCCTTCCACGTCATGGCCATTCTTGCGCGCGCCAGGGAACTGGAAGCGCAAGGCAGAAACATTATCCACCTTGAAATCGGCGAACCGGATTTCCCTACGCCTGAGCCGATCCTGAACGCCGCGCTTGCCGCCATCAAGGGTGGGAACGTGCACTACACGCCTGCGCTGGGTTTGCCCGAGCTGCGTGAAGCCATCGCTGGTTTCTATCGTGATCGCCATGGGTTGACGGTTGATTCATCCCGCATCGCTGTGACACCGGGGGCATCCGGCGCCCTGCTGCTGGCGGCAGGGGCATTACTCGATCCCGGTGACGAGATTCTGCTGGCGGATCCTGGCTACCCCTGCAACCGACATTTCGCCCGTTTTGTGAATGCACGACCGGTTTCAATTGCGGTTGGGCCGGATAGCGGTTTTCAGCTCACAGCCAGCCTGGTTGAGCAGCACTGGACGGAAAACACTAAAGTCGTCTTGCTCGCTTCCCCTTCCAACCCCACCGGCACGCTGGCGCAGGCCACAGAAGTGAGGGCCATTACAGCGCTGTGTGCGGATCGCCAGGCAAGCCTGATTGTGGATGAGATTTATCACGGGCTGGTGTATGAGGAAAATCCGCAAACGGCGCTGACATACTCCAGCAAGGTTTGGGTGGTCAACAGCTTTTCCAAGTATTTTCATATGACAGGCTGGCGCCTCGGCTGGCTTGTGGCGCCAGAAAACGCGATGGAGGCAATTGAGCGTCTTGCGCAGAATCTCTTCCTGGCCGCTCCTACGCCTGCACAGCATGGAGCCCTGGCCGCGTTTCAGCCATCGACCATGGAAATACTCGAGGCGCGTCGGCTGGAGTTGAAAGAACGGCGTGATTTTATGGTGTCAGCATTGAACGAGCTCGGGTTTGCTCTGCCGGCTGTCCCTCACGGTGCATTCTATCTTTATGCCGATGTCAGCGTTTTTACCAATGACAGTTTTGTGTTTGCACAGAAGCTGCTTGAAGATGTGGGGGTGGCCGTCACGCCCGGGCTGGATTTTGGCGCGTTTTCAGCGGAGCGCTTCGTGCGTTTTGCCTATACACGTCCATTGCCAGCGTTGAAGGAAGCGGTGGAACGAATTCGGGCCTTTGTACGCAGGCAATAAAAAAGCCGGCAGCTGCCGGCTTTTAGTTTGCTGGAAGAAATTAGTTCTTCTTTTCTTCAGCAGGAGCGGCCGGGGCCATGCCACCCTCAGCGCCAGTAGCGCCAGTAGCACCAGTAGGACCGGTGGCACCACTAGCACCAGTCGCACCGGGAGCACCGGTAGCACCGGTAGCACCGGTAGCACCAGCTTCTGGAGCCGGAGCCGGAGCCGGAGCCGGAGCAGCCGCTTCAGGAGCCGGAGCCGGAGCCGGAGCTTCAGCTTCTTGTTTTTTGCCGCAAGCGGTCATGGAAATGGCCAACAGAGCGGCCAGCAGAACGGAGTATTTCATCTATATTCCCTTAACAAAAAATGGATTAACCCACACCAAATCGGCCAAGGACTTTAATCCAACCGACCGGCGGATTCTAGCAAAACTGCAGAAGAAAACCACTATTCCCTGATATTTTCATGCTTTCCGGCCCTAATGTTGGTTCCTGACAACGGGAAATTTCAATGGCTGATAATGACACAGGTGATTTCTTCCCGGTCATGGAATAGCTGCCGCGCTATCAATTTGAAGGGGTGATCGAGTCGTACCAGTCTGCCGGCTAGCCGATCGAGGCAGGTGCGGGCTTCTTCGTAACGCTGTTTCATCGGCAACTTGAGATTGAATATCGCATTCCGGCAATCCCCCCGTTCGAACCAGCGTGCGACAAGATCGGCAACGCGGGCGGGTTTATCCACCATGTCGCATACCAACCATTCCACCGGATGATGGGGCCGGAAGGTAAAGCCATCTTCCCGCAAGTGTTTGACAAAACCCGTATCCAGCGCGGATTCTGCCATCGGCCCATTATCCACGGCAGTGACGCGGATGCCGCGGTGGGCGAGTTGCCATGTCCATCCGCCGGGTGCTGCACCCAGATCCACAGCTCTCTGTCCAGCATGCAGTTTTTCCCGTTCCGCAGGGGTAAACAGTTCGTTGATCGCTTCTGCCAGTTTCAGCGTGGAACGTGATGGAGCCTGATGAGGCATTCTTAACCTGGGGATGCCCATGGGCCAGTTGCTGCTGTTACCGGGATGGGAATAGCCCACATAGGCCGTGCTGGAACTCAGAAAGAACACATGGAGTCGGGGTAATGCTTTGCCCGCTTTGAGCAAATTGGCTTTTTCCATCGCCTGATTCAGGTGGGGCCCGAACTTGCGGCAAAATCCGAGCGTTTCTTTGGCTTCGTTGGTATCGGCTGTTTCCAGCCATAGAGTGGAAAAGGCGGACCGCCAGCTTTTCGCGGCTTCAAGCAGCGGCGTCACCCGGTCGCCTGCAGGCAGGTCGGTATACGGTCCGCTAACGAAAATCATCTGACGCGAAAAAATCAGTGAGGAAAAGTCCAGCCGCTTTTGCAGGACACTGAATCCTGCTGCCTCGGCCGCATAATGCAGCACGTAACCCGTATCAGGTTTTGCCTTGCACCAACCTGCGGAGCCTAACTGCCCGGCGACGTGAGTGATGTCCTGGGCACATTCCTTTTCGAAACCTGCCCGGCAATAAAGCAGCACGCCGGGTGTCATGCTGTGGACCCTTTCGCGAGAAGGTCAAGTCGCTCTTTTGCAGAAAGCACGCTTGTATTCGATCAGGCCAGTTTCAAGAATGAGATGATCCGGATTCGTGGATGACAGGGTCGGCTGCTCGCTGGGCGCTCCCCCCGTCATCGCCAAACCTAGCCGATTGCCAGGGCAAAACCATCGCGAAGGCACCGCGGACAAGCAGAATGGGCAAATTCGAATCTTTTTCATGGCAGGGTGACTGGTGGCCCTGCCAGCGTGCCGTGTCGCGATACAACTGCTTGGGCAGATCAGGATCAGGCAGTACTCAGAGGTGGCGCATTCCTAATTTGCGAATTCCAGTCTTTCCTGCATGGCTCCCAGGGCCTTCTCTGCACAGGCTGCATCCTTGTCCCCACCCGGTGCGCCGGAGACACCCACGGCACCAATCATGCTGCCCGCGGATTCAATTGGCAGGCCGCCTTCCATGACGATCAGGCCGCGTATGTGATTAAGTTCGGGCCGGATATCTGCGCGGACGTCGCGGAACTGACCGGTTGGGATGCCCGACATGATTGCCATGCCCGCCTTGCGCTCGGCAATTTCCAGCGTGTAGGGCGAGGTCAAGGTGTCCCTCATTGAAGCCTGAATGTTGCCCGCCCGGTCCAGCACCACAGCTGAAACGTTGTAGCCGGACGCGCGGCACGCCTCGACTGCCCGCATGGCAATGTCACGCGCCAGTTCCAGGCTGATCTGCTTTACGGGGACAATGTCCGGCTGGGCGGCAAATGCCGACGCGCCAATCAGGCAAAGACACAACAGCAATGTCTTCATGTTTACCTCCATGCACCGAGAATGGCACCCATAAGTGCAAATTGCAAAGCGCGGTAACAGGCTTGAATCAAAACGTAGCGAAAGGAAAATCCGGCGAACAGGCTATCTGAATAAAGACTCAATCCGTAGATGCCGGTTCCCAAAGCCAACCCTGCGACTGCCCCTCCCAACGCTGAGCCTACTCCAGCCCGCATCAATACGACTGCCAGAATCCAGGATGAAAGCAGGGAGGTAACGAGGGTAATGCCCATGGCCATGGCTGGGCTGCCGAGTTGCTGCCGGGTCTTGCCCAAGGCCGACATCCAGCTGTTGCCGAAAACGGGCGGGGAGTACCAGACGGCACCCAGGAGGTAACCTGCCGCCGCTGCACTCGCGACCGCTGCCGGCTTGACCATAAGGTTGAGATCCATGTCACCCTCCGTTTTGCGTGGTTGCCTAACTGTAGACACTATTACTGATGGCAGCAACGGGGGCGGAAGGTAATCTTTGGCCGTACAGAAAATTGATTCTGACGAACTGCCCCAATGGACTGAATTTGCCATGCAGGATGCTGATGGAACCTGGTGGTATGCAAAGCCCACCCCAACAGACGTGACCATGGCTGGGATGAACAGGGGCCCGCGCGGGCGGCGTTTTTTGGCGAGTTTCGGCGCCGCCAAAACGCAGTCGGAAGATCGTGGCGCCTGAAAAAACAAACGCCCAATCCCCGGTGGGAAAGGGCGCTGATTGCGCTTGGGAAGCAAGCGCTAAATGAAAAAGGTTTCCTTGCCGATGGGTCTGCCAACGCGGTCCCAGGCATAAAAGGTGTTGGCCTGTATTTCCTGCGGTTGGCCGGGCTGAGCAAGTTCAGCATGCGGCGTTTTGAGTGCCGTATCCAGGGCTGGCGGGCTTTGCCCGACCTCGGGCGCTTGCGCCCAGGCTGATCCGGCGAGGCCGGCAGCCAGCAGCAGGGTCAGGGTTCGAAGTTGAATCATCTTCACGGTGTTCCCCTTGTCATCCTGACGGTTAGTTAAGAGATCCGGTGGTGGTCAGCACCGGTCGGGCATGTTCAAACGCTGCTTCAGTCCGGATGCGCCTTGCCACAAGGTTTCCATCCAGAATTTCCATCAGACGGCTTACCAGGCGGAAAGTTTCCTCCTGGGGCAGGGGCGTGCGACATGCGACTTCAAGAGCGTTCCACAGATAGGCTGGCTGATGATCCTTTTCATGCAGCCGCTCGCAGGCCGCCATGACTCTTTCACCCTGACGCAGACGATTGTTGCCGGCCGGGAGTTTCAGCAGGTCTTCCATCTGGAAGCCGAGAATTTCATTCTCGATGGCTGCAGAAAGTCGATCATCACTGCGACCGACTGCATCCAGTGCCTGCTGACCAAATTCGCGCGCCCTGGGCGAATCGGGATCGGCGATGCTGTGGGTCAGGCTGGCCCAGTGCAGAAGCCGGGCACGCTCGGGATGGGTTTCACTGACCGAGCCCACCAGATAGGCAGCGAGTGCCTGGGCACTGTCATCCTTGCCTGCACTCATCAAGTCGTACAAGGCCTTGACGGTGGGTGGGCAGGGCTCAAGCAGTGTTACATGGGCCTTGATCCACAAATCCCGTTCAATGTTGTGCAACAGGTTCTGGTTGTGGTCAGCGATGGCCTTGACTGAACGCGGGTTTTCCCAGTTCTGTACCGTGGTTACGGATACATTGGCCATGGCCGCCAGGGCTTCCTGAGACAAGGCATAGCGTCGGCGCAGGCAGTAAATCCAGTCTGCCTCAAACTCCCGCTGGTTGGTGTAGTGGCGGGGCGGATTGGGCTGACGAGTGTAGTCGTGCCATTTGTTTTGCAGGTAAGCCATGGAAACTCCTGAAGGCAGCTTGAATAAGAAGTATAGACAGGCGGAGGGGCATCACCACCAACCGGGTTGGTCCAGGGATTCCGCCGCTGTTGCATGAGTAAGCGGCCTGGAAGCGAGAATCTTGAGACCAACCGGGTTGGGGTGGCCTCGTGATGAACGTTGCTTCAGGCGGTGGCCTGAAGCTGGCGTGCCAGGTCCCGCCGGTACTGGCGCAGGGTCTTTACGTCCGGAAGCGTCACACCCAGCAAGGTGGCGAGTTTGCTTAAAAGGATGGAGATGACACGGCGCTCATGTTCGTCGGTGAAATTGATCTGCTCTTCAAGCCAGCGCTCCAGCCATTCGGGTTCCGGCAGGCGGCTTTGCACCGTGTCCAGAGGAAACAGACTTGCGTTTACGTGAAGATTGGTGGGGTGGATGGGTTTGCTGCTGCGAGTTGCGCTGGCCATCAGCACGCCGATTTTTGCAAAGGCAAGCCTGGCTGCGTTTCCCGCCTGTCTTACCGCGCGTTCCATGTAGCGGTAATAGGCACCGGCGTGGCGCGCTTCGTCGGCGGCAACCAACCGGTAAATCTGCTTGATGACAGGTTCGGTATGCCAGTCCGCAGCACGCAGATACCACTGAGTCAGACGTATTTCGCCGCCAAAGTGCAGCATTAGGGTTTCCAGTGGCGGTGCGGGGTCAAATTCGAACCGGACCTGATGCAACTCTGCTTCCGTTGGAACCAGATCAGGTCGGAAGCGCTGCAGGTATTCCATCAGGACCAGCGCATGTTTCTGCTCTTCGAAGAACCAGACCGACATGAACGCAGAAAAGTCGCTGTCCTCACGGTTGTCGCGCAGAAACATTTCCGTGGCTGGCAGGGCAGACCACTCGGTAATCGCATTCATCTTGATGGTGACGGCCTGCTCATCGGTAAGCAGCTTGGAATCAAAGCCGGACCAGTTGATGTCCGACTCCATGTTCCAGCGAACCTTCTCGAGTTTGCTGTAAAGGGTAGGGTAGAGCATGCCGTGTTCCAGTGTTCTTGCCATGATATTAAATTTGAGTGTCGCCTACATGACAGCGGAAGGCAATGGTGAGCTTGCTGTTCAGCCAACCCGGTTGGCCTACCCGGTATCCCCACCAGGTTGGAACCTGGTTGCTTATCGGACGGGCGACGAATACCTAATCTGCAAGCACCTACCACACCTGATTAAAAGGAGCTTGTCATGCGTATCCATTCTTCCCCCCTCAATTTCCCTATGGTTCTGGTGGCGGCAGCCAGTATTTTAGGTGCAATCTATACTTCTACCCCGGCTCATGCACGTGATCTGGTGGGCAATCCGATAGCGGCGAGTTCAGGCGTTGCGAAGGGAACAGCAACAAAGGCGGCAATCAATAAAAAGGCCACCCGCCTTGCCAGGTCTCAAGCCAGCGACGTGAACGATGCGGTTGCGTCCAGCATGTTGGCAGCGCAGGGTGCGGGTAATGATGCAGCTCGCAGGGCTGAGTTCGCTCGCCGACTGTTCTGGGTCATGCTAAGCATGCGCTGATGTTCAGAGCTGAAAAGCGTCGCGGTAGAAAAATACAAATCGTCCGGTTTCGATGTCGATCATGAGCCGGGCGCCATGATTCAGACCATAATCGACATAACCGGGCGTGGCTGAAAGTTGATGGCATTCGCTGACATGCTGGGGGGCCTCGAAATTCCGGTCTCGGTCGTACCATGACAGCAGCATCGGTTCTTCGAACAGCTTCCCGGCCTCGGCCTTGGCCAGTTCCATTGCGGCACGATAATCGGCAGGTGAGGGATCGGGCAGGAGCTTGAGCGTATTGACGCCAGAGAAGTCAGGTGGTCTGGGCAGCGGGCATGCCGGCTCGGGTTGTTTTTCTTCCATCAGAACTGTTCTCCTTCGGCCAGATAGCGCCACCGACCCTCCGGCAGAGCGCCAAGCTTGACCTGACCGATGCGAACCCGTTTCAGTCCGATAGCTTTAAGCCCGACCAACTCGCACATGCGGCGAATCTGGCGCTTCTTTCCCTCACGCAATATAAAGCGAAGCTGGTCCCGGTTTTGCCAGCTTACCTTGGCCGGCTTCAGGGTTTGACCATCGAGTTCGAGGCCATGGTTCAACAGGGCAAGGCCGCTGTCAGAGAGGCTGCCCTGAACGCGAACCAGATATTCCTTTTCGACCGCAGAGTTTTCGCCAATCAATTGTTTGGCGATCCGGCCATCCTCCGTCAGCACCAGTAGACCCTGGGAATCAATATCAAGTCTGCCGGCCGGGGCAAGGCCTTTAAGCTGACTCGGGTAAAAGTGCGTCGGCGACCGGTCTTCCTTCCAGCGTGATTCCCTATTTATCAGTGAGACAGCTGGCTGGTAATTGTCTTCCGGCAAACCCGACACAAAACCGATCGGCTTGTTGAGCAGGATGGTGACGCGTTGCTGCTGCCGGGCCTGGGCTGCCTTGTTCAGGGTGATGCGCTGGCCAGGTAAGATTTTTGTCCCCAGCTCGTTGACCTGCTCGCCATCGACATACACCCAACCTTGCTCGATGTAGGTATCCGCCTCGCGGCGGGAACACAGTCCCAGTTCTGACATGCGTTTGGATAATCTGATTCTTTCCATGGGTAAGATTGTGTCCCATGAACAACCGCCTGCAAAACATTGACAGACATAACCCAGGGGCGCTGGTCAGGAGCAGCCAACGCGGGGCGCCCAGTTGGTTTTGTCCTGGCGATCCTCAATCGTATTGTGGTGTTCACAATTGGGGGTCGTCGGTGAGCCTTGAGTTTGCCGCGCAAGAGGCCCTGTTTCTCCTGTAAGAATGCTGTTGTAAGTGGGGGTCGGTTCTTGTCCTAAATGCCTGCCTTACGATTAGTTGACGGATTCACTTGACGGTCCGAAGGTCGCCCCGGAGCGCGCTGCTTGGCGTGTTGTCGCCTGCTCTTGTCAGTGGGGCTGGCTGCCTTCGTCGTGTCACGTTGACCCGATGGACCGCGCTTGCCATCGCCTGGTAAAGCAGCTTTGGCCCTGTCAGAGCGTGGTTTGCCTGCCCTTGCCGAGCCCTGGGGGCGAGCGCCGATGCGCTGCTGGATGGGCTGGGGTCGCGCGTCGGGATCAAGCTCAAAACCAGCTACAACCTCCTTGGGCAGACTGCGCTTGATCAGGTTTTCAATATCCTTCAGCAGCTTCTGTTCATCCACGCACACCAGGGAGACGGCCTCGCCCTCGGAGCCTGCCCGTCCGGTGCGACCGATCCGGTGCACGTAGTCTTCAGGAACATTGGGGAGCTCGTAATTGACGACGTGGGGCAATTCGCTGATATCGATACCGCGGGCGGCAATGTCGGTTGCGACCAGCACCTGGAGTTCGCCACTCTTGAACTCCTTTAGCGCTCGGGTGCGAGCAGCCTGGCTCTTGTTGCCGTGGATGGCAAGCGCAGAAATCCCGTCCCTGCCCAGCTGCTCTGCCAGCCGGTTGGCGCCATGTTTGGTTCGGGTGAATACCAGAACCTGAAACCAGTTGCGCTGTTGTATGAGATGGGCCAGCAGTTCGCGCTTGCGTTCGCGATCAACCAGATAGACCTTCTGTGCAACGGTATCCGCCGTGATATTGGGGCGTGCCACTTCGATCAGCGCGGGACTATTCAGCAGTCCATCGGCCAAGTGCTTGATTTCATCGGAAAAGGTCGCGGAGAACAGCAGGTTTTGCCGCTGTTTGGGTAACAGGGCGAGAATCCTCTTGATATCGCGGATGAAGCCCATGTCCAGCATGCGGTCAGCTTCATCAAGGACTAGAATCTGGATTTGCGAAAGATCGAGGGTTTTCTGCTGCACATGATCGAGCAGGCGGCCGGGCGTGGCCACCAGGATATCTACCCGGCTTTTCAGGCGGGTGATCTGTGGATTGATGTTGACCCCGCCGAATACCACCATGGACGCGAGTTTCGTATGTGCGCCGTAGGCGCGGACACTTTCCTCCACCTGGGCGGCCAGCTCCCGCGTTGGGGTGAGGATAAGCGCCCGGATTGGAGGTTTGCCGGATGAGGGGCCTTTGACCGATCTATCGGCCAATCGGTGCAGTATGGGAAGGACAAACCCGGCAGTTTTGCCGGTACCGGTCTGGGCGCCCGCCAGCAGGTCGCCGCCGGAAAGCACGGCCGGTATGGCCTGGATCTGGATGGGCGTTGGGATGGTGTAACCGCGCTCGGTAACCGCGCGCACGAGTTCATCGGCAAGGCCGAGAGATGCAAATGACATGGAAAGCCCTAATAAAGTCAGCCCGTCGCCCAGATTGGAAGGGCGCCAGTCTAAGGCAGACGAATGGAAATAAACCGTTGAGTCGAGCGGCAAGACTGGAACCGCCGCGCGAGCAGACCGTATTATGACGAAAGCCGTGCAGCAAGGAAACACCGCACGGTCATGGACAGCTCATAGCGCAAGGAAAGCAACGCTATGAGTGCTGGCTCCAGTTCAGGTGATGGGCGCGTGGCTGGGTGAACGTGCAGTGTGGAGCGTCGCCGAACAGGTCTTGCAGATAGCGGGTCTCCACATGGATAAGGCGTTCATGATCTCCGGCCTCCAGGTAGATTTCGGGCTGGGCCATGAGGGCATCGTCCCACACCATCTCTACACCCCATGCGTTCGGCAGCCCGGGTACCACACCCGATTCGCAGTCGGCGAACAGGGTGTTAACCATGTTCTCATCCGCCAGATTGAGTTCACGACTGTAATCCTGACTCAGCTTGCCCAGGCGGATTTCCTTATCCGCTGGAATCATCGCCACCATGTAACAGCCATCTCCTTCCAGCAACACACCCTTGGCGACACGATTGGCATCCACCATCGCGTAACGGGCAGTTTCCATGCTGGTATGGCTGTGGGAATGCGCAACGATATCAAACGGGATGAGGTGTTGATCCAGATACCGTTCGATTTTATGCAGGGCCTTCATAAATCACCTCCTTCATGACAGGTTCGCCTTATGTCACTATAGTTCAGTTTATCCAGCGCCGGTTTCCGCTTATGTCACGCGTTCGACGGGGACGATTTCTTCAGCCTGGTGGACGCACGCTGGCTCAGCTTGGTTCGCGCGTACGGCAAGCGGGACGCAACAATGCGGATAGTGGAACTGCCCGCGCATTCGGGTTGCGGCAGGAGGGTGCGTCTTCTGTGCTGGGCTTCTTGCCAATGCGGGCAAGGCCTCTGGCTCGTCGCTTGCCCTGTATCCATCACTTTCCTGCCTGCAGAGCATCAGCTGAAATTCGTGTTGACAGGCCATGGGGGGTTCATGGCTGGTTCCATTGCGATGAAGCAGGTAACAACGGAGGTTGTCGTGGGTAAGTCGGCGGGTATTGTGTTGTTAATTATTGGAGTGATTCTCGGGCCGGGATATTACATCTACACACGCTTTTATACAGGCAGGGAGATTACCGAACTGCCTCTGGAATTCAGCGCCGGTCCGGATGGGCGTCCGGTCGCAATTGCACGCTTTGACCTGTTGCCGGTGATGGGACCGGTCACCGTGATTCTGAACCTCACTATAAGCTACGGTCCCACTCTCACACCCCCCAATACCCCGCGCAATCGATATCGGGCCAGGATCACTCTTAACGGAACAACAATACTCTCCCAACCCTTCACCTTAAAGGCCACGCAGGTGGAAGCGACGCCTGCGCAGGTTTTCAAACATTCCCTGCCTGTGATGAGTATCAAAACCCCAGGCGAGTACAGGCTGGAACTGGCTCAGGATGGCGAAGCGGAAATGGAAATCAAGCAGGCGTCAGTGCAGGTGCGGGCCGGGGTGCATTACCTTAATACCACGCTATTGGCTGTTGGCATTGTCTTGCTGTCGGCCGGAGTGTACGTCATTTTGATCTAAGCAGGATTCTGTCTGCAGATTGCTCTCGTTCCTGTTGAAATATGTCATTTCGCCGCCCCATTGGCAACCTCGGCTGACGGGCTTCTTCATTTCGGTGTCGGCGGCATTCGCGGGTGTGCGCATCCCCACTTTGGAAGGAACCGGCACAGCGGCCATGCGTGCGAAGCTGCATAGTGGAGCCGGTTTATTACGGTGCCCCGCTGCGTCCGTACCGATGTGCAACGCGCCCGCACCGGCTGCTCCCTGCTCATGCTGGCCGCCTCCGAAGACTCATCCGAAATTGAGGCCCCATCGTGTCGGCGTCTGGCAGCATTCACGGGCGGTCGCACCTCCCGCCTGCGGCGGCAGGCACTGCTCCCTGCTCATGCTGAGCCGCCTCCGAAGACTCATCCGAAATTGAGGCCCCATCGTGTCGGCGTCTGGCAGCATTCGCGGGCGGTCGCACCTCTCGCCTGCGGCGACAGGCACTGCTCCCTGCTCATGCTGCCACCTTCGGCAACCGGTGTAGCGCCGCCTCGATCTCGTGCTCCGGGTAGGCATAATCCTGCAGCTTGCCGGCGAAATAGGCGTCATACGACGCCATGTCAAAATGGCCATGGCCCGAAAGGTTGAAGAACAGGGTCTTCGGTTCCCCGCTCTGCTTGCAACGAACAGCCTCGTCGATGCAGGCACGGATGGCGTGACAGGATTCGGGGGCAGGGATGATGCCCTCGGCACGGGCGAACTGCACGCCGGCATCAAAAGTGGCCAGTTGTGGCACCGCCAGGGCCTCGATCAAGCCCTCTTTATAGAGCTGGGAGACCAGGGGCGAATCGCCATGGTAGCGCAGGCCGCCGGCGTGGATGCCCGGGGGGACAAAGTCATGGCCCAGGGTGTACATCAGCATAAGGGGTGTATGGCCAACCGTATCGCCAAAGTCATACGCATAGTGACCGCGGGTCAGCGTTGGGCACGAGGTCGGTTCCACCGCCACCAGGCGCACGTTCCTACCGGCCGCCTTGTCGGCAAAAAAGGGGAAGGCCACGCCGGCGAAGTTGGAGCCTCCGCCGCATGCGGCGAAGATCATGTCCGGATAGTCGCCCACTTTCTCGAACTGCTTCCTGGCTTCCAGCCCTATCACCGACTGATGCATGCATACATGGTTGAGCACTGAGCCCAGCGCATAGTTGGTATCGGGGCGGCCGGCTGCTTCCTCCACTGCCTCGGAAATGGCAATGCCAAGACTGCCGGGAGAGTCGGGATCCTCGGCCAGAATCTTGCGGCCGGATTCGGTCATATTGGTGGGTGAGGCAAACACTTCAGCGCCCCAGGTTTGCATCATCGAACGGCGAAAGGGCTTCTGCTCATAACTCACCTTCACCATGTAGACGCGCACCTCGATGCCGAACATCTGGCCTGCCAGTGCAAGACTTGAGCCCCACTGGCCCGCGCCGGTTTCGGTGGACAACCGCTTAACTCCGGCCTGGGCATTGTAGTACGCCTGTGCAATGGAAGTGTTGACCTTGTGCGAACCCGCGGGCGAAACCCCTTCGTACTTGTAGTAGATCTTCGCCGGCGTGGCCAGCGCCGCTTCCAGCCGATGGGCGCGGAACAGCGGCGAAGGCCGGTACATGCACCAGGCTTCGCGCACTGGATCGGGAACGGGTATCCAGCGCTCGGCTGATACTTCCTGCTCGATGAGGGCCATGGGAAGGATGGCTGCCAGGGCCTCCGGGCCGATGGGCTTGCCGTCCGGTCCCAGGGGCGGTGCCGGACGGTTGGGCATGTCCGCCACTACGTTGTACCAGTGGGTGGGGATGTCTTTTTCTTCCGGCAGGATCTTGGTTTCGGTCATCATCATCTCCAGGTCTATTTGGCGGCGTCAGGGTTGAACTGCAACAGCGTTTTGACGAGACTTTACCTGCGCAGGATTTCGGATTACAGCTTCAGGGGCCCGACGTGTGCGACGGCGGTGGGGTCATCGTTCCATAGGGATGGATCGGCGTCTACGTAACACTCGATCAACATGCCATCCGGATCGTGTAAGTAAAGTGACTGGCTGACGCGGTGATCGGATTGCCCGGCTAGCGGAACCCCCTTCGCAGCCAGATGGTCACGAAAGGCGCGCAGCTCTTCCAGGCTGTCACCCACCTTGAAGGCAAGGTGGTACAGGCCGACCCCAAATTCGTGGACACCCGGTGCGCTGGGTCCCACTTCCATCAGACCCAGATCGTGGTGATTCTCTCCGCAGGTGAAAAACACCATGGCATTGTGGTAGCGCGCTACTTCCTTGAGTCCCAGTACATCGCGGTAGAACGGCACGGATCGTTCAAGGCTGCGAACCTTGATGACAGCATGTCCCAGTTTCAGTGCATGGACAGGCATGACTGCAATTACCTGCTGATCAGTGGAACACCAATTTGGTCTTGTCCAGGTCGTAGGACCAGGGCAGGCCGGAATTCTTCCAGCCATTGACTGCGCGCCGACCCTTGTCAGGGCCGTCCTTGGCAAGATCGCCTTCAAAGCCATCCACCACCGACCAGACATTGGTATAGCCCTGCCTGCCGAGAAAATCGGCGCCCATGGCGCTGCGGTCACCTGACCGGCAGATCAGCACGATGGGGTCTCCTTTTTCGGTGCCCTTGTCGAGCGCCCAATAATCAAAGTTGGCTAGAAAGTCGGGGTTGGGAAAGCGGACAAAGGTGCTTTTCTTGTCGTCCCATTTATTGTAATTCATGATGCCAAAAGGCACGTTGCCATCGATCCCATCCGGAACGCCGACAAACAGCAGTTCCTCCGGCGTGCGCAAGTCCAGGAACAGGGTCTTCGGATGGGCCTTGATAAAGTCCGGCACTTCCTTCGCCTCCAGATAGAGGCCAAGCTTGGTCTGCTTGATTTGAGGCAAGCTGGCTGGGTCAACTGCCCTGGTCGCCAGGGGTAATGCAAGCAGCGAGAGCAGCAGGGTAACAAGCAAGGAATTCTTCATCGGTTCCTCCTGTGGGCTGGTCCTATCAAGGTGTAAGTATAGCGAGCCATGACAAGCCGGTCAGGTATTGCCCAGCAGCCTTATTTCTCGCTGAGGGAAGGGGATCATTATTCCTTGTCCACGGAATGTTTCCAGGATGGCCTTGTTGATTTCACCAATGCTCAAGGCATAGTCAGCCACCTTGACCCAGGGCTTCACGCCAATATGGACGGAAGAGTCAGCCAGGGTGCTGACCTGAATCAAAGGGCGGGGATCCTGCAACACTCTGGGATTGGCACGCAGGATTTCGTCGATCGCATTGAGCACCCTGTTCAGGTCGGTATCGTAGGCCACCCCCACACTCAGGCTCATTTGCCGGATTTCGCCGTAGTTATGCAGAATCTCGCCCGCGATTTTGCGATTGGGGATCAAAACACGCGACAAATCCAGATGGCTCAGCGTCGTGTTGAAAAGGCTGATTTGCTCCACCGTGCCTTCCTCTTGTGCGATGGAAATGTATTCACCCACCTTGAACGGCCGGGTAAAGATGATGGTTAAGCCCGCAGCCAGATTCGACAACACACCCTGCATGGCCAGAGCAATGCCTGCACCGGCGACACCCAGGCCCGCAATCAGCGGCAGCAGCTCAACCCCCAGATTTTGCAGGGCCATGATCAGGAACAGGCCCAGCACCACCAGTCGGACGATCCGTACCAGCAACTGACGGACAGTGATGTCCAATCCAAGCCGCGTGAGCATCCTGTCCGTCAGGCTGCCCACCCATCGGCCCACATAAAAACCCGCAACCAGAATGAGCACGGCTGCCAGGACTTTGGGGCCGAACTTGATGCCAAGATCGATCAAGGTGCCTTGTGCCTGTTCCAGGGCCGAAACGTGTTCGTTCATATGTCGTTCCAGGAGGTCATGAGCGCCAAATTCTAGCCCATTCATGGCCGGCAAATGCCAGTTGAGCTGTGTAACCGGGATGCCCGATTCAGGCAGATCTGCCGCCGTCCGGTTTTTCGGCACTGCCATTCCTCTGCCTGCCGCAACGATTCGGCATCAGCGAAATCGACGGTCCGGCTGTCGTATGCGTGTGTATTCAATATGCGGCGTGCGTGCCTGATCGGACTCCGACATTGCTCTGTCAGCCCGATCATCTTTGTTACATAAGCACAGGGCAATCAACACAGCAACAATGAGAGCAGTGGGGTCTTACAATTGTGTTCAGGTGGGCAGGGTGGTGACGATCACATGCCCTGGAGTCACTGCCCTTACTGTTTGGCAGTCTATGTGAGGGGGAGCGAATTGCCGGATGGAGACTGACCGATATATCGAAATCGGCGCAGGAGTGATCATTGAGTCAATTGACGGCACAGAAGCCGGATTGCGCAGACTTCTATTGCAATCATATTTGAGCACAGGCTGGATTGAAGTTTCAGGTGCGGAAATGGATTTTCCGTCGGTGAAATAAATTTATCTTGGTTCAATGTGATAATGAAACGCTACCGACGCCGATCAAGCTGAATTTCCTGTTCAAGTTCTCGAATCCGCTGGACTGCTTCGTTGGCTGCTGTTCACGATCGAGGTTGAATTCCAAAGTTGTTTGTCAGCTCTGGTAAATTGCAGGAAACTTGCTGTCGTGCGGGTTGGTCTGCATAGTGCAGCCTGCTTGAAACTCCCCCCCGGGAAGCTGAAGAGAAAGAAGTGCGCATAACTGCACATGACGAAGCCCTCTATAACTCCGTCGTTACAGAGGCAAGTTATCCACTTGGGAAAAGCCATGAAAGATTTGAGCACACTTAAGCAAATTGGCCAGAGTATCTGGCTGGATAATCTATCACGCGAATTGCTGCAATCCGGAAAGCTGAAAGAGATGGTCGGCAAGGGCGTGAGTGGATTGACTTCCAATCCCAGCATTTTTGCCAAGGCCATCGGCGGAAGCGACCTCTATCGCGATGACCTTGCTCGGGCCAGAGCCCTGGATGCCACGCCACAAGCCCGGCTGGAGACCTTGATCATTCCGGATATTCAGGCTGCCTGCGATCTTTTCCTGCCTGTACACGAACGCAGCGCTGGAAACGATGGTTATGTCAGTCTGGAGGTCAGTCCGGAGCTTGCTCATGATGCACGGGCGACGATCGATGAGGCAAAGCGTTTGGCGCAAGCAGTGGGGCGGCCCAATCTGCTCATCAAGGTGCCTGGAACAAATGAAGGAGTGACGGCATTTGAAAACCTGACCGAACTAGGGATCAACGTCAACGTGACTCTGCTGTTTTCCGTCCGGCAGACGGTGAGGGCGCTAGAAGCCTACATTCGCGGCCTCAATAAGCGCCATAGCCAGGGTTTGCCGCTGAACAGGGCAAAGGCTGTCGCCAGCCTCTTCCTGTCACGCGTGGATACTCACGCAGACAGACTGCTTGATACGTCGGGAACCGAAGCCGCGATGTCGCTGAAAGGGAAGTTGGCATTGGCCACGGCCAAACTGGCGTATGAACGCTATCTTGAACTGTTTCACGGTCCACATTTTTTTGAGCTGGCGGCAGCCGGCGCACGGCCGCAATATCTGTTATGGGCCAGCACCAGTACCAAGGACCCTGCCTATCCCGACCTGCTGTATGTGGAACCGCTCGAAGGGCCGGAAACCATCAACACCCTGCCCGACGCAACACTCGGCGCGTTCCTCGATCATGGCCGGGTCCAGTCCGCCCTGCTGGATGAACACCACTCCGCGCGAGAAGCATGGCTGGAAGCGGAGAAGCTGGGCATTTCACCCGACCAGGTCGGCGATACCCTGCAGAACGAGGGCGTGAGACTTTTCAGCCAAAGTTACGGCGAGTTATTGGCACTGGTCCGCTAGAAAGGACTGTTTCCACCCACGAATGTATCCGGGATCAGAACCGGATGTATGCGTAGCCACGCTGTTGCAGATCAATCATGCGCGTATAGGCGTCATGCACCATTACTACGCCGGGGAGAAGGTCTTCAGGCTGAAAACCATGAGCTCTCATGGTAACCCTGCAGATTTCCACGCTTACGCCGTGCTGCAGCAGTTCTTCCACCACCTTGTTGTTGGGGTTGTAGGTAAACGGATCATTCTTGTAGCGTTGGTAGGCTGTGTCATTCAACAACCAGTGAGCCGTGTCGCCATGCAGGACGATGCTGATATGAAGGCTCTTCGGATCGATGTTGAGTGATTTGTACGACTCCAGCAGGCCGCGCAGGTAGTACAATCCCTTCCCGATTCCCGCATCCAACACATCATCCTTGTCGTCGTAAACAACCTTGATGTCCGTGCGCTTTGACACACCAATTACCTTCTCTGGCATAAGGTCATTGCCTGATGTCGCAAGGACCGGCGTGGAGGACACTAATCCGCATACCACGAGATAGAAGGCAATACCAAGTGTGCGCATCATGAAAAACTCCTAAGACGGGAAGGGTTCTTAATCATAGACTGCATGAACGCAGCCGCTCATTTTGCCTTCATCTTGACTCTCAGATACTCAAGATGCACACCAAGACCATCCTCCATTATTTGAAGAGGCATGGCCGGCAACTTGACTCGGAGATAGCAACGGCGACAGGGGTCCCCTTTCAATCGTCCGCACCTCGCTCTCCGAACTGTCACAACTTGGAAAGATATCCAGGTGCAGCGTGACCCGATATAACGACGGGAAGCGTGTTGAGGGAATGCTATGTCGAGTTTCAGGATTTATGCCTCTCCGTCTTCTGGTAGGAAACCGGGAGTGATGAGCCAGGCTACGCTGAACTGCGTACCCGTTCAAGACATGGCACGAAAGGGTTTGACTGGCCCGCCTCGGAAGGTCATGGAGCGTTCAACCACTGAAGGAGTTGCAGTCCCATGTAGAACTGGTACACGCGGCGACGTTCGGTGTCGAGGAGAACCGTCTCGCTCAAAAGTACGTAGCGCCGTGTCCGGCCATCGTCCTCTATTTCGAGAATGAGGTCTGCCGCCACTGGCGGGGATTCTTTTGGGTACGGTGCACCGAATCGACGAACGCGTTGTAACTCGACAAGGACGAGATCACGGCGGTTGTCGTCCAGGATAATGGTGTGCCCTGTATCAGGTTCACTTATTCTCATCGTTTCAGGCATGGGTCAACTCCAGTTCCTGAATTCATTGTACGCGCCAGCGCCTGATGCATTTCGACATCCGGGGTATGGCTTAAACTCAACGTCAACCGTCATCGCTTCAAGCGCTGCCTGATGGAGCGAGCCGAAGGAATAAACAAATCCCCAGACAAAGCGCAGCATCCTCCACCTTCGTTCCCCCCTGCGAATGTAGGTACACTCTGTTCGTGCATCTCCACATGCATGATTGCCGTAGAGGTACCCGGCAGCACCATAGACATGAATATGGTGCTCGAATTGACCAACCTGGAAAGGCATAGCGTTTGCAAGCGCCTGAGCCACCGATCGACCGGTCAGGCCACTGTTGCAGCCAGAGAGATAGATGGAGGCCTCATCACTCCACGACGATATGCCCTTCAGTGCCTGACTCCAGGTAGCGACGTTGAGAACTGTTATTCCGTCGATCTTGCCGGAGTGCGCGTGGCACCATATTTCGAGCTGTTCCAGCGCCGGGTAATTGGGGAGGCCGTTGATGATGCTCTGTATCCGCTGAGCCAAGTCAGCAGCATCGCTAAAGCCATTGATTACGTAGTAGCCGGACGGATTGCAAGCACGAATGCGATCCACAAAGTCAGCCTGCTCGCCACCATAGTTCCATCCACTGGATGGAATTGCCAGTACTTTGATTGTGTCAGCCATGACCCTACCTAGAAATGAAGAGCTGCAAATCTGGAGCTAGTTCTCGCCAATCTCAACCATTCACTGCCTGCGCTCTCAGGAACCTGAAACCTAATATAGGATGATATCGTCCAAACAACAATCATCACTTAGGGTACTCATTATTTTCATTCGACAATTGATTCGCAGCGTTTTCATTGTTGCTGAGTCTCCATAAAGCCCTGAATGCAGCGGACAGCCAACATGGCGTTGAATGACTGTTGTTGGCGTGCGAAATCCATTGGCGGCATCTGTAACAATTCAAATTGTCACGATTTGCTAAACAGAATTGGAATTATCGATACCTGGCATAAAGGCTGCGCCGGCTGTCTATCAAGACTACTATTATCTGCTTGGTTTACGTGTCGTTTCGGAGGTGCGTCATAAACCCAATGATCTGTTCTTCCGTGTAGCGCTTCTTCATCGTCCGATCTCCTGTCAAAATTAGATCGGACTCCAAACCTAAATGCTACTAATTTCGGGGAGCACGTCGATTGCCTTGAGACTGCAAAGCCTGGTCTGAAGGTTAAGTGTCGATATGCCGAGAGGGAAGAGTGCAATCCCCAATGCGCCGTGCGTGAATCACTCCTAAAATGGTAAGAGCTTTCAATCGGAGTGCGCAAAAGCGAATTGGCAAGTTGCTCCTCTGGAAAACAAGGAGAATATGATGAATCGCCCGGTACAACAATTGATTCAAGCTCAAGCCGTTACGGAGGGCGCGGGTGTGACCGTGCACCGCACCATTGGCACGCCCGCGCTCAGGAACCTTGATCCGTTTCTCATGCTCGATCATTTCAGCAGCGACGACCCGGATGACTACATTGCCGGTTTTCCCGATCACCCACACCGCGGTTTCATCACCTTCACCTACATGATTGATGGTCATATGCTGCATCAGGACAGCATGGGCAACAAGGGCGATTTGCGTTCCGGTGGCGCGCAGTGGATGAAGGCGGCCAGTGGCGTTATCCATTCCGAAATGCCGCAGCAGAGCAACGGGCTGATGCGCGGTTTCCAACTGTGGATCAACCTTCCCGCCGCAGAAAAAATGACCGACCCGGCTTACCAGGAGTTCTCACCGGAAGCGATTCCGCGGGTCAATGACGGTGCGATACAGGCGCGTGTGCTTGCCGGGGAATATGGAGGCCGGCATGGAGTCATTCGTGACCCCAACACCAATGTCTTGTATCTCGATGTCACCCTTGATCCTGGGACAAGCTTCATCCACCCGCTGGAGCATTCATCCAGCGCATTCGTTTATGTATTTGAAGGGGCTGCGCAAATCGGACAAACTCGGTTATCCCGGCACAGCCTTGGCGTGCTGGGCGAGGGCGACCGTGTCGAGATCGTTGCGGGCGATGAAGGGGCGCGATTCATCCTGGTGGCAGGCAGGCCCATCAGGGAATCGATCGTCCAGTATGGTCCCTTTGTCATGAACACGCGGGAAGAAGTCGAGCAGGCATTTCGTGACTATCAGTCTGGGCAACTGGTGCAGAAAAAAGCAGTAATGACCGGGGCCTAGAGGTCAAGCGGGAAGGTGGAGGAACTGTTGCCTGAAGTGGCAGATGAGAACCGTCGATGCGTTTCCAGGCTTTGGCCTGGATTCCGACCCAATTCATTGCCGGCATTGCCAGAAGGCCTATCGTCATGAAAACCTCGACTTTATTCTCGTGCCCGGTCCGGGGTGACGCCTGGTCGCCTGCCGGCGTTCAATCCGAGCGCCAGCCGGAAACGGCATGCGGGCGTTACAAACAGTGCGGCGACATGTTCTACAACGGCAAGGCACCGGGACCCGGTGAGAGCGCGTTGGGATTTAGGCCCTGTTAATACCTATTTTACGTCTGCGACGGCGGCGATTTCCGCTGGCCTGCAAGGCGCGTCCTGCTTGCTGTGCCAGCACAGCAAGCAGGACGCAACACCGCAGACGGCGGAAATTCGCCCCGTCCCTCCAGGTTGCCGCGATAGGGCGCGTCTGCTGCGTTGTGCTTCTCGCCAATGTGAATAACCATTGGACTCGGCGCACGCCTTGCATCCATCGCCCTATCGTGAGCAACGCATCATGCAAAATAAGTGTTAACAGGCCCTAGTCCAGCGACGACGGCCGCTCCTTCACCTGATAGATCAGGTAGAAGCCCACGGCGGCCAGAGCCATCCACAGTACCATTGCCCAGATTCCGAGCGCTCGTGAAAGGACACCCATGAAAAACAGGCAAATGAAGGCTATGACCAGCACGGCATTGCCGATCCAGAAGCTGATTCCATGTTTCGAGTTGTTCAACGTATCCACCTCAATTCAAAGTCTGCATTATGGCGGATATTTTGCACCGCATTACCCCGTGCATGGGCCAGTGGTGTCTGACGCAGGCCCGCGTCAAATGCCGGGGATCAGGATCATTCCGCTCAAGGCGTCAGGCTTGAAAGATAATAGACGAGGGCTTTGACATCGTCCTTGGCAAGGGTCTTTCCTGCTTTGCGCATGGTGCAAAATCCATATAGATTTTCGCCTTCGACGTATTTTTGAACTGCAGAGGCGAGGTATTCGTGGCTCTGTCCGGCTAAACGAGGTATTGCACGCACGTTTCTCATCTTTGGACTCTCGTATGCGTATCCCACAGCGTCGTACCCATGACAGTCCGCGCAGGCGATCCCGTAGACACGGTCCTTCTCAAATATCTTCTTTCCCCTGGACCAGAGGGCTGGGTCAAAAATTTCCTTCCCTTTGGTCCAAAGGGCTGGGTTCGGAACTGGAATAGAAGGTCTCTCATCAGGATTCTGTGCTGCGAAGTAACGCGCAAGCTTCTTCATTTCTTCCTCCGTGTGGAGGCTCGCAATCCGTTGCATGGTTACACTGTCCCGGCGACCTTGCTTGAAATTCTCAACCGCTTGAACCAAGTAGACGTCATACTGACCCGCAATCTTTGGAATCTCGGGGCCCTTGCTGGTCCCATTAACGTAATGACATGATGCACAGAGCTGAACCTCCGCGGCTGTCAAACTGGTGACCGGTTCGGAGGGCGCGTGAGGTCCAGTCGAACAAGCTGAAAGTATCAGCACGCTGGCAATAAGACTTACAAATTGATCTCCTCGCATCTCGTGCCTCCATCGTCTATGAAACGTTCGGGCCGTTTTCGCACATCAAATTTACCTGGAAGCAACAGATGCCTCACCATTCAGCGGCGACGCCGGATCTCACGTTCTGATAGCATTCCACTCGTTTGACTACCCAATAATGGGGGTAGATATGGAAAAAGCGGCATCAACTAATTGTTTTGCTAACAAACCCTATCCCTTTCAAGGGATCAAGTAATTGATGCGAATCAAGTTTGCGCTTCGATCTGTCGCCTGCTCCGCATCCCATTATCCCGTCTCCTTCCCTGCTGTGACGCGCTCAGGCTTGTCCAGCCTTGATCCATGGCAAAAGCGAATAATTTGCGGAGGTGAGTAATGCGCTGGCTGGGACGATTCATTCCACTTTGGAGTTCGGTCATGTTAGCGGGTCTGAGTGGCTGCACCACACCGCAGTACCAGACTGCTTATCGCCATGAGCCACCTGCCGATGGACAGGGCCGCGCCTGCGTGCAACGCTGTGAAGAAAAGAAGATAGCCTGTCAGACTGATTGCCAGGCACGGTATAAGGCCTGCCAGAAAGACGTCGCGCCACTGATTGAGGAGCGCTATTTGCAGGCGCTGAAAGACTACGAACTTGATCTGAAGTGCTATGCGGCCTTCCTGCGACATCACGAAATCCAGTATTACAACTCATGGCCCTTCAGTCCATGGAATGACTACCCTGGCTATTCCTCTCCCTGGCCGCCACCCTCCGCGTACCCGCCGCCTTATCCCGTGCCTGCCATGCCCACGCGCGAAGGTGTGAGAATTGCACTGCAAGAGGAAAAGTGCGGGGACGACTGTGGCTGTCTGCCTGCCTTCGATAGCTGTTTCGTCGATTGCGGCGGCAAGCGAATTGCTGAAGCGATTTGCGCAAAGAATTGCCCCAAGCAGAAATGAGCCCTTCTGTCTCTCGCCTTGGCCGGCCGCTTGCCGCCAAAGACGGTGGCGACGGCCGAACTGCGTCCAGCGGCACAACACGGGCTGCACAAGCCATCATGGAATAAAAGGGGTGCAATACGCCGCACACAAATAGCCAGTGTTGTCACTTGCCTGCATCCTGCTTCATTGACGGCGATATGTACGGCTTCAAACCTTGCTCAGGTTTGCGGCTGGCATAGAAGGCAGCCAAATCAGCAATGTCCTGATCGTTCAGCCCATAGGTCAGTATCGCCATCATCGGGTGGTACGCCATCTTGCCGGATTTGAAGGCCTTCATCGTCTCGGTGAACTGCTTGACGCTCATGCCTGCCAGTCGCGGGGTGCCGGTAAAAGTCGCATTCCCGTCGGGACCATGACAGGTGGAACAGAAATAAGCCTTCTTTTCCCCTGCCGCGGCATCGCCTGCCGCCGCCACCGTGCCGCTCCACAAGCCCACTGTCCCTAATGCCAGAGCCATCATGCCCTGACGCAGGGGAAAACTCGAATGGTGATGTTTCATGATCAATCTCCTTTTGACTAATTTTGACTAACACGCTGTTTACTTCCCAATGCACCTTCATGACCCTTCTTCCCTCCTGCACATTAACGGACGTTCTTGAGATCGCCTAATCGCAGGCAGGGCAGGAAAGCATATTGCCGGAGCCGGACAACGCGTCCGCCAATCCGGAAAATGTCGCAGGCTCAAGAAAACCGCAGTTGGACCGACTATACAGATAGAGTAGGGATTGATCAGCAGGGGCAAAATGGCTACTGCGGTATTTATTCTGTCGGTCATCAGGGCGCGTTTGCATGGCATGCACGGAGGTGTTGTTTGTGCCTTCCTGCTTGCCATCCCGGTTGCCCATGCGCGCGAATCCACAAGAGCCAACTGGTTCCCCGATCAGCCCAGTATCCCGCATTTCGACTGGACGTACGCACCCTGCGAACGCTGCCGTGCCCTCAAACCCAGGGCGGAATGGATCGCCATGGCGAGACTTGCCGGGCTTAAGGACGTGCATTTCCTTCTTGCGCCCAACGAAGACAGTGGGCCTGCCTATTCCTATGCACCGAAAGCGATCGTTGTCTCGCCCTCTGCGTTGAAGCTTCAGCCCTGCCATCTATCCTTCATCATCGGGCACGAGATGGTGCATGTTGCGCAGCGCCACTTCGACGAGGATGCGCTTGCCATCTCAGCCCTCAGTGGCAAGTCCGAGAACTGGACACACAGCGGCGATGAAGTCATGCATCTTCTTGAAGATAATTTCGGGCTCGCGCTCCGCATGTCGGAGGTTTGGCAGCAGCAGGAAGAGGAAGCCGACTGGGTCGGTGCGCTGCTTGCGGCCCAGGGATGCCATTGCAATCTGGAAGACAGCGCCCTGTCCTATTTAAGAGCCGATAAGCGCTACGGTGGAGGAGTTGCGGCGGCGCATGATACCAGCCTGAACCGGCTGCATTTTCTCCAGGCATTTGCTGAGTCGGCGAGAAGGCTTGCCAGACAGGCAAGCTATACTGGTTACTAGGGCCTGTTAACACAACCGCAGTCCTTCTATGATTAGGGCGAAATGAATAAACCCGATGAACATCACGTCGAGTTTCTCAAATCGGGAGAAGATGCGCCGGAAGCCTTTAAGCCTTCTGAAC
>JBAUMF010000043.1:0-94948 GCA_049578545.1 Thiobacillaceae bacterium
CCACGCGGTTGGCCGCTCCGGTCCTGGACGGGGGTCGCGAGCCGGAGCACCGGTTTGTAGGGGACCTCCACCTGTCCGTGCTCGACGTTGAGATCGAGCGGGGACATATAGATTTCGTCGGGTTTGAGCTGCATGGTCTTGCTGAAGGAATAGGGAGCCTTGTTCTGCAGCTGGTCCTTCGGTACCGGTGTGGGATGGCCCGCCACATTGTTCACACGCACCCGTTCCAGTCCATCCTCATCGATCCACCGCACTTGGTCATACATTTTGTTGTAGGCGATGAGGGAAAGAAAAGCGGCTTCCATGTTCTTCACCACACCGGCGTCGCCACCGTCAACGGCCAGGCGCACGGCATCACTGTCGGCGAATGTGCGTAACTGTTGCAGCGGTATCTGCATTCCGCCATCCAGACGTCGAACGCCCAGGACGACCTTGCTGACCTCGTTGGAACGGACCAGATTCAACTCGCCTTCAATCCGCTGATGCCCCACATACCATGCGCCACCAAGGATTAGCAGAGCAACAGGGATAAAGAGTACAGAAAACAGACGGAATGGGAACATGTCCCATTGCCTCACACTATTCATGGTGGTCTCCTGAATATGAGTTCGCAGCGGGGTTATTGAGCCGGCCCTAACCCCGTGTTTCATTGAAGTGGCATCGACGCGGATATGCGCCTTCGTTGTGCCTAAAGGTGCTTCTACCGGAAATACAAGAAGCTGGGTCAAACAACACGGACCCAATGAGGCCACGCTATACTTGATCTGAATTTGTGTACAGAGGATTATTTCTATGGCGCGTTCAGACTAATTACCCCGTAGGTTGGTTACGTGGAGAATTGCGGGTAGGCAGATTAACCCGGCTGATGATTGTTGGGCGTTGTGGGTCCGCTGTTTGGCTGATGTCGGACGGTCAGTTGCGAATCTTGGTTCTCTCGCAATGGCGGCTGTTGGCCGGTTTGCGACGATACGTTGATTGTTTCAAGTCGCCGCAAAAGGGATTACCACTGTCGGAACGAGACGATTTAGCCAACAGTGCTTCCACTGTCGAAAACGTTCTGTAGAAGACTGTTCGAAACCGACTTTTGGCTCCCCTTCCCGAGCTGATGAAGAGGGTTCGACTCCCTTCGCCCCCTCCAAAATGCTTGCTTGAGCCAATCATGTTCAGGCTGCCCGGATCTTGCTGCCTGTGGCGTTCCACTTCCCCACTCCTTCGACCTTGTCTGCCAATGGCCAGCCTGACTGCGTTGCCACACTTGCATGAGCCAGTCAAACGTTGTGCCCGAGAACCTGGACTGTACCAGTGCGAAGATCAGCATGCTGAAGGAGGTTCACCACGTGGCTGTTCATCTTCGCCTCCCCGGTAAAAGTATGCGCCAAAGCTGATACTGAGAATGGCGTCCTTCCTGTCCGCATCAGCTGCCTGCAAACTAACTGCCCTCGCATTCAATTCGTCGAAGGCCCGAGTAGCCAGCGATCTGGCCTCCGCTTCGAGTTGGAGCAACGAATCCGGGCTCAGGCGGTCATAGTGAACGTATCGATCCAGCATGGGAGAATGCCCATCCAGCAGGTTATGACTACTCACGGCCAAATAGTCATGAGTACTCGCGCCAAAATGGGACAGCATTTCTTCCAAGCCTTCTGGCGGAATTAGGGCCTCTGTCACCAGTACAACCCTGTCCTCGTCATCGAGCTTTGCAATTCCAAGCCGCAGCCATTCGTCCAGCACCACACGTGGACGGAAATCCTTGCTGACCGATTGGACAAGGTGCTCAAACGACAACTCGCCTCCCTCGCTCGCATGTTTCTGCAACGGCACGGGATACCCATTTGACTCCAGGTACTGAGGCAAGCCTGTCCACATGGTCAGCAATTGCCCACCTAGTGATGCCGCCTGCGGGGGTGGCGCATCGGCGGCAATTTCGGCCCGCAGTCGTTTTATGTCCGGTCGGTGTATTCCAGTCAAGAGCGTCATCCGGCTATCCGTCTGGCCTTTGTCCTTCAGGGCAAAACTTTCGCTGGCAACCTCCACGTAGGCACGTTTCAGCAGGGATGCCATATAGGGATATTGAACACCGTATGACATCAGCAGCTTTACCAACGGGCGAAGCAGATGACGAACTGCCGCGATGAGCGGCTGAGGCGGGGCAACGACTGAGGCAGCTGGACGCGCGCTGGACATGGCTCAAGCCGGACGGGAACAGAACACACGCATATCTATCTTGTAATCCGCCATTGATTGTGATTGCCGCAACCGCCCTCATCCTGAAGGAGATGATGGCTTAGGAGCTCACTCATAAGGTCCAATCCAAGGCTTGATCTGCGCAATATCCTGGCCTACGCTGCAGTGCCCTTCTACCTCTGACCGAGCTGAGCCAGTTCCTGCTCAGTCTGGTCGGCTTCCACTGGAGAACCGGCCTCAAGGTAGAGCATCCTCGCTTTCTTCAACGCGTTCATTGCCAGCGCAATCTTTCCCTGATCGCGCGCAAGCCAGCCCCTGTATCGGCTTGCCACAGCCTGCCAATACCGGTCGCCCGCCTTTTCTTCAAGTGGCCTTCCCTCATTGATCAGCGCTTCAGCTTCGGCATACCTGCCCTGCAGGCGTCGCAGATTGCCCAGGTTCATCAGGTGCTTTCCCAGATGGTGGAAATGGCCGCCTGCACGATTAATTCGTATCGCTTCATCTAGTTCCTGTTCTGCACCGATCCAGTCACCCTGCGCCTGCAGAATCAGTCCTATATTGTTGTGGGATGCCGACCGCTCCGCCGCATCAGGATTGATTGCCAGGGAAGAACGGTAGGCCTGGATCGCCTGACTTGCATAACCCTGGTCATAAAGCATCCCTGCCGTGTTGTGCAAGGCCGTTGCCAGACCTGGCATATCGTTGATCTGCCGCGCCAGATTCAAGCCGATCTGCTGTGCCTGCCATGCCTCCTGCAGCCGGCCCAAACGACGGAGCGTCACGCCGAACCAGTTTTGCAGCAGCACCCTTTGGGGCGGAGTCAACTCGGTATTGTTCGCTGCAGTCAGGCTGGATAATGCAGTGCGAAAATCACCCGATTCATACTCGGCACGCCCGAGACAAATGAGTTGTCCACCATCACCCGGGTTTGATGCAAGTGCAAGATGGGCATCCGCCATCGCCGTCGGATAATCAAATTTGGACAAGGCGAGGTTGCACGGATCGGTTGCCGCATAGGCATTATTAATTGCGGTCACCAAACCAAGCATGTAAACAAGTAACCGAAAAGCATTCATTTGCAGATATTCAATTCGTTTAAGGGTGAGGAAAACTAGGGCCGGTCAATGTAGGCACGGCCTGCCGGGCAGCCGGAGTTGTAGTTCTTGACACCTGCTGAGCGGAACGGCAAAGGCTTGCCCGGACCGCCCGTCACCGGGTCCTTCTCAAAATAGATGCGGATTTCGCTCAGCATTGGGCGTCCACCGCCGCGCGGCGACCGGCAATCAAATATCGTCGCTTCGGTCAGCTGTGGATCTGCCTGGCTTAGTCTGGCACGTATTTGGACCAGCGGAATTTCGTTCCCTGCCGACGACAAGATCTGTCGGCCCAATGCATGATTTGCACGATCAACCAATTCGACGGCGCGGCTGAAATAGGCGTCCGCCCCCATTCCTGAGCAGGTTCCGTGTTTTGCCCACTCATACCGGTCAAGGCAGTCGGATATCCCGGGCATGACATCTGCCAGGTGCCGTCGTGTAAGCGAGGAGAGCGGAACAACATCCATCCGGCAAAACCGGCCACCCTCATGCTGATCCTTGCCACACCAGACCGGATGGTGTCGATCCAACCGGCTGGGCCAAAGACCATGAAGTGTGAGCGGTTGGGATCGAAACTCTGCATCGGTCAATTGATTGCACTGGCGAGAGTGCCTGACCCTGCCGGGGCCCTCTTCGCAAAATGCAGGTGCCAGGGAAAGGGATAGGGTGTAGTAGTTGAAGGTGGGTGGCGCAACCCGGAAAAGCAAACCTCCGGCAGAAGTCCCTGCTGATATAAGCAATAAAGCGAGGAGAAAGGTTTTTTTCATGGCCTTAGTTTATCCGAGGGGTCAATACATTACGGTAAAATGCGCTTAATTGTGCGCTATTTTGGAGTTCTATTATGTCTATGGCCGATCGCGATGGCCTGATCTGGTATGACGGAAAAATGGTCAATTGGCGCGATGCCACCACCCATGTTCTGACCCATACCCTGCACTACGGCATGGGAGTATTTGAAGGCGTACGCGCCTACAAGACCGACAAGGGAACGGCTATTTTCCGTTTGCAGGACCATACCGACCGTCTGTTCCGCTCTGCCCACATCCTGGGAATGAAGATGCCCCACTCCCGGGAAGTCATAAACGAAGCACAGTGTGCAGCCGTGCGCGAAAACAAGCTGGAATCCGCTTATATCCGACCCATGGCATTTTACGGCGCCGAGGCGATGGGCATATCGGCCAAAACCCTTTCCACCCATGTCATCGTCGCCGCCTGGACATGGGGCGCCTACCTTGGACAGGAAGCTCTGGATCACGGTATCAGGGTCAAAATTTCCTCCTTCAGCCGGCACCACGTCAACGTCACCATGTGCAAGGCCAAGGCCAACGGCAATTACATGAACTCCATCCTCGCCCACCGCGAAGCAGAACAGGATGGCTACCAGGAGGCCCTGTTGCTGGATGTGGACGGCTTTGTCGCTGAAGGCTCGGGAGAAAATGTCTTTATTGTTCGCCGCGGCAAGCTCTACACCCCCGACCTCACCTCTGCCCTCGAAGGCATCACCCGCGATACCATCGTGCAGCTGGCGGCGGAAGAAGGTCTGCAGGTGATCGAGAAGCGGATTACGCGGGACGAAGTCTATTCTGCCGATGAAGCCTTTTTTACCGGCACGGCGGCGGAAGTCACCCCGATTCGCGAACTGGACAATCGCGTTATCGGCAAAGGCGACCGCGGTCCAGTTACCGCACGTTTGCAGAAACGTTATTTCGACTGCGTGACTGGCAGAGATGTCAAACATCTCGATTGGCTGACTTACATCGCCTGACAGGGGGTACAATTAACCATGGTGGAACAACACGATCAAATGCACACTCAACGCCTGGTTGAGGTGAGAAGCAGTGATCTGCCATTGCACTGCCCATTGCCGCAGGATGCTGTCTGGAATGCCCACCCCAGGGTTTACCTGCCGATTGAAAAGACCGGTGAAGCATTGTGTCCCTATTGTGGCACTTACTACAAATTGATCGGCGGACCTGCCAGTGATCACGGCACTCATTAATCTACAGGGAGCTACGTAATGAATATCAAATTTATTGCACTTGTCAGCGGATTTGCACTGAGTCTGTCTGCTCACGCTGGCCAGACGACAACAACCAAGGATATGCAGTCATCCATGGAACAAATGGCGGCGGCCCAGAGCAGGATGATGCAGGCCATGATGCTCGAGAAACAAAGCAGACTGAACTTCGATGATACCGTTGCAGCTTTGCAGAGGAACGCGCAGGCGCGAGGCTGGAAGATTGCGGGGGTATTCGACATGCAGGATGCCATGCGCAAGGCGGGACACAATGATGCCAAACCCATGAAGATGATTGGCATGTGCCCGCAGCCCCAGGTGGAAGCATTGCTCAAAGCGCAGCAGGCGGCTCACATGCCCCCCGGCGGCATCAGTTGCCGTTATAGCGTTTATGAAGGACTGGATGGAAAAGTGTATGTAATGCGCTTCAATACCGCCCTGCTTGCAAAAATGGCCAAGGGCGATGTTGCAGCTGCATTGAATAACTTCGACAAGGAAGAAGACGCAGTAATGGCGGGGGTCATTCGCTGAATCCACCCCGACTCGACAGTCCAGCAGCGGTTGAAACCGCGTTCTACCACGCATTCAAAGCGGCAGATATCACCTTGATGATGTCGCTTTGGGCGCCAACAAATGAAATCCTCTGTGTTCACCCGCGGTCGGCCGCGTTAGTCGGATATCAAGCCATCCAGCAGGGCTGGGCCCACATTTTTGCCGGCGGTCCGATACAGATTGAAGCACCATTGCTTCACAGCCATCAGGATGATCATATTGCCTGGCATGGCATCGAGGAACGCTTGACCCAGGTGCGGGGCGGCCTGGTCACCACGTTATTTGCCAGTCACCTGTATGTAAAAACGCAGGAGGGCTGGAGGCTGCATCTGCACCACGCCAGCCCCTCAGCGCCAATCGTATCCGACGCAGCAAAGTTACACTAAATTGGCTTAAGCCGTTTTGGAGTAACGCGGTTGTTCCTGCGCACCCTTGCTGTGCAGATAGGCATCGAAACACATGGCAATGTTGCGCAGAAACAGTCGACCCAGGTTGGTTACCTGAATCAGGTTGGCGCTGAGCGTCACCAGCCCGTCCTTCTCGAGTGGATCAAGAAACTGCAGGCTGTCAGCAAAATAGGTTTCAAAATCAATGTTCCAGCGCCGAGCGATTTTTTCCTTTTCCAGTTCAAGATCGCACATCAATTCAGTGATCACATCGCGACGAATGCGGTCATCCCGGCTCAAGCGATAGCCCTTTTCGGTCGCCAGATCGCCCTGGTCAATTTTCTTCTGATACGCCACCAGACGTTTTTCATTCTGTGCGTAAACCGTTTCGGTCTGGCTGATGGCGGATGCGCCGAATGCATAGATATCAGCATGGCGATGCGTGGTATATCCCTGGAAATTACGCCATAGCGTCTTGTTACGCTGTGCCTGAACGATTGAATCGTCTGGCTTGGCAAAATGGTCCATCCCAATATGCACATAACCCTTTTCCTCCAGGGTATGCAAAATCAACTCCTGCATGGCCATGCGGGTTTCGAAGTCGGGCAGATCCGATTCCAGAATCAGCTTCTGGTGTTTCTTCATCCAGGGCACATGGGCGTAGCCGAAGACCGCCAGGCGATCGGGATTGATCCGACTGATTTCGGCAAGCGTATGTCGATAGGTATCCAGGGTCTGATGGGGCAGCCCGGTCATCAGATCAAGATTGATGCTAGCAAACCCTTCCTTGCGGAACCAGCCGTAAACCTCTTCAACCAGCGACAGTGGCTGCACGCGGTTGACCGACTTCTGCACGGTTTCATCCAGATCCTGCACACCGATGCTGGCGCGGTTGAATCCACTTTCACGCAAGGCAATCACATGCTCCCGGGTCAGGCCGCGCGGGTCGACCTCCACCGCCACCTCTGCATCGGGTGCAAAGTGGAAGCGCTTGCGAATGTGGGCGGCAAGCCGCCGAATATCCTGCGGATGGAGGTAGGTGGGCGTACCTCCGCCCCAATGCATCTGCACCACGTTTCGGCTGCTGTAGGCAAGCGCGGCCACACGGTCGATTTCCGCCATCAGGTAGACAAGATACTGGTCTGCCTTGGCGTAATTGCCCGTAGCCACCATGTTGCAACCGCAGTAATAGCAAAGCGTGTCGCAAAACGGAATGTGGACATAGAGGGAAATGGGCCGTGTCGATTCCTGGCTTTGAATCAGTTCATCCTGCCAGTAGGCCGGGCCAAACGTGTCGCTGAAATGTGGCGCAGGAGGATAGGAGGTATAGCGGGGGCCAGGCTTGCTGTATTTGGCGAGTAGGTTCAGATCCATGAGAGGGCCACAGTTGCGAGATGATTGATGACAACGGCAAAATAAATAACAGACTTTATCATCCTAATTTATTCTATTTCTTTTGTCCAGCAACGGCATTCTTATCCAACGAAGCAGGTTTAGCTTTCCTTGAAACAAAGCGGCCGCCATAAATGAAGCGGATTCGGCGCGGATGCCAGCTTGCTTCCACCCGGCCGCCATGGGCCTCGAAATCGATCTGGTGATAGCCAGCCCCAGACCAGCGTTCGATAGGATAGAACAGCAGCAAACAGCAGACTGATCCGGGCATTGATGGAAAGCGGGCTCACGGCGTACCGTCGCTCGGTGTATTCAGGTTGGCGTCTCCAACCTCGCACAGTCCGTTCATGATCCATGTCAAGCCTCCTTGTCCAATCCTTTGCAGGGCCTTACAGCGGCCAAGAAATAAGTTTGGGACGTCATGGAGGGCTGGCCCCGGCAGTTCAGCCAGCCAGGAGAAATGTCCTACCTTCGCTTGAGCTCCCATACCTTCACCATTGCGTAGATCGCAGGGATGACGCCGAGCGTGAGAACTGTTGATGAAATCATGCCGCCTATCATCGGGGCAGCAATGCGTCGCATCACTTCAGATCCAGTGCCATGGCTCCACATGATGGGCAGCAGGCCGGCCATGATCGCCACCACTGTCATCATCTTCGGCCGTACCCGTTCAACGGCGCCTTCCATGATGGCCTGGTAAAGGTCGCCAACGTCAGGCATGCGCCCCTCGGCAAGACGTGACGCCTTGATTTTTACCCATACCTGATCAAGGTAGATGAGCATCACCACACCCGTTTCCGCCGCTACACCGGCAAGGGCAATAAAACCTACCGCCACTGCCACACTCATGTTGTAGCCGAGCCACCACATCAGCCAGATGCCGCCCACCAGCGCGAACGGCACTGAGAGCATGACGATCAGGGTCTCTGTGAGACGGCGGAAGTTGATGTAAAGCAGCACAAAGATGATCGCCAGAGTGACAGGCACGACGATGGCAAGCTTGGCCTTGGCCCGTTCCATGTATTCGAACTGGCCGCTCCAGGTCGCGTAGTAGCCAGGCGGGAACTTGACCTTTTCTGCCACCGCGCGCTGTGCGTCACGCACATAGGAACCCACGTCGCGGTCGCGAATGTCAACGTAGATGTAGGCAGCGAGCAATGCATTCTCGGTCTTGATCGCCGGTGGGCCGTTGCGGATGACAATGTCGGCGACCTGGCCCAATGGAATCATGCCGCTACCGGTAGGCACGAATACCTCGTTGGCGATGCGTTGGGGATCGTCACGCAGGTCGCGTGGATAGCGCACGGCAATGCCGTAGCGGTCGAGCCCCTCAACAGCGGTGGTAACCATCTCGCCACCCAGCGCAGTCTCGATGACACGCTGGAAGTCGCCCACGGTCACGCCGTAACGGGCCAGCTGCTCGCGCCTTGGAACAATGTCAAGGTAGTAGCCGCCAGTAACACGCTCTGCGTAGGCGCTGCTCGTACCGGGGACAGCCTTGACCACCGCTTCAATGTCTCGCGCGACCTTTTCGATGATCGCCAGGTCCTTGCCGAACACCTTCACCCCGACAGGCGTTCGAATGCCGGTCGAAAGCATGTCGATGCGCGCCTTGATGGGCATGGTCCAGGAATTGGCCAGACCGGGAAACTTGAGCGCCGCATCCATCTCGGCAACCAGCTTGTCGGTTGTCATGCCCGGCCGCCATTGTGATTCCGGCTTGAGATTGATGACCGTCTCGAACATTTCCAGCGGCGCCGGGTCGGTAGCCGTCGAGGCCCGGCCGGCCTTGCCGTAGACCGACTCGACCTCGGGGAACGTCTTGATGATCCGATCGGTGGTCTGCAGCAGGCGCGCCGCCTCGGTTACCGACATGCCGGGTAATGAGGCCGGCATGTAGAACAGGGTACCTTCATTGAGCGTCGGCATGAACTCTGAGCCAAGCCGGCTGGCGGGATAGATCGTGGCACCCATGCCTGCCAATGCCAGCATCAGGGTGAACGCCTTGTGGCGCAGCACCCAGGCGATGATGGGCCGATACAGCCAGATCAGCACGCGGTTCAACGGGTTCTTCGCCTCGGGCAGGATGCGGCCGCGGATGAAAGTCATCATCAACACGGGTACCAGTGTCACCGACAGCAGCGCAGCGCCAGCCATGGCAAATGTCTTGGTAAATGCCAAGGGTGCAAACAGGCGGCCTTCCTGGCCCTCAAGCGTAAACACCGGCAGGAAGGAGACGGTGATGATCAAGAGCGAGAAGAACAGGGACGGGCCGACCTCCTTGCAGGCCTTGATCATGACTTCGCCTCGTTGAGCTGACGATGCATCGGCGGGCAGGTGTTCGAGCCGCTTGTGGGCGTTCTCGATCATGACGATGGCGGCGTCGACCATGGCGCCAATGGCGATGGCGATGCCGCCGAGCGACATGATATTGGAACCCATGCCCATCAGACGCATGGCGATAAAGGCGATGAGAACGCCAAGCGGCAGAGTGATGATGGCCACCAGGGCACTGCGCACGTGCAGCAGAAAGACGACACAGACCGCCGCCACGATCAGGCTTTCCTCGATCAGCGTGTCCTTGAGATTGGCGATGGCACGCATGATCAAGGTCGAGCGGTCGTAGACCGGCACAATCTCCGTGCCGGGCGGAAGACCAGCGGTAATTTCCTTGAGCTTGGCCTTGACGTTGGCGATCACATCCAGGGCATTCTGGCCAAAACGGGCCATGACGATGCCAGAGACCACCTCGCCTGTGCCGTTGAGTTCGGTGAGCCCGCGCCGTTCGGCGGGCACAACTTCAACCCGGCCCACGTCACTAATCAGCACCGGCGTGCCTCGATCGTTCTTCAGCACCAGGTTCTCGATGTCTTCGACCCCGCGCAGATAGCCCAGACCGCGCACCATGTATTCTTTCCCGGCCATTTCAACAACCCGGCCGCCAACATCGCGGTTGGATTCGTGAATAACCTGCGACACGCGCTCCAGCGGGATGCCATAGCTCGCAAGCCGGTGCGGGTCGACGGTGACCTGGTATTCCTTGACGAAGCCGCCGACGCTGGCCACCTCAGCCACGCCACCGGCCTTGGTCAGTTGATAGCGCACATACCAGTCCTGCAAACTGCGCAGGTCGGCCAGTGACTGGTTCTTGCCGAGCAGGGCATACTGATAGACCCAACCCACGCCAGTGGCGTCCGGACCGATTTGGGGCGCCACGCCCTGAGGCAGGCGGCCTGCCACCGAGCTGAGATATTCCAGCACACGCGAGCGGGCCCAGTAGATATCCGTACCGTCCTCGAAGATCACATAGACATAGGACGCCCCAAACATGGAAAACCCCCGCACTACCTTGGCTTTGGGTACGGCCAGCATCGCTGTCGTCAGTGGATAGGTGACCTGATCCTCCACCACTTGGGGCGCCTGGCCGGGGTACTGCGTATAGATGATGACCTGCACGTCCGACAGGTCCGGCAATGCGTCAAGCGGCGTCTTCTTCAGGGCATACAGGCCACCGCCCAGCAACGCCAGGCTGACCAGACCAACCAGAAAGACATTGCGTGCCGACCACTCGATGACGCGGCCGAGCATGTCAATGCGTCCCGTGCATCTTGGGCTTGGCCGCGCCGGTCGCCTCGATCCGGGTGATCACGAATTCGCCCGGACCACGCTGCTCGAATTCGAAGCGAATCGGCGAGCCCGGTGCCACCCCCTTGATCACGTCAGGTGAGGCAAGCTGGAAGTCCATGGTCATGCTGGGCCATTTAAGGGCAGGAATGGGTTGGTGGGTAATGGTTACGTCCGCGCCATCGATGTCATCCAGGCTGCCCACCGCCTGGTACGTGGTGGCGCTCTTGCTGCTGGTCGCCGGAGCAGTGAAGTTGGCGAGGGCCGCCTTGAGGTTGCTCTCGGCATCGATAAGGAAGTTGGCCGCAACGACCACCCGGTCGCCGGCGTTGAGGCCATCGAGGATTTCGACAAAATCCTCGTTACGCAAGCCGAGCTTGACCGGTTGAGGTTTGAACCTTCCTCCATCGAGCGCGACCAGCACCACCTGGCGACTGCCGCTGTCGATCACGGCTGACAAGGGAACGGTCAGCCGGGGCTGCGCACCGCCCGTGGCGATGTCGACATGGACGAACATGCCGGGACGCAATTGGCCGTCGCGGTTGGGCAATTCCAGTCGAACCTGGGTAGTGCGGGTGGCGGCATTAAGGGTCGGATAGAGGTAAGTCACTCGGGCGCTGAACTGGCGGTCGGGGAAGGCGTCGATGCCGATCATGGCGGTCTGCCCGAGTTTGACCCTCTCCAGATCCTGCTCGTAAACATCGGCGATGACCCAGATGGTCGACAGATCGGCGATACGGTAGATGGGCGTGCCGGCGGAAAAACGCATGCCCTCGACTGCCTTCTTTTCGAGGACGATGCCGGTGGCCGGTGCAGTAAAGCGCAGGTGGCTGCTGTCCACCCGCGTGGCACCCGCTGCCATCTCCCAGTTCCTGAGGCGCTCGCTGACAGCGGCAACCAGCCGGTCGGCGCGATCATGTGCCGCCGGATCGGCGGCCTGGGTGGCCTGGCTCAGCTCCCTGGCGATCGACAGCTCCTTGTATGCGGACACCAGTTCCGGGCTATACACGGTGAACAGAGCCTGGCCCCGCTTCACCGGATCGCCGGTGGCACTGACGTAAAGGCGTTCGATCCAGCCATCGAAGCGCGGCGCGACATCAACGATGGCCCGCTCGTTCACCTCCAGGCGGCCGACAGTGCGCACCACGGCCTCAAGCGATTGTTTCTCAGCCAGCGCGGTCTTCACCCCCAAAGTCTGGATGCGCTCCGGACTTACCTTGACCACGCCCTGATCATCAGGCTCGTCGCCTTCGTAGACGGCGATGTAATCCATGCCCATGGAGTCCTTTTTCGGCACCGGAGAGGTGTCCGGCAGACCCATTGGATTGCGGTAGTACAACAGCTTGCGAGCGGGCTTGTCGGGTTGGGCGGAAGTACCGTTAGCAACTGTGCGGATCGTGCCTGATACCGGCGCATGATGGCTGCCGGCCCAATAGCCGATGACGAGCGCACCCGAGGCTAGCAGCACCGCAATCAAGGCAAAGACTGTGCGGTTCATAACGAGCTCCCCGTCAGTTGTTCGAGTTCGGCCAGTCGCACCGCGGTTTCGACTTCGGCATCAAGCAGGGCCAGGCGTGTTCGCAGAATCTGACGTTCCGCCTCGATCAGGGTATTGAAGTTGACCTGCCCGGTTTCGTAGCCCGCTTCTGCAGCCTTCAACGTCGCCTCCGACTGTGGCAGCAGCGTGGTGCGTAACAGCCGGGCCTTGTCACGGTTGCTGTCAAAGGCGGCAAAGGTCTCACCCAGCCGCCCCTCGATACGTGCGCGGGTGGCTTCCAGCGAGGCGTGCGCGGCTTCCAGCGTTTGGCGCGATTCAGCCTCACGGTCGCGCCGTGCTGATTGCTGCAGCGGAATTGTCACCTCCAGCATCACATCCCAGGTCTCGATGCCGTTGCGCGGGCGGGTATCGCGCAGGCCAAGCGAGAAATCCGGATAACGGTCGCGCAGGATCAGCGCCTGTGCGTTTTTTGCGGCCTCTATGTTGGCCTGTTCGCGGGCCAATTCCGGCGTGGATTCAAGTGCGGCATTCATCAGCATGCGCAGGGATGGGGCCCCCTTTGGCATGGGCAGGGTGAGCGGTGTCGCCAGTGCGGCATCGGTGTCGCGTGGCAGCAATGCGTTCAGCGCCGCAGCCGCCTCACGTCGATTTCGCTCCGTATCGATCAACTCGAGCTTTATGGCCGTGATTTCACTTTGCGCCTGCAACGCATCCTGCTGCGGCACCAGACCTACGCCATACCGCGTAGCGACCAGTTTCTCCAGGCTCTCGTAAAGGTCCAGCGTTTCATTCAGGATCCGGGCCTCACCGGCGGCCTGGTAGTAGCGCGCGTAAGCCGTCTTGATGCGGTTTTCGATATCCAGCCGGGTTACATCGCGGGTCGCATCACGCTGCACCGCCTGACGGCTGGCAATCTGCCCGCGCAGATCCCGCTTGCCAAAGAACGGCAGCGGCTGCACGATCTGGTAGCGGGTAACGCCGACATCCCCCGGCAGCAAGGAAGTCGAGCCACCTGACGCAGCATTGGTGAAGTCCATGAGTTCGAGCTGGAAGCTTGGATCGGGCAGCGCAGAGGCGGCACCCGCACCGGCATGCGCGGCTTCCGCTTCAAGCGCCCGCATGCGCAACTCGGGGTTGTGCTCGCGTGCATAGTCCAGCAAACCTTGCAGGTTCGCGCCCAGTTCATTCGCAGACGCAACCTGGACAAGTATTGTCAGCACGCCGCCTAGCAATCCCCCCCGGAAGCGTCCCATTATTATTTTTGTTCCTAGTGAATTACGATCAACCGGGTAACGACAAGCGAATCACCTGATTGCTCGGCGCGGAAGCGCACTTTGTCGCCTGGCTTGACACCTTTGAGAAGTGCCTTGTTCCTGACAGCAAAGGTCATGGTCATGGGCGGCATGTTCAGGTTGGCAAGCGGACCGTGGGCAATGGTGATCCTGCCGCTCGCTTTGACCTTCTTCACTGTCCCCTCGGACATTTGATGGGCATCGCCCTGCTCCTGCATGTCCCTGTGCGCATGCCCGCTCTGCCCCATGGTGTCGTCCCCAAGTACCGCCGGGGTAATCACGAATCCGAGACAAAGTGCAGAAAAGACAGGAATGATGGATTTCATATCGCGCCCCTCGGCATGGTTACAAGTGCATCCTGCATACTAAGATGACAGGAGACGGCACCATTCTAGCTTTTGGTTATGATCAGCAAGATAACATGTGGATTACATTCTTGTAATGCACGGATCCTTGTCGTTATGAATTTCACAAGTCTGCCGGGTCCTCCAGGACGTAGCCCATGCCGCGCACTGTCCGGATAAGCCTGATGTCACACCCGTCATCGATCTTGGAGCGCAGCCGCCGCACGGCCACATCGATCACATTGGTGTCACTGTCAAAATTCATGTCCCAAACCTGTGACGCAATCAACGAGCGTGGCAGCACCTCGCCCTGGTGGCGCAGAAAAAGATTCAGCAAGGCAAACTCCTTGGCGGTCAGATCAATGCGCTTGTCGCCGCGGCTGACCCGGCGGCGTGAGGGGTCGAGCTCCAGATCGGCTACTCTCAGTATGTCCATGGCAACAGTTGGCTTGCCCCTGCGCAGGAGTGTGCGAGCTCGGGCCAACAATTCGGCAAAGGCAAAGGGCTTGATCACAAAATCGTCCGCTCCCAGCTCCAGGCAGGCCCCGCGCCCGGTCCTCGATCCGGTCCCGCGCCGTGACAAATAGAACCGGTCGTTCATTGCGCGCTGCCCGCAGGGATTGCGGCACCTTCCAGCCATCAATGCCCGGCAGCATCACGTCCACCACCGCCAGATCGTAATCCTCGGTGAGACACAGGTGCAGGCCGTCAGGTCCAGTCCGCGCCAGGTCGGTAACGAAGCCCGCCTCGGTGAGCCCCTGTTTCAGGAATTCGGCCGTCTTCGGCTCGTCTTCCACGATCAGTAACTTCATGGTCGATGATTTTCCATAGATAGCCGGCAAACGGCCAGATGCATTTGCGGTTGGAATGGAGCGTTATCGCGTGCTGAAACAGGACGCGCGGCGTCGCCGATCCGGTTGACTGATCGATGCCTCGACGAAGTCCACGACTAGAACTTGGCTTGCCAGCTCCCGCATATGACCAAAATGTCATCTTCGGGTCAGCCTTGTGTTGGCGACGGCCATTTACAGTTCAAGGTCAGCAAACCGACTTTTGGTTGGTCGTGGAAGCTCAATTTCGTAAGAATGCCTTCCTGCTCCGTCATACGCTGACGGTAGCCTGCCCATGAAGTCCATCGCCAGATCACAACACGCTGCGGAGAGCGGGAACACCTGGACATATAGCCGCCTGCATGACGGCATTCCCTGTCACGGCCCTGGCTTGGGCCCGCCGGAGCGAGCCCGACCGCAACACCCGCTTCTTTGCCGATAGGCAGAACGGCCGGCTGACCGTCACCCGACTCGAAATTGTTCAATCACTTATGTGAAGGAGAGTCTCATGAAATCCATACATCGCAAATCCCTGTTGTTGGCCTTGGCCGGCGCCATATCCATACCTGTTATCCTGATGAGCGTGGCACAAGCGCAACCCACGTACCCGGGCTATGGTCCCGGTACATGGCAGCCCATGACTCCCCAACAGCGCCAGCAGATGTGGGAATACATGAACCGACAAGGTTATGGCCCCGGCATGATGGGTCCAGGCATGTGGCAACAGCTTACCCCGGAACAGCGCCAGCAAATGTGGGATTACATGAACCGACAAGGCTATGGCCCCGGCATGATGATGGGTCAGGGCATGGGGCAGCGCATGACTCCGGAGCAATACAAGCAATGGTGGGATCAGACGCACGCGGCTGCGCCAGAGAAAAAGTAATGGATTCTCACGCACTCCCATGAACCAAGGACGGATATCATCTCATGTATGGCTATGATCATTTCGGCATGGGGTGGGGATTAGGCGGAATCTGGATGATCCTGATCTGGCTTGTACCCATCCTCCTTCTGCTCATCCTGGCGTTCAACTATTTCAAGGGCGAGCGCGGCGATGGACGACGTAATCGCGCCGCTATGGACATTCTGGACGAGCGTTATGCACGCGGCGAAATCGACCGCGAGGAATACCTCAAGCGGCGCGAGGATCTGAGCGCATGAACAGCAGGTCGGATGACTCGGCCGTATCTGAAACAAGACTGCCCTGCTCAATAAAGTGCGCCGCCGGCTCGCTCGTGGCCATTTTGCTGATCATCCTTGCGGCGATGGCTTACGTCGGGTTCGGTGGCTACAACGTGGGTGCCGATGCGCCCCACTGGACGATCACCGCCAAAATCATTCAGGCCGTCCGCGAACGGTCAATGACGTTACACGCGCAACGCATTGCGATACCGGCCGCACTGGACCAGCCCCAGCGCATCGCGGACGGGGCCGGCCTGTACGACGAGATGTGCACCGGCTGCCACCTGGCGCCGGGAATGGAGGACAGCGAAATGCGACGCGGGCTGTATCCGCAGCCGCCGGATTTTCCGACAGAGGGGATCGATGACCTGCAGACGGCCTTCTGGGTCATCAAGCACGGCATCAAGCTGACCGCGATGCCAGCCTGGGGCAAGAGCCATACCGACGAACAGATCTGGGACATGGTGGCTTTCCTGCAGCAAATCAAGGGATTGACCGCGGCACGCTACCACGCTCTGGTGGCCGCGGCGACACCAGAGGCAAAAAGTCACGAACATGAAGAGCATGGTCACGGCGATGCGAATCGCCATTGATCCTGCACGAGCAAAACCATGGTCACGGTAGACAACTCGATTGTTACCACTTCCAAAGATGAGGAAGCGGCCGGACTGCGCTCTGGCCCCAGCATGTCACACCGTGACCATTGCCATCACAACGCGCTGCCCGAATCCCTCTTCGGCAGCCTGAAGAAGGAACGCACCGAGAGCGCAGCTGCGCTTCCCGGCAGGAACCCAAGTTGGATGTGCTCGATTGCATCGAGGGTTTTCAAAAGGGAACTTGCAGACGCCGCCATCTCCGCCTGCTGAGCCCGCTTGGGCTCGAGCAGCTTCAAGCCGGACGCTGAGAAATGTCAACAAAAACGGGGGGAAGTACCTGGTGTGTTCCGGATGGAGGTGCGCTTTCGCCCGCATCGACCAACAGCCAGACATTACGACAATGTAATCTGCAAGTCAGCACAAAGTCAGTGAGTCAACGCTAGACTTGCTGAATCTCACCTGTGCACGCGTCCTGCGTGCGGGCGGGCTCACAGGAGTCACGACTTGAAATACCTTGGCCTTGTTTGGCGCTCCATTGAGACACGTGGCCGTGGGCAGTTTCGTCCTGAAGCAGCCGGTCTTTCCCGGGCGGCGTTTTTCCAGTGTGGATTGGAGGCCTTCCGACGATGGTCGAGGGCGGCCCATTCGATCGAATGGACTTCTGCCACTGCGTCGATGGGAAGGGATGGCAAGCCACCTCGAACCCCGGGACCTATGGTGCCCCATGCCGCAGGCGGAGGCCGCGCGCAGCTCCATGGCGGCGCAGTTCGGCGACGATATTGAAGACTGATGACACCTTATCGGGTCGTCTGGCATTCCCGCCTGACGATCCATCCGTGTGTTCGCGCACGCGATTACGACATTCTGGAGATCACCGATGAAAACCCTGCAAATTCTCTTGACCACACTGGTTGTAACCTTCCTGACGGCCTGCGGCGGCGGAGGTGGCGGTGGCGGCGGCACGTCGGGCGGCGCAGGCACGATCAGCGGCACGGCGGTAAAGGGCCCGGTTGGCGGCGCGACGGTCACGGCCTACGCGATCACCAATGGGGCGAAGGGCGCGCAGATCGCAACCGGGACCACCGCTACCAACGGGAACTTCAGCCTGTCCATGGGCAGTTATTCCGGCCCGGTGATGCTCCAGGTGAGTGGCGGTTCCTACACCGACGAGGCCACCAGCGCCACCATGATGATGGGATCCAACGTGATGACCGCCGTCCTGCAGAACGTCACGGCGGGCCAGACCCTTAGCGGCATCCAGATCACCCCGCTTACCGCGATGGCACAGGTGTGGGCCCAGAACATGACCGGTGGCATGACCGCTGCCAACATTTCAACGGCAAACACCGGGGTGGGCAACTACTGCAATGTCAGCAACATCCTGAGCGTTCAGCCGATGGATCCGACCGCGTTGAACTCCGGTGGCACGGCGACGCAGGACATGAAGGACTACGGCATGTGTCTGGCCGCGATGTCTAAATACGCCAGCAGCCAGGGCGTCAACCCATCGTCTGGCATAGTGACGGCCATGATGAACGATGCATCGGACGGCATTATGGATGGCAAAATGATGGGGGGCGGGTCGGTAATGATGGGGGGAATGGGCAACATGCCCTCCTCTGCGGGCACCAGTGGCCTGGCGAGCGCCATGACAAACTTCATCAACTCCAGCGCCAACCAGTCAGGGGTGACGACAACGATGATGAATACGCTGATCCAGAAGCTGAATACGTTCAACGGGGCGCTGGCAGGCGGCGGCACGTCGGGCGGCGCAGGCATGATCAGCGGCACGGCGGTAAAGGGTCCGGTTGGCGGCGCGACGGTCACGGCCTACGCGATCACCAATGGGGCGAAGGGCGCACAGATCGCAACCGGGACCACCGCTACCAACGGGAACTTCAACCTGTCCATGGGCAGTTATTCCGGCCCGGTGATGCTCCAGATGAGCGGCGGATCCTACACCGACGAGGCCACCAGCACCACCATGATGATGGGGACCAATGTGATGACCGCCGTCCTGACGAGCATGTCGGCCGGCTCGACGATCAGCGGCATCCAGATCACCCCGCTCACCTCGATGGCGCAGGTGATGGCCCAGAACATGGCCAACGGCATGACCGACACCAACATCTCGACGGCGAACACAGGAGTGGGCAGCTACTGCAACGTCAGCAACATCCTGACCGTTCAGCCGATGAACCCGACCGTGTTGAACTCCGGTGGCACGGCGACGCAGGACATGAAGGACTACGGCATGTGTCTGGCCGCGATGTCCCAGTATGCCAAGACGCTGAATATGCCAGCATCGTCTGGTCTGGTCACGATGATGATGAACGATGCCTCGGATGGCATCATGGACGGCAAGATGGGTAACACCGCGATACCCATGTCAATGGGTGGCATGATGGGTGGAGGCACGATGTCACCGACTGCCGGCACCAGCGGCCTGGCGACCGCCATGACAAACTTCATCAACTCCAGCGCCAACCAGTCAGGGGTGACAACAACGATGATGAATACGCTGATCCAGAAGCTGAATACAAGCGGGGCGCTCTAAGGGCCGGGTTGGGTTCGGCTGGATGAAGCCCATGCCTTGCAGGACATCGTGACGCCGACGATTCCCGCCGGGCAGGGCCCGATGTCGTCCCACCTTAGATACCCCGCGTGGTTTGCAAAGGTCGCTGGGGCAATCACGGCTCATCGGCCCCACGCGGAATTCCAGCGTGGGGTGACACCGGTCTTCCACAAGGGCCAAGGTCGGCACGTGAGATCGAACGGCTTTGCCCACGCAGGCATTGGTGTAAGGTTTATTGATGTTCAACCATGGCTTGCCGCAGAGAGACAGACAGCGAGTATCGCCGAGATGGGGAAACTGTTTACGGAACCAAGCCCGTCGACCGGGTAAATTGGTTCCAGGCGCATCCGCATCGGTCGCGCTGTATTCCTCAGTGCCGGCCATCGTCACCTCAGCGTGCTGGATACTTCAGCTTTGGTCCTGGCAGCGAGCGAGGCACCCTTATGTAGGCCGGCCGCTCGCGCTTTGAGGTGATGGTAGCGATGTCGGACCGGCGAATGGAGTTCGTCTTTCAGTCACAGCGGCTATTCACGTTGATTTGTCAGGGCAGGCAGTGTTATCAGGAACCTTGTTTTGCCACTGGCGGAAGTTACCGTGATCGTTCCGCCATGGGCGTCCACGATGGATTTGACGATGGCCAGCCCCAAGCCTGCCCCGTCCCCCTTGCGCTGGCGTGATGGATCAATGCGATAAAACCGATCGAAAAGCCTCGGCAGGTGCTCGGCTGCAATTTCAGGCCCCGGATTCTCGACGGACAGCATGGCCACACCTCCGCGCAGCTCCATGGATACATGCACAACCAGGCCGCGTGGTGTGTGCCGGATGGCGTTGGATACGAGATTGCTCAACGCACGCCGCAGCATCAGGCGATCGCCGGGTACGGTCGCGACTCCTTCAAGTACCAGCGCCACACCGTTCTCTTCGGCCCAGGCTTCGAAGTACTCAAACAAGCCCCGCGTTTCCGCTGCGAGATCCACCGTGGCCTGGCTGGGCTTGAGCAGCCCGTTGTCGGCCTGGGCCAGATAGAGCATGTCGCCGATCATCTGGGCCATGCGCTCGTATTCCTCCAGGTTGGAATACAGGACTTCACGGTATTCCTCATTGCTGCGTGCGCCGGAAAGGGCGACCTGGGTCTGGGTCATCAGGTTGGAGACAGGGGTGCGCAGTTCGTGGGCGATGTCAGAGGAGAACTCGGACAGGCGTCGAAAGGAATCATCCAGGCGAGTCAACATGGCATTGAAGGTCATTGCCAAGGCATGAAGTTCCGGGGGTAGGCCGGCCACCGGCAGGCGGCTGGCCAGGTGCTCGGCGGAGATGCCGGCGGCCAGCTCCGTAACCCGACGCAACGGCGCCAGGCTTCGCCGCGTGACGATCCAGCCCAGGCTGGCGGTGGCGAGCGCGGCCAGTGCCATGGAGAGCACCAGCAGTTCGCGGAATCTGTTCATGAACACTTCATGGTGCTTGATATCCAGCGACACTGCCACGCTGTGGACCTCCCCGTTGCCCGCGCGCATTGGCGCGACCATGCCACGGTAGTCATGGCCCTCCTGATGCCATTGCCGCAGAGCGCCACCCAGGCATTGGACGGAATCGGGCAGGCGGCGGCAGTCCTGGCTCTGCAGCAGAGCATGAGGAAAAACGGCTCCGGACGTGGCGAACCACATCTTGCCGCGCGCATCCACCACAGCCACCGCCAGGCCTTGGTGGCCAACCAGGGCGTCATCCAGAGCCTGGGGCAGACGATCAAACCCTTTCTGACTATCCGCACTTTCAAGCAAATGGCGGATGAGTTCCAGATGGCCCTCGAGTTCATGCCGGTCGCTTTCCACAAAATGCGCTTCTATCGCCCGGGCCAGGAGGAAACCGGTGGCAAGCATAACGACGGAGACGGCCAGCGCAAACAGGAGGCTGATGCGGCTGGTCAGCGACAGGGCCTTCACAGCATCGGGCCTTCTCGTGTCGATTCCAGCACGTAGCCCATGCCGCGCACGGTGTGGATAAGCTTGAGGTCGTGCCCTTCGTCTATCTTGAGCCGCAACCGGCGCACCGCCACATCGATGACATTGGTGTCGGAATCGAAATTCATGTCCCAGACCTGGGAGGCGATCATTGAACGCGGCAGGACTTCACCCTTACGCCGCATGAACAGTTCCAGAAGCGCGAATTCCTTCGCGGTGAGATCGATCCTTCGCTTGGCCCGGGTGGCCCGGCGCCGCAATAGATCCAGCTCCAGGTCGGCCACTCGGAGCTGGGTGGGCTCCATGCCGGCGCGGCCACGCCGCATCAGGCTGCGCACGCGGGCGAGCAGTTCGGCAAAGGCGAACGGCTTGACCAGATAGTCATCGGCGCCCAGCTCCAGTCCCTTCACCCGGTCCGCCACCTGATCCCGCGCCGTGAGAAACAGCACCGGCAGATCGAGCCCTGTCCTGCGCACCCCTTCCAAAATCTGCCAGCCGGACAGGCCGGGCAGCATCACGTCCAGAATCAACAGGTCGTACCGGCCGGTCTTGGCCCATTCCAGGCCCTCCCACCCGTCACGGGACAAGTCGGTGACAAAGCCCGCTTCGGTCAGGCCCTGTTTCAGGTAATCGCCCGTCTTGGGCTCGTCTTCGACGATGAGGATCTTCATCAGGATATTGGACAGTTAGCCAGACATATCCTGCCACAGCCCAACGGATGCAGGCACACATGACAGAAATGTCATATCCATGTCAGCTTTGTGACGCTGCGTCTCGTGCAAGATATGTAGCGTGTGCGTATTGCGACAATGTCGCACTTGCCAAGGAGGGCTGACCATGGAAGACGACAGCATGAACGAACGGAACGACGCCTTTGCAGTGACGCGCACGATCCCGATTTCCGGTGCCGATCCCGGGGAACTGGAGCGCGCCATCCAGAACTTAGGGCGGATCGAATGCGTGGCTTACGCGCGAGCATCCGGCAACGGTCGGCTGCGGGTTCGCTATGATGCCTCCTGTGTCGGCTTCCGGGATATCGAGCGCCTGCTCGACGAGGCTGGCGTTTCGCGACCCAGCAGTTTCTGGTGGCGCATCAGATCGGCCTGGTACGCGTTTCTCGATCAGAACGCGCGCAGCAATGCCATTGGAGGCGGCGGCGCGTGCTGCAACAAGCCCCCGGGCATCGGTACCAACAATCCGCCCCGGCAATGAAAACCCAACATCTGGATCATTGCCCCACTTTCACAAGGCCTGCCGGGACAGGGCGGATTCAAACGATCAGGGACAGCCCACCGGAATGACCGGCTAACGGGGAACCATCATGTGCCACCTCATATTGCTGATGCCGGTGCTGGGGCTGGCGGTGTTGTGGGTGTGGCCACTCTCGGCGGCGCTGCCGGCGTACGGGCTGATCGTTGCCCTATCGGTGTGGTCGTACTGGTTTGTCCTGAAGGCCATGCACCAGGCCGTGATCACCGGAAGGGAATCGATGTGCGGCGCCATCGGTCGCATGGTCGAGGTCGCCGAGCGCATTGCACTTGTGCGCGTTCACAGCGAGATTTCGAACACCGAATCGGCGGACACACTGCGGCCTGGCGACTGGGTGCAAGTGGTGGAAATTGCGGGTCTGCTGCTCAGGGTGAGCCGCCTGGACGAGCAGGATATCCGTGGCGGGATGCCTGATGGGCGACACGAAAGAACCGGACACGTCGTAGGAGGCAAGCATGAACACACATACATCACACATGCATGAGCACAGCGGTGCCGAACCCCTGGGCCCGCATCACGCGGCTCATGATTCAGGACATTCCAGCCATACCCACCATGCGCATATGGTGGCCGATTTCCGCCGCCGCTTCTGGATTTCCCTTGTTCTGACCCTTCCCATCCTGGCCATCTCGCCGGGTTTCTGGGGGCTGCTCGGACTGGGTCCACCCCTCACCTTCCCCGGCGACCGCTACGCTGCGTTCGCCGTGGCCAGCGCCGTCTACTTCTACGGCGGCTGGCCGTTCCTCAAGGGCTTCGCGGACGAACTGGGCAAGCGCCGGCCCGGCATGATGGTGCTGATCGCAGTGGCCATTTCCACCGCCTACCTCTATTCCTCGGCCGTCACCTTCGGCCTTACCGGGATGAGTTTCTACTGGGAGCTGGCCACCCTGATCGACATCATGCTCCTCGGCCACTGGATCGAGATGAAGTCGGTCATGGGCGCCTCCGGTGCGCTGGAGGCCCTGGTGCGGCTGCTGCCCGCCGAGGCGCATCGCTTTCTGCCCGATGGCGCAACCGAGGACATTGCGGTGAGCGAACTGAAGGCCGGCGACCGGGTGCTGGTGAAACCCGGCGAGCGGGTGCCAACGGACGGCGTGATCATGTCCGGCCAGACCAGCCTGGACGAGTCCATGCTCACCGGCGAATCCAAGCCCGTGGAAAAAGGTGAGGGCGCGGAAGTGATCGGCGGCTCGGTCAACGGCGAGGGCGCCGTCACCCTTGAGATACGCAAGACTGGTGGCGAGACTTATCTCGCGCAGGTAATGGACATGGTGCGCCGCGCCCAGGAATCGCGCTCACGCAGCCAGGACCTGGCCAACCGGGCAGCCGTGTGGCTGACCGCCATCGCCCTGGGTGGTGGCGCCATCACCTTCGCAGTCTGGCTCGGCCTCGGGCACGGTCTGGAGTTCGCCATCGAACGGGCGGTGACGGTGATGGTCATCGCCTGTCCGCACGCCCTGGGGCTCGCCGTGCCACTGGTGGTGGCGGTCAGCACCAGCCTGTCAGCCAGCCACGGCCTGCTCATACGCGATCGTGCTGCGTTCGAGCGGGCGAGAAACCTGCAGGCCGTGGTATTCGACAAGACCGGGACGCTGACCGAAGGGCGTTTCGGGATCAGCGATGTCGTTACCCTCAGCGAACTGGACGAGACCGCATGCCTGCGGCTGGCGGCGGCCCTGGAGAGCCAGTCCGAGCACCCGATCGCCAAGGGCATCGTTCGCGCCGCCGGGGAACGCGGCATTACACTGCCAGCCGCTTCAGGCTTTCGCAACCTTACCGGCCGGGGCGCTGAGGCGAAGGTGGAAGGACACGACATCAAGGTGGTGAGCCCCGGATACCTGGGTGCCGAGGGCTTGCCGATGGATGACGCACGCCTGCAGCCAATCGCGGAGCAGGGCAAGACCCTGGTGTTTCTGCTGGTCGACGGCAAGGCCGCCGCCGCCATCGCGCTGGCCGACGTGGTGCGTCCCGAATCGCGCGAGGCAGTTGATGCCCTCAAACGCATGGGTATCCAATGCATGATGCTGACCGGGGACTCGCGCGCAGTGGCCAGCACCGTGGCTAAGGAACTGGGCATGGATGACTTCTTCGCCGAAGTGCTGCCGCAGCAAAAGGCAGAGAAGATCAAGGAGGTACAGTCGCGTGGGCTGACCGTGGCCATGGTAGGCGACGGCGTCAACGACGCGCCCGCATTAGCCCAATCCGATCTGGGGCTGGCCATTGGCGCTGGCACCGATGTTGCGATCGAATCGGCCGACATCGTGCTGGTGCGCAGCGACCCACGCGACGTGGCGGCCATCCTGGGCCTGGCCCGCGCTACCTACGGCAAGATGGTGCGGAACCTGCTCTGGGCCACCGGCTACAACGCTTTCGCCATACCGCTGGCTGCCGGGGTGGCGGCTGCCTGGGGACTGCTGCTGACCCCTGCTGCGGGCGCTGTCCTCATGTCATTGAGCACGGTGATCGTGGCGATCAATGCCAGGCTGCTTGGCCGCAACACCCCTGCGGCCGACGGTTAGGAGGCCAGCATGAATGGGAACGTTGTCGATTCGTATGCGGAAGGCAAGTTGAAGCGCCCCAGAATCAACTCGGGTACGAAGGTATCCGCTGTGCCTTTTGCTCGAAGCAGTGCCGCAGGCGGTTCCAGGCCAACCCGCACCTTTACGCTGGCGTTCCGGACCATGGGGTGCCCAAAGAAACAGGGCATGGTGGCGACGAGATGGTGTCGCGTCCGTAGCGAAGTAGCGTTGCCTCCCCGTGAGACCGAATTGCTGTCGCACGAACTGCCATCGATGATGATGAGCCGATTGCCTTGACACATTCTAATTATCGTTAGAATATGCGGCATATGAAGAAACGCGACCTCAAAGATCTCCTGTACGAGCAGGTCGCCCGCATCGGCAAGGCGATATCCAGCCCAAAACGCCTGGAGTTGCTGGAAATCCTTGCCCAGGGCGAGAAGACGGTCGAACTGCTGGCCCAGGAGGCCAGCATCGATATCAAACTGGCCAGCGCCCATTTGAAAGTGCTCAAGGAAGCCCGGCTGGTGGAAGCGAAGCGTGATGGCCGCTTCATCGCCTATCGTGTGTCGGGGGAGGATGTCAGCGCCCTGTGGGTCAACCTGCGAACAGTGGCCGAGGAACACCTGGTGGAGTTGAGGGTTGCCTTGGACCGGCTGTTTGCCTCCGCGGAGAAACTCGATGCCGAGACCCGGCTGGGCCTGCTGGAAAGAGCCCGGCGCGGCGACGTGGTCGTCATCGACGTAAGGCCCGCTGATGAATACGAGACAGGTCATCTGCCGTTTGCTCGCTCGCTGCCGCTGTCCGAACTCAAGCAGCGCCTGGCCGAATTGCCGGCTGACAAGGATATCGTGGCGTATTGCCGCGGCCCCTTCTGCATGATGTCCGCCGAAGCCGTGGCCTTACTGAAAAAGAACGGCTACCGCGCACAGAAGATTGCCGACGGCCTGCCGGAGTGGCTGGCAGCTGGCCTGCCGGTCGAGCATTCAAGCTGATGCTGCGCATGCCAGGTTCTTGATTCCAACTCGAGGAGACTACGATGTTCTTCCGTCAACTGTTGGCCAGGGATGCCACGCTTTCCTACTTCTTCGGCTGTGGGTCATGCCACGTTGGGGTCGCCGTGGATCCGGTGCTGGGCGACGAGGACTGGTTCATCAATGAAGCCGCCAAACAGGACGTGAAGATCTCCCATGTCATCGACACCCACGTCCATGCTGACCACTACTCCGGCGGCCGGGCGCTGGCGGCAAGGACGGGCGCAGTCTACTGTCTGCACGAGTCGAATATCGGCCGCGTGAAGTATCCTTTCGAGCCGCTGAAGGATGGCCAGCGCATTGATGTGGGCAACGTCTTCATCGATGTGCTCCACACTCCCGGCCATACACCGGATTCGATATGCCTGTTGGTGGCAGACAAGCGACGTGCTGAAGCGCCGTGGTTCGCGCTCACCGGCGACACCCTGTTCGTCGGCAGTGCCGGCCGACCCGACCTGGCCGGCAAGGAAACAGAAATGGCCGGCATGATTTACGACACGCTGCACCAGCGTCTGATGAACCTGCCGCCCGAAGTCGAGCTTTATCCCGGCCACACCTCTGGCAGCGTTTGCGGCGCAGGCATCTCGGGCAAACCCGTCTCGACGATTGGTTTCGAGAAACGCTGGAATCCCATGCTGGCACTCGATCGCACTGCGTTTATCGAGGCGCTGACGAAGGAAATCCCGCCGCGTCCGGCGGAGATGGACCGCATGGTTCAAGCGAATCTGGGTATGACCTGAACATGCTCCATTACGTCGTCCGGGTGCTGATTACCGCACTGATTATTGTTGCTGTTTCAGAGTTGGCCAAGCGCCAGTCAGGTTTCGCAGCACTTGTGGCTTCGCTTCCGCTGACCTCGCTCCTTGCATTTGTCTGGATGCGGATAGACGGTGCGTCCGATACCGCCATCGCCGGGTTATCGGGGCAAATCTTTTGGCTGGTGATCCCCTCCCTGCTGCTTTTCGCCATGCTCTCGCTGCTGCTCCGGCAGGGCATTGGTTTCTGGCCTGGCCTGGCTGTTTCTGGGGGGCTGACGGGAGTGGCATATCTGGCGCTATTGCCCTTCATGAGGAAAATGGGCGTTGCGCTCTGATATGGCAAGCTGCTGCAACGACAAATCCTGCGCCATCGAGCAGCTGCACCTGCGGCAGGGCGCCACCCTCAAGACAGTGCTGATCCTCAACGCCGTGATGTTCGTGGTGGAACTCATCGCTGGCCTGCGGGCGGGCTCTGTCTCACTGCTGGCGGACTCTCTGGACATGTTGGGCGATGCCCTGGTCTATGGCTTCAGTCTCTGGGTGATTGGCCGTGGGCTGCTGTGGAAGGCTCGGGCCGCAACCGCCAAGGCCGGAGTGATGGCGGGTTTCGGCCTGTTCGTTCTGGCCGAACTCATCTATAAATTGCTGCTTCCCCAGTCGCCCGGTTTCGAAACCATGGGCGCAATTGGTGGACTGGCGCTCGCAGTCAATTCCCTCTGTTTTGGCCTGCTGTGGCGGCACCGTGCCGAGGACATCAACATGCGCTCCGTCTGGCTGTGCTCGCGCAACGATCTGTTCGCCAATTTCGCTGTCCTGCTCGCCGCGCTGGCGGTCTGGCAGACCGCGTCGCCGTGGCCCGACCTCGTCGTGGGCGCCTTCATTTGTGGGCTGTTCCTGCATTCGGCTTGGGCTGTCGCCACCGAGGCCCGTCGAGAACTCCGTGCCGCCCATCATATGCTCCCCATCATGTCGCCATGACGTCCACGCATTTCTCCGACTATCGCTACGGCATCCGCATCAATCTTGCCCAGTTCTCGCATCAACTGGTGCAGGTGTTTTTCGTCGGCCTGACCATAGGCATGTTCCGCACAGTGGTGCCGGCGCTCGCCGAATCCGAGTTCGGCGTAGCCAAGAACTCGTTCATGATGCTGACGGCCTTCGTCACCGCCTTCGGTTTCGTCAAGGGCACGCTCAACTTCGTAGCAGGCCGACTGTCCGAGCGCATTGGCCGAAAAAGAGTATTGTTTCTCGGCTGGCTGGCTGCGGTGCCGATTCCCTTCATGATCCTGTATGCGCCCTCGTGGAACTGGATCGTCGCAGCGACGGTACTGCTTGGGGTGAACCAGGGACTCACATGGTCGATGACGCAGACATCCAAGCTCGACCTTACCACTGCCGAACAGCGCGGCCTCACCATCGGACTGAACGAATTTTCCGGGTATTTCGGTGTTGCAGTGGCGGGCATTATCACCGGCTATTTGGCTGCCGCCTTGGGACCACGCCAGGGACTGATGCTCTTCGGCTTGGTGGTGGTGGGTGCAGCGGGCCTTTTGACCCTGCTATGGGTGAAGGACACGCTGCCCTGGGCTCACGCCGAGGGCAAAAAGCACGCCGCGGGTTTGATGACAGGACCGAAACCGCGCTATCCGACCAATATTTCCGCCACGCCCACAACCTGGGAGGTATTCACCCTCATGTCCTGGCGTGACGCGCGCATGGCATCAGTCAGCCAGGCGGGGCTGGTGGAAAAATTTGTCGATGCATTGGTGTGGGTGTTCTTCCCTGTCTATCTTTATCAGCATGGCTTAAGCCTTGCCGGTATCGGCTGGGTGGTAGGAGTATATGGCTTCGTCTGGGGCATCTCGCAGTTCTTCACCGGCCACCTGTCCGACCGCATTGGTCGTAAGCGTCCCATCGTCGGGGGCATGTGGCTGTGCGGCACGGGCGTTGCGCTCGTGCTGCTGGGCCAAGGCAAATTATGGTGGTCATTCGCTGCCGCGGTGATGGGCTTCGGCATGGCACTGCTCTATCCCACGTTGTCCGCCGCCGTCTCAGATATTGCCCATCCAAACTGGCGTGGTTCGGCCATCGGCATCTACCGCTTCTGGCGTGACCTTGGGTACGGCATTGGTGCGCTGCTGCTGGGCGCAGTGGCGGCAATGTTCGGCGGCATCGAGGCGGGGTTCTGGTTCACTGCCGCCACGATGTTTGCTTCTGGCGCTCTTGTCTGGCTGGCCTGCGATGAGACTCACCCACGCCTTAATCCAGCCGTTTGATCTTCTCAACAAGGACCCCCGTGAACAAGACCGTGATTGCGCTGTTGGCCAGCCTCACTCTGATGTCCACTCCGGCCTGGCCGGAAGAAAACCCCGCTGTGGTTGATGCGCTTTCTGCATACATGGATTTCACCGAATACAGCAGCAGCCTGATCTGGCCGGAGCAGATTCCAAAAGAGGACTGGAAGAACGTGTTTATCGTCGATGCCCGCGACGCTGACCAATATTCGAAGGAGCATATCCCGGGCGCGGTCAACATTGAGTGGCGGCAGGCGGTGGCGCGGCGCAGCGAGCTGCCGAAAGATCGCATGGTGGTGATGTATTGCAATTCAGGGAGCCTCTCTGCCCAGGCCGTATTCGCCCTGCGTCTGCTGGGATATGACAACGTGAAAGTGCTGCAGGACGGGTTCGAGGGCTGGAAAGCCAAGGGCGGCTTCGATGCCAATGCCCGTGCCAGCAAGCCAACCGGTCACTAAGGCGTTATCCCCCCAACTTCTGCAATGCAGCCTGCCGCCTACGACGCCTGGTACGACACCCCACGCGGGCGCTGGATCGGCGAAACCGAGTTCCGTCTCGCAGCACGCCTTCTTGCAGCCTGTCCTGGGGAAAGCCTGCTTGATGTAGGCTGTGGCACCGGCTGGTTCACCCGTCGTTTCGCGCAGGATGGCCTGCACGTCACAGGCCTTGATGCCAACCCCGAGTGGCTGGACTACGCCCGTACCCACAGCGACCCTGCCATCCGCTGGCTGGAGGGTGACGCGCAGGCGCTGCCGCTCGCTGATTCGAGCTTTGATCATGTGCTGTCCATCGCCGCGCTCTGCTTTGTGGCGGACGAACAAAAAGCCGTGGCTGAAATCGTGCGGGTCGCCCGCCGCAACTTTGCCATCGGCTGGCTGAACCGTTCCAGTCTTCTCTACCGGGACAAGGGCAGGCAGGGCGGCAGCGGCGCCTACCGTGGCGCGCGCTGGCACACCGCTCATGAAGTGCTTGCCATGTTTTCCGGCTTGCCTGCACGAAATCTGAAGCTGCGCTCGGCCATTTTTCTGCCTTCCGCAACGCGCTGGGCAGTATTGCTTGAGCAAAACTTGTCCAGTGCCCTGCATTGGGGAGGCTTGCTCTTGCTGCATGGGGAGAAGGCTTGATTAGGAATGAAGCGCAGGAAGGTAGCCGGCACACTTTTGTCGCCGCAAATTTTTGCGGGTCTTCGGCATAAGTGTGGGTAAGAATGGTCATTGATAGCCCCACATTGCGAGTCTGGACGCAGGCCCCAAAGGGCTGAGGATTCATCGGAAACGGGCAGGATTTGCCGATGTCTACGTTACCCAGTTTCAACGTCTTGTTGACGCATACCGGATTGCCGGTTTCCATCCGCGTGATGAGGTTCGCGGTGTCTTAGGCGACTCGATCTCCTTGCTGAAAACCCGTTCTACGCAGAGCGATGCTGCGATTGACCGGGCGAGAAGAAGGCACGCGGCATTCGGCTGGCAGTCTTGGACATGTGGAAGCCGTTTCGCAATGTCATTGCTCGGCGGGCGCCGCAGGCAGTCGTTCTCGTCGACAAGTTTCATGCGATGCGCCATCTGAACGACCCCCTGGACAAGGTCAGAAAGAGCAAATATGGCCGTCCACCAGGAGAAGGCAGGCGTTGCGTCAAGGGTCCAAGAATCCGTTGTGCGGACCAACTACGGCAACCTATTTGACAAGTGAAAGGCCAGCCTGAAGTGGCAGCGCGTTATGCCTTACGGGAAGTTCGCCGAGATGATCCAGCGTCATCGGGATAGGATCGCCACCCATTGCCAACCGGGAAACAAGGGCTCGGCGCCTGCGTGAGGACTCAACAAGAAGATTCGCGTCGTCCAGCCACGGGCGCATGGCGTGCGCGATAAGCGAAACGAAGTAAGGACAGGCCCTGAATAGACAGAGCTTTCGATAAGATCCCCAAGCCTGCCAGATGACAGAAATGTCATTTTCTGGACCGCCTGCCGTAGGCATTGGAAATTCACACTCAAAGCTGCGCGGAAAAGGCAACCCGCTTGCTACGCGCTACATAATTCAGGTGGCTTCAAAACGAAATCGGCCATCGCACTCGACCTGATTGAATTCTCCGTCCCTGTCATGCGTGCAGTGGCAGGCCCTCCAGGGCCATGCTGTGTTGCATCAACAATCCTGCAAAGCAGAACCAGGATAAGGCCGGGGACTCTTCGCAGATTAGTGCCAATCCGATTCAGGGCACACTTATCATTGTTGATCCGGAACCAACCACCCGTGAAATGTACTAATGTTGTTTGAACGTGCAGGTGTATCCTGCTAACCCCACCTCGATAAACAATCCTTTAGGAGAGACCCATGAAAGCCACATCGATCGTTATTGCCATCAGCATGATGCTGTCCGCTTCGGCCTGGGCGGAGGGCTCCAATGCTGATGCGGCCACACCTGCCGGCGCTTCTGCGCCCATGGACATGTCTGCGCCCATGGACATGTCTGCGCCCGCGGAAACCTCTGCGCCTGCAGCCGCTGAACTGCCTGCGGTCGATGCCGCTCCTGATCAATTCCAGAAGATGGATGAAAACCTGGACCGGATGCACGCCCTGGTTGGGCAAATGAAGGACGCAACGGATCCAGCAGAACGGAGGAAGCTGATGATGGAATACATGGCCGCCCAGCATGAGAACATGATGCTGGCCGGCAATGCCATGGGTATGGGTCCTGGCATGGGTATGGGCATGGGCATGGGTATGATGGGTAAGAAAGGCTGCGACATGCACCGTATGGGTGGCATGGGCATGGGTATGGGCATGATGGGCAAGAGAGGCTGCGACATGGATGGCATGCGTGGTATGGGTGGCATGGGCATGATGGGCAAGAGAGGCTGCGATATGGATGGCATGCGTGGTATGGGTGGCGAACGGGATGAAGCAATGATGGCCCGCTTGCAATCGATGGAAAAGCGCCTGGATGCCCTGCAGGAAATGATGAAGATGATGATTAACCACTAGGCCCGTGGGGGTGCGGGAAGATATGGCGCCCCCATCCCCGGTCAAGCTTGTCAGGTGGTGGTGGGCCAGGCTGGGCCTGACCACCTGTTCCCACAGAGAACAGCCGTGCATGCACCCGACAACCACGCGGCAATCCCCTGTAACAGCGAACGCTGAATGAGGGTATCCAAGATGCTTCAACGATCCATGGCCGGTTCAAACTTGGTTCGCCTGTGCGACGGAGGCGCTTTCCTTTGACCTGCTGGCAACCATTGCTGCCATCATGTTAGCCATGCCTGCCTTCGCATCGGAGCCTTATTCCGCCCCGGCCTGGCTGCCGGGCGGCAATCTGCAAACCCTCTACACGGCTGCGTTTTTGCACGGCCCGGAAGTGCCCTACCGCCGCGAGCGCTGGGAATGGCCGGATGGTGATTTCATCGATGCCGACTGGGTGGATGCAGAGAAGGACAATGCCCCAATCGTAGTGATGTTTCATGGCCTGGAAGGCAGCTCGCAGAGTTTTTACGCGCGCGACCTGATGGATGCGGTCAAGAAACAAGGCTGGCGCGGGGTCGTGCCCCATTTTCGCGGCTGCTCAGGAGAACCGAACCGGCTGCTGCGCGCCTACTTCGCGGGCGATGTTGCAGAAATCGAAGCCATGCTCAAACGCGTCAAGGCCAGGTACCCGGAAGCACCGCTCTATGCGGTGGGCGTATCGCTGGGCGGCAACGCCCTGCTCAAATGGCTGGGCAATCAAGGGGAACAAGCAACCGAACTGGTCAAAGCTGCCGTGAGCGTGTCCGCACCGCTCGACATGAGCACAGCCGGCCATGCGTTGGACAGCGGCCTCAACCGGGCCACCTACACGGCGCGCTTTCTCTACACCCTGAAGAAAAAGGCGCTGCAAAAGGCCAAGCGCTTTCCTGGCGGGTTGGATGCCAACGCCATATCAAGCGCAACCACCTTTCAGGAATTCGATACCCTGGTCACTGCGCGCCTGCATGGCTACAGCGACGCGGAAGATTACTGGGTCAACACATCAAGCAAGCCCGGTCTGAAGCACATCACGCTTCCCACTCTGGTAATCAATGCGAAGAACGATCCCTTCCTGCCGGCCACTGCCCTGCCTGACCAGCGGGATGTTTCTGCCAACGTTGCCCTAGAACAGCCCGACACGGGCGGCCATGTTGCATTCCCCAGCGGACCCTTTCCCGGCAACATCGACTGGCTGCCCAAACGTATTCTGGGTTTCTTTCGCAGGTCCGCTGAGAACGAACTGCCACGCACCTGAGGTGCGGATACGTTATTCCCTTGACTGGATTTATGCTTCGTGATGGTCGCAATGGCGGATTGGCCGACATCGCCAGACCGTCAGGCCGTGGCGATCCCATTTCTCAAGCCGAATCAACATGACGATGGGCGAATAGGGCCTTTCACACGGGGCCGATATAATTCCTGTCGTTCCATTGATTGACCGAGCTCGAAATGAATCTGCCCAAGGAAATATTCAAAGCCTACGACATCCGCGGTATCGTGGGCAAAACACTTACCCCGGAAATCGTCGAGGCCATCGGCCACGCCATTGGCAGCGAAGCAAAGGCGCGCCGCCAGACTGCCATCTGCATCGGCCGCGATGGCCGCCTGTCCGGCCCCGACCTTGCCGCTGCCCTGGCGCGCGGCATCCAGAAAGCCGGCACTGATGTTATCGACCTGGGCATGGTGGCGACGCCCATGACCTACTTTGCGGCATATGAACTGGGCACCAACTCCGCCGTGATGGTGACCGGCTCGCACAACCCGCCGGATTACAACGGACTGAAAATGGTGCTGGACGGCGAAACGCTGTCCGGCGAGACCATCCAGAAATTGCGCGTGCGACTGGAGCAGAACAATCTCGTCAGTGGCCATGGCACCTATCGTGTGCATGACATCGCGCCGGCCTACCTTAACCGCATCGCCTCTGACGTCAAGCTGGCTCGTCCAATGAAGATCATCGTTGACTGCGGCAACGGCGTGCCCGGCGCGTTTGCGCCGGAACTCTATCGCCGCATGGGTTGCACGGTGGAAGAAATGTTTTGCGAGGTCGACGGCACCTTCCCCAACCATCACCCCGATCCTTCCGTGCCGCAAAATCTGCAGGACCTGATCGCCCGTCTGAAAACATCCGATGCAGAACTCGGCTTTGCCTTTGACGGCGACGGCGATCGTTTGGGCGTGGTCACCAAGGATGGCACCATCATCTTTCCCGACCGGCAGTTGATGCTGTTCGCGGACGATGTGCTGTCGCGCAACCCCGGAGCTGAAATCATTTTCGATGTCAAATCCACCCGCAACCTGTTCGACTGGATACGCAAACGCGGCGGCAAACCCACTTTGTGGAAGACCGGCCACAGCTTCATCAAGGCCAAAATGAAGGAAAGCGGCGCGCTGCTGGCAGGTGAAATGTCTGGACACATCTTCTTCAAGGAGCGATGGTACGGCTTCGACGACGGCCTCTACGCGGGGGCAAGAATGCTGGAATACCTTAGCAAACAGGCTGACCCCAGTGCCACCCTCAAGAGCCTGCCCGACACGATCAATACGCCCGAACTGCAAATCAAAATGGCCGAAGGCGAGCACTATGCCCTGATGGAAAGACTGCAGAAAACCGCCAAGTTTCCGGATGCACAGGAAGTCATCACCCTGGATGGCCTGCGGGTGGAATATGCCGACGGCTTCGGCTTGGCCCGCCCTTCCAACACCACACCCGTCATCGTCCTGCGCTTCGAAGCCGACAATGAAGCCGCGCTTAAACACATCCAGGAGGATTTCCGCCGTGTCATCAAGGAACAGGCTGCAGGACTGACCTTGCCGTTCTGATGGACGCCCGTTAATAAGTTTGTGACAAGATGCGGCGATTGAAATAGTATCTGTCAAGCAATAAGGATACTGTTCAACCCAGCGCACCCGATTCCATCTTGTGTGATTATCGTTGTTGCGACCTGTTGTATCTGCATTACCGTGTTCATTCCGTCTAGACCACAGCCCATAGGGGGCGTGACATCGATGACGGCATTCTGAAGGAGCTCCCAAGATGGGAAAGAAGTTATACGTCGGCAACCTGAGTTACGACATCAACAAAGGCGATCTGGAGCAGATGTTCGCCGCGCATGGCACGGTGCAGTCTGCCGAAGTGATCACCGATCGCACCACCGGCCAGTCCAAGGGATTTGGCTTCGTTGAAATGGGCAGCGACCAGGAAGCGCAGGCAGCCATTTCCGCGCTTAACGGCAAGGACATGGGCGGCCGTGCCTTGACGGTCAATGAAGCCCGTCCCAAGGAAGCAGGTGGCCGTGGCGGCTTCGGCGGCGGTGGCGGCGGCCGGGGTGGTTTCGGCGGCGGCGGTGGCAAACGCGGTGGCGGCGGCGGTGGTGGATACGGCGGCGGTGGCGGTGGCCGCTACTAAGCGCTGAACCAAAGTCCGGGCTGCCTGGCGATCTGACCATTTCCCAACGTCATCGCCAAGGGCAGGCCCGGCGCCCTCTAGGGCCACTGATCAAAAAAATCAGCCGATGGAAGGTAACCACTGTATCTCAATACGATTGCACTTGATTAGTCGTTCAAGTGGCATCGTTCAGTAAGATTCAAGCTGTTGAAATTGTGCTGGCGCGGCGCGGGCGCCCGTTTTATCGCGTGAATCAAGGCTTGCAGTGCATCCAGCCAAGTTGCCATTGACCAGCTCACCAGTCGGCGCCCTTTCGAGCCGCGCCGACGGAGCCGCAGTTGCCCTCACTTTGGGCTGGACAGGCGCTCCGCGCCGGCCAGCCGTACGTTCGAGGCGGCCCGTCCTTCAGGCGGCTTGCGCCTCTCTAAAGATTTCGATTCGCCGCAACTATCTCAATTTATTCTCGGGGGCCACTCAACTTCAGCCCCCTTAGGAGTCACTATGCCTAAACCATCTAGATTCATAGCTTCTACACCTGACAACCTTTCACTAGGAATTGCCGATGATAAAGATGTCATCTTAAAACTCCTTGGACTTGAAGACGAAGCGGGATTGGTTCCTCGTGTAGGGATGAACAAAGAACAAATGGGGTCAAATACCATAAAGCCGTGATCCACGTAGTGTTCCCTCCCATCTGCGTTGCCGCAGCCAGCGGAAGAAAGCGGGTAAACGCGATGCAGATGCTAGAGCTTCGCTTCCTGAGCGATTAAGGCGAAGCGAGTTTCCGCATCGCCCGGCTTGAGCCTGTTGGCAAGGGAACCCGAAGGGCTACGCTGTCGGGTGGCCTTCTCTTTGGTGACTTTCTCTTGGCCAAGCAAGAGAAAGTCACTTGCTGCTGGGCAACCCCCGGCCGAAGACCTTCCCCGCCAACATAATCAGCATAAATGAGCGTTTCCCCAACAGTAGCTATTTGCTGACCTGCTGTGCCCAGATCAGCGCATCAAGATGCAGGGTGTTGACCTGCCGTACTATCCAGCCTGATGGCTTCCGACAGCGCGGCAACGCGTGCGCCGGTTATTGCGCACACTTTCGGGTGCGTGCCGCCGGATGGTCCTCGAGCGCAGCAGGGTTCGTCGGCCTCTATGTGTTCGCTGCAATGGCAAGCAAGCGCAACGGAATCAGACCCAAGCGCCAAATGGGAAGAACTCGTGCGGATACGCAGAACCTGAATGAACAGCCAATGCTTATTGCCAGTTTGCGTATCCGGCGGCTTGCTGCCGTGCTAGATTGAAAGAGCTTCACACTGTGCCAGAACGTTGAAGCCTGTCCTTTAGCCAAGACTTGAGATATCTCGAAGGTATGTGCAAGGCACATTGCTCGATTTCTTGCAGGAGGCGTTAGCAATGACGATGCTCGTACGGCCACGCGTTGGTGTCTCAGCCACGCTGCTCGTTTCTGTGTTCTGCCAGTTCTGCAGGGACGCCAATCGGGCAAGGTACGCGTCGGTGAGCCGGCCATACGCGCCTGCCGTGCTTCGAGGCCATCCCCCGCAAGCTCGCCAAAAGGGAGGCAAGAAACATGGCTAGCGATCAGCAATTGGCAACGCTTTACGCACAGCTTCGGGCCGCGTTTCTGTCCCGTCATTTCGCGCTTGGACGTTACTTTCGGACAAACTACTTTTCCCACAACAATCGACTGGCCACCGGCAGTCACACCGACGCTGTACTGGACCTCGGCGTGGACGACCAGCAGCTCGCCCGCTGGGATCGAACCCGCGACACTGACAATCCCTTGCTGATGGGCTCGCTGTTGCTGAGCTGCCTCGCGGTGGAAGACGCGCTGGGGCAGCCTCATGCGCAGCGCATCCTGCACAGCGCAGTTTATACGTTGAGAACGCTGTACAAGTTTTCGGGCAACCACTTCGATGGCTACCCCATCCGCTGGGATCCGATCTCGTCCGACAGGTGGCGCCTGCAGGGTGCGCAGCCGGCCATTTCGGACGAGTTTCTCGTTGCTCAAGAAGGCCGTTACATGTTCTGCAGTCCGTCGACCGATCCGCGGCACTGGCCGCGCCGCAGCCGCGACACGCTGGTCAATCTGATGGGCGAACAGGAAGCCCTCCGCTATACACAGGCGGATGAAAACAAAGTCGGTGCAGGGAGATGGGGCTATATCGACCGCTACCGGCGCTGGGAAGTCTCGATGGACGAGCTGGTGGGCCTAGTGTTGAGCTATGCCATGATCAGCAAGCTGACCCAATCGGTCAATATCCGTACGGAGATCGTGCGCCAGGCCAACAACCTCGGTGATTACCTCGCCGAGCATGCCTGGCTGCTGGTTCGGCCGACGGGCGGCCTGAACATGCGCGGTGCAACGGGCGTCCTGCCGGCGCTCGAATTTCCGCTGAACCGTGCGCTGCAAAGCATTACCGGAAACGATTATGCAGCGCGTACCAACTTCGAAGGCGCGATGCGCAAGGCTGGCTATTGGAGCTGCCTGTCCGATGCGCTAACGTGGTGGACCGCCCTCGGCGTGGTCGGCGGCCCCCTGATCGCGCCGCTGGTGACCAACGTGATCGCAACCCTCGGCATTTTCGCCTTTGTTCCAGAAGCGGTGCCGCTCGCGGGTATCGCGCTGCCGGCCGCTGGCATACCCGCAGCACTGCTGGGTGCGGCCCTGCCGCTGGAGTCGGTGCCAATGGCCCGCACGTACGCTATCTATCAGGCGCGTGGCTGCTTCGACGTCAGGGATGACTCTGCGGCTGCGGAAGTCGCCGTAGCCTTCCTTCTGATGGAGAACGTTGCACCTAACCTCCGCTTCATGGGCTGGATGTTCGGCAGCAGTCTCTCTGGCGGCAAGGGCGGCGCCTACGCCGCAACATTCCCGCCCTATATTGGGCTGTCGGCGCTCGACGACCCTGACACGACAGTGCGGGATGCCTACTTGGGCTGGCTGGCCGAGCGGCGCAACCATCCGAATCTGGAACCGGACGATTTCCCGCTGGCCGAAGGTTGCTTTGCCAGCGCCGTGGCGATCTTGCTGGGCGCTGGTGCAGCGGAGGAAGCAAACCTCAAGAAGCTGCTCGACCAGAGATGGAACGAGCTGACCAACAATGATGCAGCCAAGGGTGCCAAATTCAACAGCGACATGCCGGTGGTGGACGTACTAAACCAGGACAAAGAATGGGACCATACCGAGGAAGTGATGCAACCGGCGATGGATTTCCAAATCGGCCTGGCCCTGGCGTGGCTGCATGCGAAGCGACGCGCCGACGCGGGCAACCCGGTGACAACGGCCGGCTTCCCCACCCTGCCGAGCAACACCTTGGGCTGGCTGACGCCTGCCGTTCCGCCAAATGTGCTGGCAAAGGCACAGACTGTCCCCCCTGGTCTTGCCCTGCCAGTCGAGGCCATACAGGGTACGCCGACACCGACGGTTTATTCCTACGGGGCGGAGCTGTTCGACAGCGAGGAGCCGCCGCTAAAGCCGGATGTACCGGCGCCGACGCTGCCGCCAGAACCGGTGACGCTAGCGATCGACAAGACCATCACGGTCAACCAGTCCGATGGGGATGTCGACACTGGAATCGTGCTCAATGACGGCGACGAATACGAGATTTCAGCCACCGGATCAATCTGGGCTGCCGATTACCTGCACGGCAACAACGGCCCGAACGGCTGGGAAAACGATATCAGTTGGGATGCCACCTGGCCGTTGTTTGGGGCTCTGGACCCAGTCAACGCGCATCCCAACTGCCTGCTGGGCAGGCTCGGCGGCTATTTTTTCATTGGCGAATACCGGCCGCGCGAACGCTTTCTGTACCATGAGTCCTGTCCACTCTGGCTGCGCATCAACAGCAAGAGCCCTGGTGGAGGAAACGGTTCCTTCCAGGTGAGGATCAGGGTATGGAGCATGCCGCGCGCACCTCGCGTGCTGCGTATTTCCTGCGTGCGTCGAGGCGCATGGCAAACACTCACCCATGTCGGGGGTGTCAGCGGCGAAGGCGCCGACGCGGTGCCATGGATGTATACCATTGCGCAGGCGGCTGCGGAGATCCAAGCTAATACGCGCTTCTATGTAGAACGGCCTGACGGCGATCGCGCCGAAGTTATCGTCGCGCGCAGCAGCAGTGGCCGCCCGTACCTGCGTACCGTCGCCGGTGGCGGTACCAGCAACAATCTTGGGTCGCTGCCCAATTGCGCCTGAACGGACCATCGGAGGGCGGGCAGGGATTGCCGTTTCGTGCCAAGCGACGGGCTTGGCGCATTTTGTTCCACCGGCTTAGATGTGACGCGTTAGGTCAAAAGCGCCCCACAACTCCAAGGGGGCCTGTTTCGCGCAAATCCCTGGATCAAGCGTAATCAGGATTGTGATGCCGCGCTTTAGTTCCCTGATTGGCGGGGCGGGCAGTACCTGGGGTCGGGTTTTTCGCCTTTGCAATACGGGGCATACGCTGCTCTTACGTCGAAACGCGCCGTGGCGCCCGTCGCGGGCGCCGAAATCTCTATGGTGTCGAGCGCGCGCGGCGCCGCAAGCGACAGCATCACCTGGCGCTTGCTGACGCGGACCAGGCCGACGCCTTCCTGGGCGTTCAAGACCTGATCGGGCACTGCAGAGTCCGACACCTTTGCGCCTTCGGCGAAGCCGGTCACGGTGACACGGTCGCCGGGAACCGGTTCGGCACGCACGGTGGACGCGCGCGGGACGCGCGCCGGCGTGGCGCTGTCAAGAGTGATCAACGCGCCGTCGATGGTCAGAACGATCACCAGCGCATCAACACTTGACGCGCTGACCCACTTGTTGACGGGATCGTCCGCAGGCGCCACTGGGCGCGGTTCGGTGTCGCGGATCTGGGGCTTGTCCTGGGCTTGAACGGCGGCAGCGAAAAGCATTCCCATTGCCAGTATCCTAATCAGTAACTCGCGCATCGCTTGTCCCCTCTTTAGTAGCAGGCGCCGCCACCGCACTTGGACACGCGCCGGTTAATCGCGACTCCGCTGGCCGTGCGCCAGTCGCTGTTCAGCACGCGGTCCTCCATGGTCGTAGGATTGCCGTCATCCATGCGCCACTTGCCCGTTGTCCCTATCTGCGCACAGAAGCTTGAATTGATGGAAAGCGGGGTGGCCGCTGACTGGCAGGCAGCCTGCGAGGCATAGATATTGGGTGGGTCGGAAACAGACGCATTGCCGCCGCCCACATACTCGTCGCCGAGTCCATGCAGATAATGACCGCTCTCATGCGTGAACACCCAGGCGGCGTCACTCAGTGTTGTTTGCGTGCTGCCCGATCCGCCCAGCGCAATTGACGCGCAGTCCCGGAAGGGATTCTGATGGAGGATGACGTCGCCGTCGGTCACACCGGCGATCGTCGCCGCCGTGCCAGTGAAGCTGCGCGTGCAATCCTGGGCATCCGCCCCGTCGGGGCCGGCCCAGAAATTAAACAGGTTCTTCCACAAGGTGTAGGTGTTGGCGAACTGGTCGGTCGAGTTGAAATAGGCGCCAAGCACGATGGGCTGAATGCCATCGGTGAAGGTTTGGTAATTTCCGGCGAAATCGGCATCGGGGAAGAACCCGACATCAATCTTGTCGGCTGGCGCCGCGCCGCCCGCCGGGGTGTCGGTATGCCACCAGACCGGACGCGCCGTTTCCCACGGTATCGTAAGAATGCCAAGAATTTGCGTCTGGGTAAGGGGGGCACCCCCAGCATAGGTGATTGCGCCGGTGCTCGCCGATTTGCCGGATCCGCTGCGCGCCGATGTCGTATAGGTAATCAGTCTTTGGTCGCCCAGTTGGAGAGGGAACGAACAACTCACTGGGGCCTTGACGTTGGCGAAGGTGCAGATACGCGAGCGCGCAACCGCATTGGTGCGGCATGGCACGAGGCTGGGTGTCAGACCGCCGACCCCGGCGCAAGCGGTGAGCTCCCCTTCCACGACGTCGATGCGTATCTCTGCGACGCCGCTGTCGGTATCGCGCGCGCTGGCTGTGATCGTCGATAGGTGGGCACTGGCACGGTAGAGCGGATCGTGCAGCGCGGAGAGCGACAAGGTCCCACACCCGGTGAGCGCAGCGAGCGCCGAGAGACAGCAATAGTAGCTAACGCGTGACATGCAAGGCCTCCTCTACTGGCGTGCTGGCGTTGACCCGACCTAGCGAAAGTAAGCTTAGGACATGCCCCTGGGTAACGCAAGGCGACCGCGATGCGCAAAAGATTTCACCTTCCGAGTCGCGGCTAAACGGAAATACAATCAGGAATCCGGGTTGTGAAAGATGAATCGGCTGCCACTCGGTACTGCCCAAGCGAGCCGCGGACTTATGGATCAATTCGGCTAAATCGTCTTGGCCGTGAGGACGCGCTTTCCGTTGCCTATCCAACGGGCCAGGTTTTGCAGGCACGCCGACGTGCAGGTGGCTGAGCTGGAGAAAAAGACGAAAGGCGTTGATGCAGTGGTTCAGAAACGGGAACTGGAAGCTGCGGCCCGCGGATTGGGAAATCCGGCCATTGCCCCAGTCTGAAAGTGGTCTTGCGGAAATCCAGACAGCGCTGAAATAGCGCCTAGACCGAATTGTTCCTGTGTGTCCGAGCCCATAGATGCAAGTGGTCAGTGGACAGGTGACAAGAGCCTATTCCCCATCAATAGAACCAGGAGGAAACCAAAATGGACGAGCAATGCAATCGACATGGCGCATTCAGCTGGTGCGAGCAGATGACAAAGGATGTCGCGGCGGCAAAGGCGTTTTACGGCAAACTTTTCGGCTGGGAAATGGAGGACATGCCGATGCCTGAGATGACCTACACTGTGGTCAAGGTGCGAGGCAACGGAATAGGCGGCATCATGGCCATTCCACCGAAACCCCAAGGAATGCCGCCGATGTGGGGCGCCTATGTCACCGTCGATGATGTTGATTTGACGGCGCAAGCCGCGCGACAGCTTGGGGCCAAATTATTGGTCCCGCCACAGGATGTTCCGGACGTCGGAGATCCTGCGTGATTCAGGGCCCGCAAGGCGCCACAATTGCCGCTATTACTTACGAGAAAGCCTAGCAAACCAGCTGGATCAAAGCTTGAAAGAAACCCAGCATCATTTGGACGAGTGGAGGTCAGGATGAAATCGCCGCAACTACTTGGTGTATGAGCAATGGCCGGCTCTACGAGGCGACATCGTGTCATTACACTTTGAGCTGCGCGGCCAACTTCCCCCTTACCCAACCGCACCAGCGAATCAGTACCATTGAGTATTTCTCAAACCAGAGCTATTCACTGACCTGCTGAGCCCAGATCAGCGCATCAAGATGCAAATTGTTGACCTGATTGCTGTCCAGCCCGATGGCTTCCGCCAGCGCGGAAATGTTTGCATCATCGGATTGCTCGCAGGCGATGGCCAGGTCCAGATAGGGTGCATACTTGCCCTGATGATGCAGCAGCACTTCGTTAACCAGTGGGGGCAGGCTGACCTGCTTGAGCACGGCCTCCATGGGCGTGGCCAGAACGATGTCCAGCAGGGAGAACACTCCTGCCACAAACAGTTCGTCCCGCTCATCCGCGGGCAGGGAATTCTGCGCAATCAGTTCTGCGAGCCGGGCACGCACCAAGGCATTTTCCATGATCGCCCAATCCAGCCCGCGTGTCATTCCGCTGGTGAACAGCAACAGGGTAAGCCAGCGATAAAGCTTCTGCCGGCCCAGCACAATCAGCGCCTGATCCAGGCTGCCGACCTTGTTTATCAACCCCATTCCCGGCGAGTTGATGTAACGCAGCAGCTTGAAGGATAGAGCGGGGTCCTGCTTGAACAGGGCAGTCAACTCGGCCACCTCCACATCGCGTCGCAATTTGTTCAACAGCTCCACGATCCTGATGCGCCCCGCATCCATCCTTGGTGCGGCCCACTCTTCCCGGCTGGTAATGAAGGGTCCTTGATAAAAGGAGAAGGGCAACCTGGCGCAGACGTTGAATTCCTCCAGGGTCTGGATGGCTGTTGCCACGAACTTCATGGCCGGGGCCAGTCCGCCCGCAGCATCCACCTGATGTTTGATGGTCGGGATATCGTTTCCACCGATATCGATAAACAGGAAATCCGCCAGTTCCACAAAGGGCGCCATGCCCTGGGTATTCACCCCGGCGCCCTGCAAGCCAATGCGATATCCCAGCGCCTTCAGACGAGCCAGGCGGGGAAACAGGGATTCCGCATTGGCAGCAAGTTTCACGTTGGGACCCACCACATACACTGTGCCCTGCGGCGGCAGCTTTTCCAGCAAAGGCAATTCCAGGGAACTTGCCGACACATCAATGAAGGCCAGTCGGTGCCCAAGCAACCTCTGAATATCCATGGCCTGCAGGTTGCGCAACAGCACTTCGTCATACAGGCGTTGGGTGATGGTGCTGGAGGCACGCACCCGCAGGTTGACGCCATGCCGCAACATGAAGAAATACCCGGCCACCCTCTGGTCCTTGCCCAATACGGCCTCACGGCACACTATCGATTTGCCGCGCTGGGACTCGTCCGCGTCAGTCGGCTTGATTTCTCCATTGGCGGGCGGGTTATTAACCTCACTCGCCAAGGGTGCAATCGCGTTCAACCTCAGGAAGGCTTCGTCTTGGCCTGACGGGGTGGCCAATGCATCAGTTCCAGCCTCTTTATGCTGACGGGCCCTGCCGCCCATAAGCATTCCAACAAGACGATTCAGCATCAAAACCACCTCCACGGGGAATTACCCTTTGCATTGTTTCTCAAGCCCTGCATCATGGCCTTTTCGATCTGCAGCCAACTGAAGTTAATGGTTTCCGAGGCCTGCAACGGGGCACCGTTTCCTCAGCAGAGCGTGGCGCACCCCCTAGCCAAACACTGAATCATTCGATAAGCCAGTCATTGCGAGCAATTCAGTAAGATTTCTATTTCTGGATTGCTCGTCGTTGCACTCCTCGCAAAGGCGGATTACTCAGCCTCTCCTTAACTGTCTATCGGCAAATGCCCGGAATGCTTTACTGTCGTCGATCATAATCTCTGCCTGGCAGGGTTTATTCAGCCCGCAGAGCGCATATTCGCCCTTGCAGGCGCGGGTTAACCCACACTCAGCCTGAAGCAAACAGTCGCCCCATTACCCGAATTTGCCTCATCCGCTCTGCATCAGCCACCTCAGGGTAAAGCGGGTAGAGCCTGTCGACCTGTGCGGGCTGAGTTTTCGCCAAAGCTTCCAGCCGATCACGCATCGCCAAAGGCAGGTTGAGCATAAGCAGGCGCGGCGCATGCAAGGCGGTGTAATCGGCGAAGGCGCCCACCTCCTCCCCCTGCCAGTGTTCTGTCCATGGCAGCGGCGGAAAATCTTCCCCCGGCCAAGACTGTGTGCCATCGAGACTGACGCCACTTCCGCTTTCTTCACGTCTAAACCACTCTGCACCCCGGCCGCGCTTATTGAGCGTGCGTTCCAGGTAATCCAGATGACGGCGCGGCTGGCCTTGCCGAGTCAACCCTGCGTCCGTAAGGCTTGCCGACTCAAACTCCCGTGATTGGCCCAGGGCCGCCTGCCATTGGGCACCGCGCATGGGCACGGCAAAACGGTCTTCACTTGCGGTTGCCAGCAAGGCGATGGGCTCGCGGGTTAGGTTATCGAGCAGCCAGCGTTCGTAGTCATCACCAGGTGGAAACGGCAACCGACTGCGGTGGCTTTGCACCGCTTCAAGCAGCGCCTCGCCTTCCGATCTCAAGGCCTGGGCATCGAGTTGGGGATTGGCCGGGAAGCGCGCCAGACCTTCCTGTTCAGACCATACCCCATAGCGGACGTAACTGCGCTCCGTCGTGTTGCGGTTGAGGCTGCCCCAGCCGGAGGGCCGATCCGCGGCGAGCTGCAGTTCCCAGTTGATTCCATCCGCGGTTAATGCCCGGCTTGATTCCCGCTCGACGATTTGGGTAATGCCCTGAAAAGGATTGACCCGTCTGATGGCGTAACAGCGGACGTCGCTCACAGCCGAGCCAGTTTGTCGCGCAGGATTTCGATGATGCGATACGGCCCGTCCTGAAGCTCTGGGTCGATGACTTCGAACAGGTACTCAAGCTCGTCCAGCACGGTCTGGATTTCCTCGCGGGTGCGAAACTGGTCCATTTTCATGGCCACCTGATTGAAGTAGGCCAGCGGGTCAATGCCATGCATGGTTCATCCCTTGATCAAGGAGTGAGCGCCACTCGTTCCGACAGGTGCCCTTCCAGGGGTAATTTTCACATCCACCGTCATCCCCAATTTGAAAGGCGCAGGTTGGTCCAGGCCGATTTTGACCTGCACCACCTTAAGGCCCAGATTGACCGCAGGGTCGTTGGGTTTGACCCTGCGCTCACCCGCATAATCGGCAATCTGGCTGATCCTGCCCTTGAATACCCTGCCGGGGTAGGCTTCCGAACTGATCGTCACCGGGTCGCCCAGCGCAATGCGGCCCACGTCGGTCTCGTCCACTTCGGCATTGATCCAGATGTGCTTCATGTCGGCGATGGCCAGGATGGGAATCTCCGGTGTGACGCCTTCCCCTTCATCCAGGTAGCGCTTGATGACGGTGCCGGCGATGGGCGAGCGAAGCAGGGTCTTGTCAAGCAGCTGGCGGCTCTGTTCCAGGTTGGCCAGGGCCAGGGCAACCTGGTCGCGGCTGACCTTGACGGTTTCTGCCCTTGGCCCGGCCTCAAGCAGCTGTTTCTGCTGCCTGGCCGCCTCCGCCTGAGCCTGCGCCTGTTTCATGTCCCGTTCACGTTCATCGAGCGCGGCGGGCGAAATCATGCCACGCGCCTGCAGGTCCTTGTAGCGCTGGTACTGCCGCTCGGCTTCCTGCTGCGCTGCGGTGGCGCTTTCAAGCGCGGCAGCCGCCTGGCGGATTTCCTCGCGCCGTGACCCAGCGAGCAGGTCCTTGAGCTGACTTTCTGATACCGCCAGCTGACGCCGTCCTGCTTCCACCTGGGCACGCAAGTCGGAATTGTCCAGCTCGACCACCAGTTGCCCCTTTGTCACCGCGTCACCTTCCTGCACCAGAATTCTTGCCACCTTGCCGTTCAGTTCCCCGGTGCCCAGATTGATATCGTAACCCGGCATGGTTTCAACCTTGCCCTCCGCCGCCACGTAGCGCGGTACGGAAACAGAAAGCGCAGGACCGGCAGAGCGGCGCTTTTCCAGTTGGTAGGTCATGAACGCACCAATGGCCAGCACAACCAGCAGCAAGGGGACGAGAAATCGCTTCATGATTTGATTCTACCGTCTTCCAGCTCCACCACCCGGTGAGCCTGGACCTCGGCCTTGGGGTCGTGGCTGACGATGGCAATGGCCTTGCCGGATTGTTCTGCGAGTCCGCGCAACAGGGAGAGCACATCCTGACCGGTACGGGAATCCAGGTTGGCGGTAGGCTCGTCCGCCAAAATGATGGGTGGGTCACCGGCCAGGGCACGAGCCAGCGCAGTGCGCTGCTTTTCGCCGCCGCTGAGGTCTGCGGGGTAAAGGTGAGCACGTTTGGCCAGTCCAACCTGATCGAGCAGCCGCAAGGCGCGGTCACGAGCCCGACGCCTGTCTCCATCCTTGAGCCTGAGCACCAGTTCAACATTCTCCTGCGTGGTCAGCGAGGGAAACAGATTGAAGGACTGAAACACGAAGCCGATGTACTGTCGGCGGATCTCGGGCAACTGTTTCTCCGACAGGCCGCTCACGCTTTGTCCCTCGACGCGGATCTCGCCCGCCGTTGGCCGCATGATGCAGCCCATCATGGATAGCAGCGTAGTCTTGCCAGAACCTGAAGGGCCCATGATCAGCAACACTTCGCCTGGACTGAGGCTGAGGCTGACAGCATCCACCGCCACCACCCGCGTATCGCCTTCACCATAAACCTTGCTGACCTTGTTCGCTTCGAGGATTGGCATCGTCATCAGGCTTTGAATACAGAGACCGGATCAAGCCGGTGCACCCTGGCCACCGAAAACCAGGCCGAAGCGAGACACATGGAAAAGATTGAGACAAATAATCCTGCAAACAGCGTGGGACTGAGATAAAGCGGAACACCGGCACTTTCGATGCCGCTGCGCATGAGCAGCACCACAATCACCCCTGACAGGTAACCTGCCACCGCACTGAATCCCGCCTGGGCAAAGATGGCCTGATCGATTTCCTGGTTGCGCGCGCCAATCGCCTTGAGCGTGCCATATTCGCGCAGGTGCTCGAGGGTGCTGGCATAGATGGTCTGGCCGACAATGGTACCGCCGATGATCAGTGCCAGTGCGGCCGTGATGAAAAACGCCATGCCCATGCCGGTCTGGACCGTCCAGTACATGATGGTCTTGCGGATGAATTCATCCCTGGTGAAGACATCGTTGTCCTTGAGCTTGTCGCGCAGATAATGAACAACTGCATCCTGATCGGCAGGATTCCTGAGCTTGACGACGATGTAACAGGTCAGGTCTGACCAGCCTGCTTCGGCGAACATGCGGTTCATCTCGTTGTAGGAGAGAAAGACCAGAGGAATGGTGGTGAAGCTCTTGATGCCCTCGGACAGCCCCACCAGTTTGAAGGGATGCTCGCGAATGAATGTGACTTCCCACCGCGTGCCCGTTTGCAAATGGCCGAGGCGCTGTTCCGAGGTCTTGTCGATGATCATGTAGCGTCCGCCCTTCACATCAGTCGGACTGCCCTCGATCAGATTCCAGGGTCCGCCCACGCCGGTGTCCGGATTGTAGCCAATGAACTGCACCTGCTCGCGCCCGCCATTGGCCAGCTTGATGAAACCATAGTTAAGCAGGATCTTTTCCGCCCACTCCACCTGCTGCAGGCCACGCACGGTATCGATGCGCTGCGATGGAAACGGCAGGGCGAAATCGAAAGACTGCACATTCTTGGAGGCCACCCAGATGTCCCCATCGGTGTGACGCAATACCGAAGTGGCATTACCCATCATTCCCAGATAGATGGCCACTTCCACCAATGCCAGCACCACGGAGATGGTAATGCCGATGAGCGTGATGAGCAGACGCATTTTCTGGTGGAAAAGCATCTTCATCGCCAGCCAGTACATGGTCCCCCTCCAGGCAAAATTGAAACTATGCAGATTTTGTCATCGCGCAAGCCGCAGGGGCCCGCGACGATCCGGCCTTGTCAAATTTCGAGCTTGCCGTTTCATGGGCCATCATGCAGCCCTCCATGTCTTACTGCTTGAACCCCCACACCGCGTGCACCGGATCGCTGAACGCCATGCGGTCTGCATACTTGTCATCCGCCGGCCGTGGCAAGCCAACCAGTGAGAAGGTGTGCAAGTCCTTCCATCCGCCGCTTTGCAGGAAGTATTCCAGTACCAGCCCGGGCCGTTTGAACTGATGTGCCTGTTCCCATACGTGGATGACCTTGGGTGGAAACCAACGGTTGGAAAATGCAAGCACAAAAGGCGCGCCGGGTTTGAGCACACGGTTGATTTCGGCAAACACCTTAAACGGTCGTACCAGGTATTCCACGGAAACGGTGCAGACCGCGCCATCGAACACATCGGTGTCAAAACCCAGCCTGGGCTGCTCATTCAGGTCCTGCACCAGACGTTCATTGAGTATCGGGTTAGCCTTCAGCTCCTCGGCATTCATGCCCAGGCCGCTGACATGCGCAAAATTGCCGGTCAAGTGCGATTTCCAGCTGCTCATCAAATCCAGGATATTCCCACGCCTGGGCATCAGATTCTGGTAAAGCTTTTCCACCTGACGCAGCGCAAGCCGATCGAGGTGATCGACCATGCGCGCCTGTGTGTAGAAATCAGCATCAGCGCCCGTTGCACCGCGCGCGAAGGCCTCATCGGAAAAGAAATCTGTCGGCTGGCCATGCCAGCGCGCCTGCATGCCAGGCCCCTTGCCGGCAATCATGTCTGGGACATCGTTGCAACGCCCACCGTGTTCAGCAGGTACGGCCCAGGCTTCCAGGATTCGGCTCGAAAGCGACACCGGCTTGCCCGCAAGCGGGTGATTGAGTTCCACCGTCATGCCTTCTCCTTCGATGCTGCCTATCCTGAAGGGTTGCAGGTCGTCCGAGCTGATTCCTTTCACGCCCGCAATGACGCCGCGTGGATAAAATCGCCCGGCACGGGGGAAGAGGTTTCCCCGATTGCGGTAATTTCGGTTGAATTTTTCCAACGGAGCCTGAAGGCAGTCATTTGTCGCATAGTCGGGCACAAGTTGGCCGGGATCAAACTGGAGTCTGGACACATGCCCGACCGGCTGATCGATCAGCGCGGCTTCCATTTCCGCTGGCAGGTAATCGCGCCACAGGTTGAGATTGCTCGCCACCAGAATATCCGTATGCTTTGCGGCCTCGGATTCCCACTCCAGCGCAAATTCAACTGCGGCATGCGAATGTTTGCTGGTTCGACCCAACAATTGCCGCGGCTGGTCCGGTTTGCCCACAATATCCTCCGCACCCAAAAAGCTTAGCTGATCACCTTCCATTCACCGATCTCCTGCAGTGTGTCGCGCGTAGTTGGCTATTCTCTATTACTTCGTAACGAAAGATTACCTGTCCGGTACAAAAGTGCTAAATTGGCGGCCGGAGTTGCCATGCCGAAACATTCAAAAGAAAGCACTTTTTTAAATGCCGCTTTTGCCGCCACCCAGGCGGGGGCGTTTGAGTGGCATATCCAGGATCGGACGGTTCATCTCTCTCCCAATCTGGAAGTGTTGATCGGCTTTCCGCCGGGTGGATTCGATGGCCGCATGGATTCGCTGCTCGACATTCTGAATCCGCATGACCGCGACCGGATCCTGCATCAGGTCAGAACGGCAGCGCCAGAGCAGAAACACATTGAAGCCGAATTCCGGATTGCGGGTCCAGCTGGCCAGCCGCGCTGGTTTTCCGCACGCGGAGAAATTGCACGCAATGCCGAAGGCGCAGTCAGTACAATCATCGGCATCGCCCAGGAAATCCCGCCTACAGTGGTTTCCGACCGTCGCATGCGCGCCCAGCAAGCCGCATTGTTCGAGCTGCTGGCAGAAGAGCGGATCGATACCCTGCCGTTTGAGGACGGGCTGCTGCGCATCAGCCAGCGGGCCGCCCAGACTCTCGATGTCGAACGGGTAAGCATCTGGACTTTTAGCCAGAACAGGCAAATGCTGAATTGTCAGGTCTTGTATCTGAACAGCCTCAATCTGCACTCGCAATGCAACAGCCTGCTGGCTGCAGATTTCCCGAATTACTTTTCTGCGCTGTCGCAAAGCCGTGCCCTGGCGGTGTCTTATGCGCCGACGGATTACCGCACCCGCGAACTGGCAGAGGTCTATTTGAAGCCCCTGGGCATTACCTCGATGCTGGAGGCCCCCGTCCGGCGCAAGGGGGAAACCGTGGGCGTTGTATGCCATGAGCAGGTGGGTCCGTCACGCGACTGGACTCTGGATGAACAGCACTTCGCCGCTTCGGTAGCTGATCTGGTCACCCTGATGCTGGAGGGCCATGAACGCAATCGACTGTTGTCTCATATCGAATACCAGTCGACTCACGACCTTCTCACCAGGTTGCCCAATCGCTTCTGGTTCAGAAAGCAGCTGGAATCGCGCATCAACCAGTCGGATGAGCCTTTTGCCCTGATTCTGGCCGATCTCGACCAGTTCAAGGAAATCAACGATATCCTCGGCCATGAACCCGGCGACGAGTTGTTGACCGAGTTGGGCCAGCGCCTGTCTGCATTGCTGACTCCCGGAAGCGCTGTCGCAAGACTGGGCGGCGACGAATTTGGCTTGATGCTCGAGAACCCTGGTGATCCCAGGCAGATTGCCTTGTTTGCAGAGAAAATCCGCAAGGTGCTGCATCAGCCCGTCACCTGCCATGGCATGCAACTGGCAGTCACCGCCAGTCTGGGCGCATGCCTCTATCCCATGCATGGGAAAGACCCATCTGGCCTGATGCGGCGGGCGGATGTCGCCCTCCACAGCGCAAAGACCAACAACGGCTTTCGCCTTTATGATCCGGCGCGTGACCGGCACACGCCGCGCCGTTTATCACTGATGCATGATTTGATCAGTGCCGTTGGCAATGGCGAGCTGTGGGCGGCCTATCAGCCCAAGCTGGACATTGCGGGTGAACGGGTCACGGGGCTTGAAGTGCTGGCGCGCTGGACTCACCCCAACTTCGGCGAAATCGAACCGGAGGAATTCATTCCCTTGGCCGAATTGTCCGACCTGATCCACCCTCTGACGCTGCACATGATCCGTTTGGCCTGCCAGCAATGGCGAAGCTGGAAGGATCAGGGACGCGATCTGCACATGGCCGTGAATCTTTCGCCACGCCTCCTGATCGCGTCTGACTGGATCGTATCCCTGCTTGAAATGCTGGCAGACGCCGGAATGCCGGCTGACCGGCTGGAATTTGAAGTGACGGAAAGCGCCTTTATCCATGAACCGGAACTAGCGCTCGGCATCATGCAAACCCTGTCCGCAAAGGGCATCCGCTTCAGCCTCGATGACTTCGGTGTGGGCTATTCATCTCTCACTCACCTGAGCCGATTTCCCATTCACGCCCTCAAGATCGATAAGAGCTTCATCCAGCAAATGTGCCAGGACAAACGCATTTTGGCCATCGTTCAGTCCACGATCCAGCTCGGCGACAACCTTGGCGTTGACGTAATTGCGGAAGGCGTGGACACGGCACAGATGTTCGATCAACTGCGCCGCTTGCATTGTCACCAGGCGCAGGGCTTTTATCTGAGCCCGCCTCTAAAGGCCGAGGAGATGCCCGGATTTCTGGCCAGATTCAAGAACAACTAGTTAATTCGCCCTATAATCATGGGCGCTGATCCATTATTTCTGCCTGTTTGCAGCCTCCCGCCATTTCCAGGAACGAACTCGGGCCTTTAAAGCTACCCAGTAACTTTTCCCGATCTGCCAAACCCATTGTAGCTACTGCCTAACAATGAAAATTTGCCAAATCATTGCCAGTCGTGGGGAGGGCGGACTGGAAAAGCACGTGCGTGAACTCAGCAGCGAATTGCAGCGCCATGGCCATGATGTCGTGGTATTTGGGGAAGCGAGCTATCTGCGGACGCTGCCTGAGCATCTATCCAAAACTGAGGTGAATTTTGGCTTAAGCCGCCATAACCCTTTTCTCGTCCTGCAATTGCTCAATAAATTGCGCCGGTGCAAATGCGACGTCATCCACGCGCAGGCCAACAAGGCGGCTTCACTGATTAGCATGCTGCGCCGCTGGTTGCCCTGCCCCGTTGTGGGGACACTGCATAACATCAAACGCAATACAAGCATGTTCCTTGCGCTGGATCACATCATTACCGTAAGCCGGCACTTGGCAGAAAAACTGCCCGCAGAAAAGACCACCGTCATCTATAACGGCATCAGCCCCCCTCCATGCAGGCCGCTCAAGTTAATGGAATTGTTTGACCTCCCTGCCGAGCAGCCTTTCGTATGCGCGGCTGGAAGACTGGTTAAGGCCAAGGGCTTCGACGTACTGTTGGAGGCGGTCAATGGTTTGCCCGTGAACCTGTTGATCGTGGGAGAGGGCCCGGAACGTCAAAATCTGGAACGGCAGATTAGTGGAATAAGGCACCCTACCCGGTGTCTGCTTCTCGGTCATCGCAATGACATACCTGGACTGCTTGCTTCCTCGGATGCGGTCGTTATTTCTTCACGACGCGAAGGTTTCTCCTATGTCTTCTGTGAAGCGCTCTTCTGTGAATCCAGGGTACTCTCGACCGATGTCCCCATACCCAACGAATTGCTACCTGGCGCATTGATCGTTCCCACGAACGATGCGGCTTCCCTGCGAGACCGGCTGCAATCCATGCTTCAGTCACCCGAGAAATGGTCAACCCTCATGCGCGAAGCTCATCTCTTTGCCAAGCAGAATCTGACTCTCAATGCCATGGGAAAGAAAACACTGGCGGTCTACGGGCAGGTAGTGCCCGCAAAAGAGATCTGATGGCTGCCGCAGTATTTGCGAACCCCGCTTGTGCTTCAGATGTCGCCGTGTAGTCGCTGGTACCTTGCAGTCGAGCTGTAATCGAGCTCCGGTTTTGCCGCCGTCCCGTCGCCACCAGCACCCTGTTGATAATTGGCCGCAGACAGTCGTTGAGTTTCAGAACACAAGCGTCGGCTGCGCGCCCCACTAACATGGTTATTGCGAATAAGGGCGTTTCTTAATGGAAGCAACCATGCAGAAGAATCTTCAGTGTCTTGTTTACCGATCCGGCAATCTGCCTGAAGAAATCAGCCTGGAAAGCGTCAGCGAGTATCTGAAAGATCCAGAGGTCTTTCTATGGATCGAACTCAAGGAGCCTGATGCCACGTTGCTAAGCAAGCTGGGTGAAGAACTTGGCCTGCATGAACTGGCCGTTGAAGATGCCCTGACCACGCATCAGCGTCCCAAGCTGGAAGAATACGGCGATCATTTGTTCATCAGTGCCCGCACAGCGCATGTCTGGGACCATCACATCGAACTGGGTGAAACGCATCTTTTTGCCGGGGACCGGTTTGTGGTGGCCATACGACACGGTCACGCCCCATCCTTTGCCAAAATCTGCGACCAGCTGACGGCACGCAGAAAGAACCACAAACGGGGCACTTCCTTTGCGCTTTATTGCGTGCTCGATTTGATCACCGATCACTATCAGCCTGTCGTTGAGATTGTCCATGACCGCTTCCGTAATCTGGAAAATGTACTGCTGAGCAACCGCCTGGAGCGCGTTGAACTGGAGAAACTCTACACGCTGAAGCGCGAACTCAACACTCTGCGTGATACGGTGGAGCCAATGCAATCGATCGTGCAGGACCTGATTCGCCTGCATCCTGAATTCGTGACCAAGGAGTTGCGCGCCTACTACCGGGATGTGCACGATCACACGATACGCGTCACCCGCTCTATCGACATGCTGAGACTATCCGCCTCTGACGCCATGCAGTTTCATCTTGCCGCGCTCACGCTCAAGCAGAATGAATCGGTGCGGAAACTTGCCGGCTGGGGCGCCATACTGGCTGTGCCCACGGTCGTCTTTTCCCTTTATGGCATGAACTTCTCCGACATGCCGGAACTGCACTGGTCATGGGCCTATCCCGCTGTACTGGCGGCGACCGCGTTTGTTACTGGATGGCTTTATGCCCATCTCAAGAAACGCGGATGGATTTGAAGGCCGTTGACCGGACGCTTGGATCAATCCTGAACAATGAGTTGCGGCCGGTCCTTGCCTAAGGTGCCATATAAGGTGCCATATTTCGCTTCTGATTGCCCCGCGTCCCCCATACCACCCAAACATTCATGCGCGTTAGTCATGTGTCGGCCCTCACTTCGGGTTCGGTAGTGTCAACGTGGGGGTACGGTCAGCGATCATCGCTTGCCGACTTTGCTGAACTGCTTTCCAGAGCGCCTTGAATCGGCCTGCTGTAGCAGGCGAAGAAGTGCGGTACGGGTGGGTCTTGCTCGTCGTCGTAAGCTTCGAAAGCCACTTGCCGAAGGCCGGCGCGAACGAAGCCATCTATTTCTGTGCGGTCCAGGGGCAGGGGAAATTCGCCTTCCTTTTCTCCTGCGTTCCGGCTTCGGCACGAGACCAGGGCAACGCCGCCCGGAGTCACCATTGCCGCAATCGCATTCAGAGCCCGTAGCCGGTGCTCGCCTGGCAGGATCTGGATCGTGTTGCATTCAAAAACAAGGTCAAACCTGCGGGTCCAAGCCAGGGGATGGTCGAACAGGTCGGCCACCACATACTCCACGCGGCTGTCGGGATAGCGGTTGCGGCACAGGTCAATGGCGGCGACAGAGATATCGAAGGCGGTGACCTGATAGCCGTGGGCCGCCAGGGCCTCCGCGTCATCCCCCACTCCGCAGCCGATAGTCACCGCTTGCGGACCCGCACCGGAAACCGGGTGTTCTTCAAGCCAGGAAATCAGATAGGGATTGGGCGCCCGGTCTGCCCAGAAAACTGCCCTGAAGTCGCCGTTGGCAGCACGGTAGACGTTGTCGCACCATCCCGTGGGATCCCCCCGTTTCTGGTAGCTGGCAACCATACGCAGAAATTCACGCCTGGCTTTCTCATCCATGCCGGTCGGCCTTAATGTAACTCGATCAAGCGACGGTCAGGCAGGGCCCGGTCCTGAACAGAACCAAAGCTTGTTGCCCTCGCTGTCGAGAAAGCTGCCCACCAGCGCGTCGCCGTACGGCTCTACCGGATCCGCAATGGCCACCCCTTGGGCACGCGCAGGGCGGCTTCGGTGCCGCGAGCATCCCCGGTTTCGAGGGTCACGCGCGGGTTGAGGGCATCAGACGGCTGCGCATACCAGTCCGACTTGAACAACAGGACCGTATCGCCAACTTTGTTGCCAACCTGCTTGCCATCCTCGAACGCCGGGGGCAGCGACAGGGTGTCAGTATAGAAATGTATTGCACGATCAAAGTCGGTGACGGCCAGTGCGATCGCTTCAATGTGTTTGAAATTCATGGAAGGTGTGGTCATGATTCTGTCCTCCTTGCTGTTGGTGATATCCCGCGCCAAAGTTACCCGGGATGAAAGTGCCGGCCAGTCATTGGTTGGACTCTCTGGGAGTAATCCAGTGAGCATTCATTGGAACTGCTTCCTGTGCGGCAGCGTCTGCAGGGCATTCTTCATGCAAACAACACCAGAGTACTGCGGTGCAGATGACTGCCCTGCATAAGGTGAGTAATTCCTGTATAGCAGCTGGGCCATGATATGCCAGCCATAAGCCAACAGATCTGGAACACCCTAAGCTCTGGAGCTCCGACTACTGGCCGATAGATACGCTCCTGATTACGGCGACTTGCAGCCTGCAGGCCTGCGTCTGTTTATCGGCAGGGCTCAGTCTGCTCAGTGGCTTCTTCCGCAGCTTATCGCAACGCCGCTTCGCCTTTGTCACGCAGCAGGCGCCCGTTCTGTAATATCATCGGCATGCGGGCAGACAATTTCAGTGCAAGCCGGCTGCACAGGGAGTTGACAGGCATCGGCATGTTCTGCGATCTTGATTGGATGGACCGGTAAGTCCGTTGAATAACTGTGAGGCAGCACCAGAAAGGGCCTTGGCCATGCAATTTGGATTCATCCTGATAGCAACTCTCGCGTTGAACAGCATGCCCACTTTCGCTAAAGACGATCCGCTTTCGCAGCTGTTTGCCGCTCGTAGTCTGAAGTGCCATTTTGATCAGGGAAGCCGCACGATCTGGCCGGGCAGCAAACCAAAGACTTCCACCGCACACTTTGGTCAGGACGTCCATTTCGACGCGATAGACATCAAGTATCAGTCCGCGCGTGTGATTGGAAACATTGGTGCCCGCGATGTCAAAGTGCTGCCCGCCAGATTGGGTCTGTCCTTCATGGAATTAGCGCCGGCTGTCGTTGACCTCACGACGGTATTTCCCATCTATGGGAAGGGTCACGACTTCATCGCTGTTGACACGCGACATGGGATGGTTTCCGGTGCGCCGATGGCTGAGCAATACTCCGGCTCGTGTCAAGTCCTGCAGTGACGCTAACGGTTGTTTCCGCGGCACTGCTTCGCGACAACCGAACATTTGAAGTGCCAACACTGATGACTCGATTATCCGTTTTCGGATGGCTGAAAAGGCCGAGTGCGGCACACTGAGCAGCTTTTTCGACGGTCTCCTGCAGAACCGGAAGTTGGTGGCAATTGGCTTTAGCATGGCCGTCGCACGCGGCCCGGTGGCCGCGCTGGCGATGGTCAAGGATTGAGCGCACAGCGGTGGTGAATCCGCTTCGTTGCAAAACGCGAGCTGCCTCGATGCACCTCTTGCTTGTTTGCGTCAGGGCGCAACTCCGGCATCGTTTCTGTCGACAAGGAGTACTTGTTTGATTTCGGCAAATTGGCTGGCCGTTCAAAAAACATGGGTGCTATCGCACCCTGTACGACTGACCTGCGCTATTCAAATTACACTTCACTCCCGAATGCCTCTGGTTCAGATTTCTAGGAGAAATATCGGAAGGTGCCGTAAAGCAAACCGGCGAATGCCGCCGAAGCAACAGCAAGAATGACATAGGCGCCCTTTGTTAGATCACGCACTGTCTTCTTTATGGCGGCGCGATCGTTCAGGTTGGGAAATTCCGAGTCTGGCACCGGAACACCCAGAAATTCGCATAGTGGCTTCCAGCCCTGGTCGGCCGAAAACACCAGCAACCGGTCTGCCGGAACGGTGGCCTTTACGTCCGCTATGTGCTGCTGATAGTGCGCGATGGCCTTGTCACGATTATTCATGGTGCCCCTGTGCGAGCGCTGCCAGATTAGCTTGCGAGACATGTCGCCAAATTTGCGCCCGAACGGCGTGGTCAATTCCAGCACCTTGAACTGCCACAGTGTTTCGGTGAAATAGATACTGTCTATCGTGCTCTCATACCAGGCTTCGGCGCCACGCGGGTGCACGGTCAGTACCACCCTGGCGTCGGGATAGGCCGCAAACAGCTCGCGCCATACACAACATGCCGGGTTGTCCACGGTAGCGGTATAGTTTGAAAACACCTGTTCCCAGTCATGTTGCGCGCCCGGTTCCGAGTTGGCCACCTTGCGCCAAAAATCCAGGTGTGATTTGTTTTCCTTGTTCTCCAGCACTTCAAACATGTGATAACAGGGAAAGCCCAACTGATTGAGCGCCGTATACGTTGACAACGTGCCTGTGCGGCCAAAGCCTGCGCCGATTACTTTAAGTGCCATATGGATTCGCCTTGAATCAGTTAAGGTGGCCGAAGGTCGGATTCGTGCGGCAGCCAAGTGGTCCGAGCGAACGCGGTGAACGAACCCGCACGATCCTGAACAGGCCGTTATGGCTGCAGTTGATGGACGCTAAAGGCCGTCTCCTGTGGGGGCGTGGCAAACCCACCTTTGATCCCCTGTTGCATTCGGGGCATCAGGATGTCGTCGCGGAAGCGCTCCCAGCTCTCCTGGGAGTCGTGGATTGCAACAACCGTCCAGCCACCGGCCGACGGGCCAGCCGCGTGAAAGATCTGGCCCTTCGGCAGGGTGTCCCTGCTGGGATGCACCGCCGCGAGTGACGCCTCGTACTGCTCCCTGGTGCCGCCTGGAAAGAAATGCACGATTCCGTATTTCAAATTCGTCTCCTGTTAGCTCGTATGGATTCTGGTTGCCAGTTATTGCAACTCCGAAACTTGACTATAGGCGACAAGAATGCCCGGGCAAGGCCAGTCAGGGTAAGGCAATATCAACTCAAACCAGCTGGTCGTTGGTTAACGCAGCCAAGGTAGCGAGACAATGCTATCCCGTCCAAGAATAGCATTCAGTCCTGCGGGATGGCCGAGCAACAGGCAACGGCGTTGATACAGCTGCTTGACATATATCAGGCTCTGTCACAGACGCGTCAATTTGGGCTTTCTTTGCTCAGAGCGTGCCTAGTTCTGCCAAACGGCCGAAAGGTAGCGTATGCGCGGACTGGCTGATGGATCGGCTCTATCCAGCCAGATCAGATGCAGGCGTCCGGCATCATCGAGGAGAATCATCGGGTCTGTCTGAATTCCAGCGCCTGAGGCGCCAGGTACGTCGACGTTGTCCGAAAACCGCGTGCCGTTCCAGTTGGCCAACCAGATGTCCGAGTCGCCATCGCGGTCATCGTCCCAAACCGCCACAATCCTCCCCTGCTGATTCGCCCCCACTGCGGCATGCCACTGGGCAATGTTGTCGCCAAAACTGTCCTGGACCTTTAAATTGGGGCCGAAGGTCTGACCACCGTTGTGACTGATGGCAGCGTAGACGTCGTAGCCGGATAGAAAATCCCGCTTGTCCAGCCAGACCGCCACAACGCACGAGCCGGCGAGCCCGCTTTTGCTTTGCTCCGGTGCCGCATCAACCCCGCACCGGAAAATCGTGGGACGCATGGAGCCCATGCCTGCGCCCAGTCTTCCCCCGGGCCCCGCAATCCTGTTGCCACGGAAGTCAATCAGCCGGTAAGGCAGATCGAACCTTTCTCCATCCTTGCTGTAGGACACCAGCATCACGGTATGACCGAACCTGCGGTCTTCCCACACTACAGCAGCGCTTCCATCCGCATTGACGACCATGGCCGGATAGGTTTGATCTTGAATGGGAATGATTTTTTCCACTGTCTGTGATCGGGCGAGATGCAGGCCGTTGTGGTCGTATGCCAGCTTGCCGGCCCAGAGCTGAAGATGGCCGCTTGCTGACTGTTCAGCCCAGGCTGCCTGCAGTCCGCCTTTGCGATCAAACGCCAGCGTAACCTGGCTGCCTTCGTTCTGACTGAGTTTCAGCGGAGTAGCCTTCTTGCCCGGTTGCACCAGAGCAACCCAGACTGCACCATTCTCTTCCCAGCCCGCGACAAACTGGCTGTCGCCAATTGCGACAACCACAGGTTCGACACAGTCCTTCGCCGACAACGTCAATTCCTTGCCGAATCCGTTCTCTGCGGCGGTGTTGAATCGGACATAACATTGGGACGTTCCGCTGCGATTGTCTTCCCAGGTTATCGCAATGCTCGCGCCTGAGACGGCCAGTCCCTGGCGATTGGAGGATTCCAGATGAGGAAAGACGCCTGGCTTTGCTTCCAGCACATCAACCGGGGATGAAAACTGCCAGTCTGCCTGAGCGAGTCCTACCCACAGGCAGGCGGCAAGCGCTAGCGATCTCATGGCTTGTTGCCCAGAAATTCTATGAGTGTTTGGGTTTTGTAGTTGCCGCCGGTGACATAGCGGTCGAAATCCTTGAAATCCTGCACCGTCTTGAATCCGGGCGCCTTGAAGATTTCATGACCTTGAGGAGTGAGGTAGACAAATAAAGGGGTGGCAAAGGCGTTGAAGCGAGCACCCAGTTCCGCCTCGGTGATGCGCTCCCCGCTTGGCAGATTGAGGCGCTTGTAACCTTCCGCGTCCACATAAACCAGCACGTAATGGTCGATGTAAAGTTTCCTTAAGTCCGGATTGGAGAACGTTTCCTTGTTTGTGTGTGCGCACCAGGCACAACCGTAACGGCCAAAATACAGGAAGATTGGCCTGTTCTGGGCTTTTGCCGTCTTCAGTCCCTGGTCATACGTTACGAAAGGATAGCCTTGCGGCGGATCTGCAAGGGCTAGCAACGGGAGCAGAAGAAGCAGCACAAGAATAGGTTTCATGCTTCTATTCTGATAAATTGCACAGCAAGTGCAACACGTATCTTTGTGCCATGAACTACAAATTTGTACCTGTTCGGATCGGACTTGTTTCCATTTCGGACCGGGCGTCGAGCGGAAAATATGAAGACAAGGGCCTTCCTGCGCTGCAGGAATGGCTGGACAGGGTGGTGGCCAACCCCACGGAGTACATTACCCGGCTTATCCCGGATGAACAGCCTCTGATCGAGTCAACCTTGAAGCAACTGGCTGATGTTGAACGGTGCTGCCTGATCCTTACTACCGGCGGCACCGGTCCGGCGCCACGTGATGTCACACCCGAGGCGACCCTCGCAGTTGCCCACAAGGTCTTGCCGGGTTTTGGCGAGGCGATGCGTGCAGTGAGTGCCAGATATGTGCCAACGGCCATTCTTTCCCGCCAAGTGGCGGTGGTGCATGGCAACAGCCTGATCATCAATTTGCCCGGCCAGCCCAAGGCCATTGGCGAAACCCTGGATGGCATTTTCCCCGCAGTACCCTATTGCATCGACCTCATAGAAGGCCCTTATATTGAAACCAACCCCGGCCGGGTTGAAGCCTTCCGGCCAAAGTCCGCCATCCGGCATCGACCTCAAGAAATCTCTTAGTGAATCCCCCATGATCTCCATTCTTGATGCCTTGGCCCAGGCACTTAAAAGCCTGTTCAGCTTTCGCATGATCTGGCTGATGGTCTGGCCGGTGCTGACATCACTGATCTTCTGGGGCGTGCTTGCGATTGTGTTTTGGACCCCGATCACGGATTTGTTCCTTCAACTGCTTTCCTACCTGCATCTGGAAACCTGGTTAACCGGAATCAAGCCCGCCTGGGTGGCAGCCGGAATTCATGCGCTGTTGGTACTTCTGGCATTTGTACCCTTGGTGATGTTCAGCGCACTGCTGCTCACCTCGATTTTTGCCGTGCCCGTGATGCTCAAACAGGTCAGCCAAAGCCATTACCCGGCACTGGAAAGACGTCACGGCGGCAGCATCGTCGGTAGTCTGGCCAATGCGTTCATCGGCACCTTTGTTTATGTGGGACTTTGGATCGTGACCCTGCCAGCATGGTTGCTTGGCCCCATTGCGGCAATCATTCCCTTTATCGCGGCCGGTTATTTGAACCAGCGCCTGTTCAGGTATGACGCGTTATCCGAGCATGCAGACAGCGCAGAACTCAAGAAAGTCATTGAAGACAACAAGGGGCAGCTGTGGGGATTGGGGATCTTGCTGGGTCTGGTGCAGTATGTGCCCATACTGAATTTCTTTGCGCCCGTGTTTACCGGGCTGGCATTTGTTCACTTCTGCCTGGCAAAGCTCTGTCTGACGAGATACCCAGTCTGATAGCCTGCGCCTAAGGAACTTCTGCCAAGGCGGTTATCTGCGAGCAGAGCCAAGCAATCCGCTTCAATATCAAATCAATCCATGGCTTGATCGCCACGTCGCGACGCACCTCGCGATCACAGTTCTTGCAGAAACCCCTAACTTTCCCTGGGTGGCGTCAGCCGCTGTTCGACAGCAAAAACAGCCGCCTCTACACGTGATGAGAGTTTCAGCTTGGCGAGAATGTTGCGAACATGGAGCTTAACGGTATCGTGGCTGATACCCAGGTCGCGCGCAATCGCTTTATTGCTCTCGCCTTTCGCCAGATAGGCCAGGATTTGCGTTTCCCTCTGGGTTAACCTGTTCAGCAGCGAACTCTTGCTGCCGTGCTTCTTCGCATCCAGCAGATTGACCAGTTTGGCCGTCATCTGCGAAGCAACAACGGTTTCGCCTTCTGCGGCTCTGTGGATGGCGTCCACCACTTCGGCGGGTTCCATGCTCTTGAGCAGATAGCCCTGTGCCCCAGCGCGCAGGGCAGCGGCCATGTCCTCGTCGGATTCGCTTACCGTCAGGATCAATGTGGCGAAAAACAGGCCTTCTTCCCGCATCTTGTCCATCAAGGTGATGCCATCGTCGGGCCGCATGTTCAGGTCCAGCAGCACGACATCGGGTTGATGCTTAATCAGCAACTGACGAGCTTCCACCTGGTCGCCGGTAAGGCCGACAACGGAAATGCTGCCTGACATTTCCAGAAGCTCGGCCAGTCCCTTGCGAAAAAGGGTGTGATCATCCACCAAGACGACGCTGGTTTTCTCAGTCACTATTGTCCTTTGCGTTCGGACTGCTTGGGGAAATTCAATATTACGCGGGTACCACCACCCACCCGACTCTTGATCTCCACCTTGCCGCCAATCTTCGTCGCGCGCTCGTGCATGATGTTCATGCCAAAGTGCATGCCAGGTCCACGGTGACCCGCGGCATACAAGCCGATACCGTCATCACACACGCTTACGGTGTAATCCTGTTCGCTTTCCTCAAGTTTTATGAGCACGTTACGCGCATAGGAATGTTTGCAAATATTGGCCAGCGCTTCCTGGGCAATACGATAAATTTGCGCTTCCTCATCCGGATTCAAATTCAGATCCCGCGTGTGATTGAGCAACTCGGTATGCGCTTCTATTTTCTTTTCAACGCCGCCAAGCAAGTCATGCAGAGCCGGGATCAGTCCACGCGAGTCCATACCCTGCCTGAACTGGGTAATCAGTTCGCGCAGGCCTGAATACGCGGACTCCAGCGCCTCATCCACATCCACCAAAAATTTTTCCGTGAGTTTGGCATCGCCCTGGCTGACAGCCGACTCAAGCATCTTCAGGCGCATTTTCATGTACGCCAGGGTTTGAGCGAGCGAATCATGGATTTCATTCGCCAGCATCTGGCGTTCGCTCATCAGCGTAATGCGGATATTTTCGCGGGTCAGACGGGCATTCTCGAGCGCCAGGCCAAGGTGCTCACTGATTGAGGAAAAAAGCAGCCTGACCTCCTCCGGGACTTCCGCATCCAGAGGCATGAACAAATTGTAGACGCCCAGCAGTTGCCCCTTATGGCGAAGCGGCACGGCAAACACGCTCAGGCTGCGCTCACCGAAAAAAGCCAGATTGGCGTTTTCCCTGCACTCGTGAAGGGTGGGACCACTGTGTACCATGCGGTCACTCATGGCCTGGCCACATGCGCCGCAACCAACGGGCACCACGGCCTCCCGGTCTACCACGTCCTGCGGCAGGCCGATCGACCCAATCAGCCGAAGCCCCTTGCCATCCGCAGTAATCACCCGAACCGCGCCCGCCTCCGCCCCGGCCAGACGGATCATGGTGGAAAGAAAACGGTCGAGCAGCTGCTCGACATCCGCCTCTGTAGAGAGGGACGTTGCAATTTCCGACAAAACGTTCAGGGCAGGCAGTTTGAACAAGCCCTGATCCTTGGAAATCACATCGAACTTTACATCCTGGGACATTGGATTCCTGCCACTTATCAGTCGATATCAATTTGACACCAGATTCACATTCTAGGTTTTACTCCAGCCTGAGAAAAGCTTGCTGGCGCGTGCAGCACTTTTTTGTTAGTTTGATGTCATCTAACATGAGCAACGTGATGAAGTATTGCAGTCAATGTGGTGGGGCGGTCACCCAGCTAATTCCGTCCGGAGATAGCCTTCCTCGTCATGTTTGCACAGTCTGCGGAACAATTCATTACCAGAATCCCAAGATGGTAGTGGGCTGCATACCGGAATGGGAAAGCAAGATCCTGCTTTGCCGCCGGGCAATCGAGCCACGTTACGGTCTGTGGACATTGCCCGCCGGGTTCATGGAAAACGGTGAAACGACGGCAGAAGGAGCTGCACGGGAGACCCTGGAGGAGGCAGGGGCACACATTGAAATGGGACCGCTGTACACACTGTTCAACCTCCCACACATCAATCAGGTGTATTTGATGTTCCGCGCCCAGCTGCTGGATCTTGATTTCAAACCGGGCAGCGAGACTCTGGAAACCCGATTATTTGCCGAGCATGAAATCCCCTGGGATCAACTTGCCTTTCGCACCATCAAGGCCACGCTTGAATTGTATTTTCGCGACCGGGCCAATGGAGGCTTTAACTTCCATTTTGGCGATATGCGGCCGCAACAATAATCAGGCAACTTTCTCAAGGGACTCCCGGGCCAGAACCTCGAAGCCAGAACGCATCCAGGCCCCATGTTCTTCCACGACCCCGGCAAGTCTGAGCTGGTAGCTCGACTCACCATCATGCAGTTTGAGCTCCGTTCCACTTTTGAAGACCGATTTGGGCAGCATCACATTGCTCACGCCCGTTGCCGCATCCAGCATGGGCAGAAAAAGCATGAATCCGAATTGGGGCTTTGACTGTTCGTTCAGTTCATACGTCACCCCCTTGGGATGTCGGCTCAGGCATTGAGCTCCTACAAGTTGCTTGCCATTTTCCATGTCGTGCCAGCGCACCACCATGAGTTGCCAGTTGTGTTCTTCCGGCTCGGTGCTGGCTAGCAGCAGCTGGCCTGCCGACACGGGCTCGCCATCTGCAACAACAAACCCGACCCCGTCCTGGCTTTGGTCCCGGGTTAGCCAGGGCTCAAGCAGCGGCTTGGGCCCGCCGCCCTTCTGAGGATCAAGAATCTTCTCGATGGCATCCATTCCAATCGCAACCCAATAACAACCCTTGGCTTCCGCTCTTGGGCCGCGACGGCGCACGCCACCACGTTCGATAATGCTCGCAAGTTGGCGGCAGAAGAAGCGCTCTTCGTTGGTCGGCAGGGTTAATACCGCCTGTTCAATCTGATTATGAATCTGACTGAAATCCAGGTAGCGCAAACGTTTGCCGGGGACCCAGCCCTGATCCAAATTGAATGCCCCGTGTCCGGAGGACAAGTCCACGCCATGGGTATGTTGTTGCTTCAGCAATCGCTGAGACGGGGCAGGCGCGTAAGGAAGACTTTCCAGGATGTTCGCAGCCAGTTCAATTTCTCTGGGCTTGAACCCTATCGGATGAGCCAGATCAAGCAGCAAGGCCAATGAATATTCACGGGCAGCGGTTGTCTTGATGCCGAATTCTTCTATTTCCATAGCTGCCACATGGGCCCGCTCGGCCACGCGATAAAGCTTGTTCATGCGACGCCAACTGAACAGTGTTGGTATTTGCCCCTGGTGGTAACCCCAACGAAAACTCAAGGCGGTATAGCGAATGCTTTTCAAGGCCAGAATCGGCATCCAGGATTTAAATGGCCCCTCTGCAGGCTCTTTGACTACCTGCTTCAGCAAATTCACATAGGCCATGGCCATTTGGGTCCAGAACATATGGCACTCGCGCCATAGCGCCTGCTTGGCCAACTTCAGGGTGTCCTGGTTGCGCAAGTACTGGTCGATGACTTTGCTCTGCAGAGGCAAACCTTCCTGTTCCAGCATCCTCAGCGCCTTCAAGCGGGCCAACGATGCGGGCTCGATTGCACCATTAAACCGCTCCAGACCTTCCACCAGGGCATGATGGGCCTCGTAGTCGGACGGTTTGGGTGGTTGAATCGGCTGAACCCGGGCAACCGTTTTACCTGAATATGAATAGGACTGTCCTCTCCTGCCCGACTCGGAACGCCGGCGGGAAATAAATTTGAGCATTTCAAAAAGTTCGGGCATGGCAAACGACTCGAATATCGTTGGTTAAGAATGAGCAACATCCATGCCTCGTCAATAAACCTTACGTTTGCGCATTTTCAGCCACTGGCGGACCTGTCTCTGATGGCGAAGACATCGAGGGCAGACGGGGTTGACGAAGTAATGACATTCGGCCAACCAAGGATCGATAACCCGACATTTTCCATTCCACCGCGCTTTGGCATCGACTGGGATGTCAGCGGCGTATAAAATCAGCGTGTTATTCGCACTGGAATTAGCCAGCGCGGTTGACCAGCCGACGAAGTCGGCGCAGCAGCGAGGGCTAACTTGCAACCGGCAAGTTAAGCGAAGCGGCCGAAACGAATGCACCGGTCTTGGTGTCAGGGCGCGCAGCGACTGCACTAGCGAAGACCAACCTTTAGGTTATGTCGCAGCTAAAACCGGCAGTTATGGATACGGAGGTGTGGCAGAGCGGTTGAATGCACCGGTCTTGAAAACCGGCAGTGGCGCAAGTCACTCGTGAGTTCGAATCTCACCGCCTCCGCCAGCTCAACATGAAACCCACCCTTACTATCGCCAACCATGACCGCAATAGTGCGGGAATGGCCTATGTCTATCCCGTCGTTTCCCGGCGTGCAGGCGGTGTCTCCGTGGGGGTTAATCTCAATCCGAACAATGCCTGCAACTGGGCCTGCATTTATTGCCAGGTGCCCAATCTGGTTCGCGGGGCCGCGCCAGAGATCAACCTGACGCTTTTGCAAGACGAATTGCGCAGCATGTTGGACCAAATCCTCCATGGCGACTTGATGCGGACGCAGGTGCCGGAAGACATGCGGCACTTGCATGACATCGCGCTTTCAGGCAACGGTGAGCCCACCAGCAGCAGGCAATTCACTGCGGTCATCGAGCTGATCGGGCGAGTCAAGCATGAATTTGGATTGAATGGCAAAACCAAGCTGGTGCTTATTACCAACGGCAGCCTGATGGACCGACCGCGGGTCCAGTCCGGTTTGAAAAAAATGGCCATGCTGGACGGTGAAGTCTGGTTCAAGCTGGACTGCGCCACCCCGTCCGGACTGCGCCGCATCAATCAAACCCGAACCTCGCCGGAGAAGCACTTCGAGAGATTGGGGATTTCTGTCGCGCTCTGTCCAACATGGATACAAACCTGCATGTTTGCCCTCGATGGTGAACCACCCAGCAAGCTTGAACAGGATGCCTACCTGAACTTCATAAAGCAGACACAGAGGGAGAAACTTTCACTAGAAGGCGTGCTGCTCTACGGTCTGGCACGCCCTTCACTGCAGCCCACGGCAGCGCGCCTTTCTGCATTGAGTGAACAATGGCTGGAACACTTTGCCCAACAAATCCGCAAGACTGGCCTCCCCTGCAAGGTGAGTGTATGAGCCTCGGTCCATTGATGCTCGATGTTCGCGGCACCATGCTCACTGCGGAAGATCGGGAACGCCTGTCGCATCCATTGGTCGGGGGGGTCATCCTGTTCACCCGGAACTATGAAGATCCTGCTCAACTCGAAGCGCTCTGTGCGGATATCCACACGCTCAAGTCGCCGCCATTACTCATCGCTACCGATCAGGAAGGTGGAAGGGTTCAGCGTTTCAGAGAGGGATTCACACGGCTTCCGCCCATGCGTCGTTTTGGTGAGGAATGGGACCAGTATCCACATCGCGCCAGGGAACTGGCGTGGGATGCGGGTTATGTGCTGGGTGCGGAATTGCGTGCCCGTGGCGTGGACCTGAGTTTTACGCCGGTGCTGGACATGGATTATGGGGTTTCTGCTGTCGTTGGGGATCGCGCCTTCCACCGCGATCCACAGGCCATCACGGAACTGGCCCATGCGCTGCTGAATGGCCTGAAAGAGGCTGGCATGGGCGCCTGCGGCAAACATTTTCCAGGCCACGGCTTCATCGCCGCCGATTCCCATGTGTCGATGCCGGTGGATGAGCGCGACTACGCCGATTTCGAACTGGCGGATTTGCGGCCTTTCCAAGCATTGATCGACTTCGGCCTGCCTGCCATCATGCCTGCGCATGTGGTGTACCCAAAAATTGATTACAGGCCCGCCGGCTTTTCACCTGTATGGCTGAAGAAGATCCTGCGCAAGGAAATGGGCTTTGAAGGCATGATCTTCAGCGATGATCTCTGCATGCATGGAGCATCGGGCGCCGGCGGAATCACGGCACGCGTCACAGCCGCGCTCAACGCCGGCTGCGATATGGCATTGATCTGCAACCATTCCGAACTGGCCGACGAAGCACTGGCCCAGCTGAATTACGAATGGTCCGCCGCCAGCCGGGCCAGGCTGGCCCGCCTGCATGGGCGGCCCCATCCCCTGAGTTATACCCAGTTACTGGAGCAAACCGCGTATGCTCGCGCGCGGCACAGCATCGCCGGACTGGGCATGGACAGTGGCAACCTGGCCTTGGGCACCGACCCCACTGACTCCGGCAGAAGAGGCGCCACTTGAGCCTTTTCCACGATCATTCGGGCGACAACGAAACCCACTTGCATGCCCACAGCCATGGCCATCGCGCCTTCGGCTGGGCGCTCATGTTCACACTGGGTTTCGCTGCAGTAGAGGCGACAGCCGGATTCTGGGCCAACTCGCTCGCGCTGGTTTCCGATGCAGGCCACATGCTGACCGACAGCCTGTCGCTCAGCCTTGCTGCATTTGCTGCAATGCTGTCCCGTCGTCCACCTTCGGCCAGGCACTCCTACGGCCTGGCTCGGGCCGAAGTCGTCGCCGCACTCATCAATAGCCTGCTTATGCTTGCGCTGGTCTCATTCATCGTTTACGAAGCCTGGCAACGTTTTGCCGAGCCGCGCCACGTCCAGGGCACAGCTGTGTTTATCGTCGCGCTGATCGGGCTAATGGTTAATCTGGCCGTGGGCTGGCTGTTGATGAAAGGCGAGGACAGCCTTAACCGCCAGGCTGCGCTGCTTCACGTGGCTGGCGATGCGCTTGGCTCGGTCGCTGCGCTCGCCGCCGGCCTGGTCATCATGTTCACAGGATGGACGCCAATCGATCCGATCCTGTCGATCGTGATTTCCCTTCTGATCCTGGTATCCACACTCAATCTGCTTAGACAGTCTCTGCATGTATTGATGGAAGGCGTGCCCTCCGACATTGACCTGAACGCCGTAGGAAACCGGATGGCTCAGCTGGAGTATGTAACGCAGGTTCACGACCTGCACATCTGGGCGCTGGCGAGCGGCCAGATCGCGCTCTCTGCTCACATCGATGTCAAGGAGCTGAATCATTGGCCGCAAATTCTCGCCAAAGCGAGAACGATGCTCAGCGCTGAATTCGGTATCGGCCACATCACTCTGCAACCGGAGGTCATCGTGGCCACACCCATCACCCTGCATTCGAGCCGTCCACGCCCTCAGCCGCACAACCATGCTCACTGATTGCCGCAATTGCCCCCGGCTGGCACATTTTCTCGATCAGGTAAAAGCTGAAAACCCGGGCTATTACTGCAAACCGGTGCCGCCCTTTGGCGACAAGGATCCTAAGCTGCTGATTGTTGGACTGGCGCCCGGGATGCATGGTGCCAATCGCACCGGCCGGCCTTTCACCGGCGACCACGCCGGAATACTGCTCTTTCAAACCTTGCATGAATTCGGTTTTGGCAACAAACCTGAATCAGTGAGTGCGGATGACGATCTGATCCTGACAGGTTGCCGCATCACGAATGCAGTCAAATGTCTTCCGCCCAACAACAAGCCCGAGTCTGCGGAAATCAGGCGATGTAACACCTACCTCAAGGCCGAATTACAAGGTCTTGCAGATGGCACCGCCATCCTTGCCTTGGGAAGTGTGGCCCACGCGGCTGTGCTCATGGCCTTGGGTTTGAAACCCAAGAGCCACCCCTTCGGACATGGACACAGGCATGATTTGCATCGAGGCTTGATGCTGTATGACTCCTACCACTGCAGCCGCTACAATACCCAGACCAAGCGATTGACGGCTGAAATGTTCCGCGCAATTTTTGTGCACATCCTCACTAATTTGAAGGGGTAGCCATGCCTGTTGTATCCATCAAGCTCGCCGGCAAACTCAGCCGTGAACAGAAGAAAAGCATTGCTGAAGAAATCACGACTACCCTGGAAAAGCACGCAGACAAGCCTGCCCGCTATACGTATATTTCATTTGAAGAGCTGCCGGATGAGAACTGGGCAATCGCCGGTGTGTTGCTGGACGAGGAAGACTAAATCCTGAACAAATGGGCGAGAATCAGTTGGCCGTTTCGCCGCTGTTGACTCCATTTTGAGTTTCGACCCCAAAGCCTTCATCTCCACGCTGTCTTCACTTCCAGGCGTCTACCGGATGCTGGGGTCAGACGGAGCGGCACTTTATGTCGGCAAGGCGCGCAACCTGAAGAAGCGGGTTTCAAGCTATTTCAACAAGACCGGCCTCTCGCCACGAATTCAATTGATGGTGGCGCAAATCTGTGGCATCGAAACGACCGTCACCCGCACCGAAGCCGAAGCCCTGCTGCTTGAAAACAACCTGATCAAAGCACTGGCTCCGCGCTACAACATTCTATTTCGGGACGATAAATCCTATCCCTATCTGGTGCTGACAGGACATTCCTTTCCGCGAATTGCCTACTACCGCGGCGCAATGGACAGGAAGAACCGTTATTTCGGCCCCTATCCCAACGCGTGGGCGGCGAAGGAAAGCATCAACCTGCTGCAACGGGTATTCCGTCTGCGTACCTGCGAGGACACGGTATTTGCCCATCGTTCCCGCCCCTGCCTGCTCTATCAGATCAAGCGATGCACTGCCCCGTGCGTGGGCCACATCTCGCAGAGCGATTACGCGGCCGACGTAAGAAGCGCCGCGTTGTTGCTGCAAGGGAAAGACGACGAACTCGCAGCCCAGCTCAGCAAGAAAATGCGGGCCGCCGCTGATGCGCAACTATTTGAAGTCGCGGCCCAATACCGTGACCAGATCCATAATCTGGCCAAGGTTCGGCAGCAGCAATTTGTGGAGTCCAATGCTGCAACCGATGCGGACGTCGTCGCAGTTACAACGCGGCCAGAACTAAGCTGTGTGAATCTGCTGATGATTCGGGCCGGGCGTCATCTGGGTGACCGCGCCTTCTTCCCGCAAAACGCGGCTGGGGGTGACAGCGCCGAAATTCTTCAGGCGTTTCTGTCCCAACATTACCTCGAACATCCCATTCCATCTGTGATCGTGACGGGAGAAATGATTGATGCAGAAACCCTTGGCACTGCATTCTCCCAACAGGCCGGCCGCAAGGTCACTTTGTTGACACATCCTCAGGGAGAAAAGAAAGTCTGGCTGAGGATGGCGCAGAAAGGCGCAGAAGTAGCGCTTTTTCAGCAGCTTTCTCAGCGTGCCACACAGGAATCTCGACTTACCGCTCTGCAGGAAATACTCGATCTCCCGCAACTCAAACGCATTGAATGCTTTGACATCAGCCACACCATGGGCGAGGCCACGGTGGCCTCCTGCGTGGTGTATGAAGGTGGTGCCATGAAAGCCAGCGAATACCGGCGTTACAACATCAGCGGAATTACGCCCGGCGATGACTATGCTGCAATGCGCGAAGCCCTGACCCGGCGTTATACCAGGGTGCAACAGGGCCAAGGCAAGCGGCCCGACCTGGTTTTGATCGACGGGGGATTGGGGCAGCTCAATGTGGCGGTGGAAGTCATGGCCGAACTGGGACTGAACGACCTCGACTTAATTGGCGTCGCCAAAGGTGAACAACGCAAACCCCGGCTGGAGCAGCTTGTTCATCCGGGTGGCAAAGCTTTTCGTCTGCCCAGCGACAGCCCGGCCCTGCACCTGATCCAGACCATCCGGGATGAGGCTCACCGCTTTGCCATAACCGGACATCGAGCCCGGCGTGGCAAGGCACGGACCCATTCAAGCCTTGAAGATATTCCCGGCATCGGACCAAAAAAACGCAAAGCCTTGCTGGAACATTTCGGTGGACTGCAGGGCGTGCGCAACGCAGGCATTGAAGAACTTTCCAGGGTAGCTGGCATTCAACGCGAACTGGCGGAACGGATTTATTTGATCCTGCACTGAAGCCAAACGGGCCTGTCGGGTTGGCCGTAGCCTGCCGCCAGCACTCATCAATCACCATTACTGTGTTGAAATAGCAATCTGATGCCTTTTAATCTCCCCAATCTTCTGACCTGGCTCCGCATTTTGATGATACCATTGGTCATCGGCGTGTTCTATCTGCCTGGCCAGTGGTTAAGCCTCGGCCAAGCCAACCTGCTTGCCACGATTTTCTTCGCGGTCGCTGCCGTCACCGACTGGCTCGACGGCTACCTTGCCCGCAAGCTCAACCAGACTTCCGCATTTGGCGCCTTTCTCGACCCTGTTGCAGACAAGCTGATGGTAGCCGCCGCGCTGATTGTGCTGGTTGATCTGGGACGAACATCGCCGCTCGTCGCCCTCATCATCATCGGCCGCGAGATTGCCATTTCCGCCTTGCGCGAGTGGATGGCGAAAGAAGGAAAATCAAGCAGTGTTGCGGTTAGTTTCATCGGAAAATTGAAAACCACCTCCCAGATGATCGCTATTGCCTTACTCCTTTTCTGGGAGCCGCTGGGCGAATTTCCAACCCCGATTCTGGGGCGGATGCTTATCAATCTGGCGGCGCTGCTTACCCTGATTTCGATGGCTTATTACCTGCGCATGGCAGCCAAAGCACTTGCGAAGAAGTGACCAATAGCCATAATTGGACGTGCTTAAAAGTTGACACACTAGGCAATTTTCATCAGAATTCGCAGCCTCATGCGGGAGTAGCTCAGTTGGTAGAGCGCAACCTTGCCAAGGTTGAGGTCGCGAGTTCGAGACTCGTCTCCCGCTCCAGAATTCCAAGGGAAAGCAGGACAATCACAAAATCTGTTTTCCCTTTTCCTTCAGAGACAATCAGTGTCGCTAAGGGCGGGGTAGCAAAGTGGTTATGCAGCGGCCTGCAAAGCCGTCTACGCCGGTTCGATTCCGACCCCCGCCTCCATTTTCTTAAGCCCTGGGCCATGCTATCGCCATGTAACTGATAGAATCCGGCCTCAACGCCCGGGTGGTGAAATTGGTAAACACAGCGGACTTAAAATCCGCCGGGCCTAATCAGCCCTTACCGGTTCGATTCCGGTTCCGGGCACCACTTCCTGCCTGGCGATGCCGTGGCTGTCGAGCAAAGAAGTTTGGACATTTAGCCGCTGCGGGGACTTTCGTAACCTATCCATTTAAATGTATAATTTTAAAGTTAAGGTGGGCGATTCGCCCATTTTTTGTTTGTTTGGGCGCAATTTGTCGGAACTGAGATGACCCTTCAAGCCTTGCTTGAGACCACCCTTTCCGGAATGGGGTATGAACTGGTGCAGCTGGTGCAAGGGCGCGGCAGGCATTTGCAGGTGTTCATCGACAAGCCGGGTGGCATCGATATCGATGACTGCGTCGCGGTGAGCAATCATCTCACGCGGCTGTTTACGGTCGAGAACATAGACTATGAGCGGCTGGAAGTATCGTCACCCGGCTTGGACAGACCGCTGACCAAACCAGCGGACTATATGCGGTTTGCGGGCGAAGACGTTGCTGTAAAGCTACGTGTGCCGATGGAAAACCGGCGCAGGCTGACCGGCAAGCTGCTGGGTCTGGAAGACAACAAAGTCCAACTGGAGCTGGATGGCAAACAACTAGCCGTGGAATTGACGAATGTCGACTCGGCCCGTTTAAAGCCCAAGTTTTGATCCCTTTGGGACGCATTTCACAGGGGATGTGGAGAGTACGATGAGCCGTGAAATATTGATGCTGGTGGATGCACTGGCGCGGGAAAAAAACGTGGAAAAGGATGTGGTGTTCGGCGCCCTGGAAATGGCGCTGGCTTCCGCATCGAAGAAACGCTTCAAGGGCGATGCGGATGTCCGCGTATCCATCGACCAGGAAACTGGGGATTATGAATCGTTCCGCCGCTGGCAGGTCGTTACCGAACAGGAGCTGGAATCCGAAGACCGTCAGATACTCCTGGTGGATGCCCAGTATGATCATCCGGATATCCAGGTTGGCGACTACATTGAGGAAAAGCTCGACAACATCGAATTCGGTCGCATTGGCGCCCAAGCTGCAAAGCAGGTGATTCTGCAGAAAATTCGCGATGCCGAACGCGAGCAGGTGCTCAACGATTTCCTTGCACGCAAGGAACATCTGGTCACTGGCACGATCAAGCGCATGGATCGCGGCAATGCCATTATCGAATCCGGTCGGGTGGAAGGTTTTCTGCATCGCGACCAGATGATTCCGCGAGAGAATCTCCGCATCGGCGATCGGGTGCGTGCCTATTTGTCCCGCATCGAACGCAGCGCACGCGGCCCCCAACTCGTGGTATCGCGCACTGCGCCCGAATTCATCATGAAGCTGTTTGAACTGGAAGTGCCGGAAATCGAGGAAGCCCTGCTGGAAATCAAGGCCGCCGCCAGGGACCCGGGGCTTCGCGCCAAGATTGCGGTCAAATCCAACGACCCCCGCATTGACCCCATCGGCACGTGCATCGGATTGCGCGGCTCGCGCGTGACCTCGGTGACCAACGAGCTGGCCGGCGAACGCGTGGACATTATTCTCTGGTCGCCCGATCCTGCGCAGTTTGTCATCAATGCACTTGCACCTGCCGAAGTCAGCCGCATTGTGGTGGATGAAGACAAGCACAGCATGGATGTGGTGGTGGAAGAGGATCAGCTTGGCAAGGCCATTGGCTCCAACGGCCAGAATGTGCGTCTCGCGTCCGAACTCACCGGTTGGGAACTCAACCTCGTCACCGAACAGGAAGCCGAGGATAAGCAGGCCAAGGAAACTGAATCTATCCTTCAGCTGTTTGTTGAAAAACTCGACGTTGATGAAGAAGTGGCCCAGATTCTTGTGGACGAAGGCTTCTCCACCCTGGAAGAAGTGGCCTATGTACCTTTGGCCGAAATGCAGGAAATCGAGTCCTTCGATGACGATATCATCAACGAATTGCGCAATCGGGCTCGTAACGCTTTGCTAACGGCTGCCATTGTCGGTGAGGAAAAAGTAGAAGCTTCCGCGGGCGACCTGCAATCTCTTGTGGGCATGGATGCAGAAACCGCGCGTATGCTGGCTGCCCAAGGCGTGCACACAACCGAAGATCTGGCCGACCTCGCAGTCGATGAACTGGTGGAACTGGTGCAAATGGAAGAGAACCGTGCCAAGGATCTGATCATGGCGGCACGCGCGACCTGGTTCGCGGGCTAAATGCCCTAATTTAACAGGCTCAAAGACTGGTACTGCTAACGGAAGCTCAATGAACGTCGAACAATTTGCCAAGGAACTCAAGCTGTCTACCAACCTGCTGCTGGATCAACTGAAATCAGCAGGCGTCCACAAGGAAAGTGGGGATGACAGCATTACAGAAGTCGACAAAACTCAGTTGCTCGATCACCTGCGCAAAATGCATGGTGCAGCGGAAAAGTCTGCGAAGACAAAGATTACGTTGACCCGCAAGCAAACCACCGAAATCAGGAAATCCGATGGCAGCGGCAAGGCTCGTACCATCCAGGTGGAAGTCCGCAAAAAGCGTACCTACGTGAAGCGTGAAGCAGGCGCCGCCCAGGAAGAGATCGCCCCGCCTGAACCGCAGACCGAAGCAGCCGCGACTGCTGCCGCAACCGAGCCAGCGGCCGTCGCACCAGAACTTGCCGCAGAGCCCGCGCTGGAGGCCGCAGCAGAACCGGTGCCAGCCAAAGCCAAGGCAAAATCCAAAGGATTAGCCGAACACGAGGCCGAAGCTCCTGTAGAGAAGGCAGCAGCCCAGCTTGTTGAAACCACTCCTGCGGCCGAACAAAAGCCGCGCAAGACTACGCGGGTCACCAAGCAAGCTGTAATCGGCGAAGCCGAACTCAAGGTACGCGAGGAGGAAGCGCGCCGGCATCAGGCTCTCCTTGACCGGCAGACGCAGGACTCGCGCTTGAGGCAAGAGCAGGAAGCGGCGCGCAAGGCCGCGGAAACGGCGCGTACAGAGCAGGGAAAGACAGCCAAGCCTGAGCCTACAACCGGGACGCTGCACAAGCCCGCCAAACCTGCTGAAAAAGCTGGCGAGAAAAAGGGTGGCAAAAAGGCCAGAACTGTCGAACGTGAAGATGCGCATAAAAAGCGCGGCCTTAGAGTTCGCGGCGAAACTGGCGGCGATTCGGGCTGGCGTGGCAAGAAGGCTGGCGGCAAACATAAGCACGAAACGGAACACCAGTTTGTCGCCCCCACCGAGCCCGTCGTTCATGAAGTGCTGGTACCTGAAACCATCACCGTGGGTGACCTCGCGCACAAGATGGCTGTCAAGGCGGCCGAGGTCATCAAAGTGCTGATGAAGCTTGGCTCCATGGTTACCATCAATCAGGTACTGGACCAGGAAACCGCCATGATCGTGGTGGAAGAAATGGGCCACCTCGCCAAACCCGCCGCGCTCGATACGCCCGAAGTATTCCTCGAAACGACTGGCGAAACCGTTGAAGTCGAAGCCACGCATCGTGCTCCTGTCGTCACCGTCATGGGCCACGTCGACCATGGCAAGACGTCGCTGCTGGACTATATTCGGCGCGCCAAAGTGGCAGCCGGCGAAGCCGGTGGAATTACCCAGCATATCGGCGCCTATCATGTCGAAACACCGAAGGGCATGATCACCTTCCTCGACACGCCTGGCCACGAAGCATTTACTGCCATGCGTGCCCGTGGCGCGAAGGTTACCGACCTTGTGGTGCTGGTTGTGGCTGCGGACGATGGCGTCATGCCAACCACCATCGAGGCAATCCATCATGCCAAGGCTGCCAGCCAACCTATCCTGGTTGCAGTCAACAAGATCGACAAGCCGGAAGCCAACCCCGAACGCATCCGCCAGGAACTGGCAACGCAGCAAGTCGTGCCGGAAGAATGGGGCGGCGACGTCATTTTCGTCGACGTCTCGGCCAAGACCGGGAAGGGCATCGACAACCTGCTCGACGCGATACTGCTGCAGGCCGAAGTACTGGAGCTGAAAGCCCCCAAGGATGCGCCAGCCAAGGGTGTCATCATCGAAGCGCGTCTGGATAAAGGCCGCGGCCCGGTTGCAACCCTGCTGGTGCATTCCGGCACGCTTAAGCGCGGCGATGTCATTCTCGCCGGCCAGGCTTTTGGCAGGGTGCGCGCCATGCTGGATGAAAATGGCAAAAACATCAACGAAGCGGGGCCGTCGATTCCAGTCGAAATTCAGGGCCTATCGGATGTTCCGAACGCAGGTGACGACGCACTGGTTCTGCCAGACGAGCGCAAGGCGCGGGAAATTGCCCTGTTCCGTCAGGGCAAGTATCGCGATGTGAAACTTGCCAAGCAGCAGGCTGCCAAACTGGAATCCATGTTTGACCAAATGGCCGAGGGCGAAGTCAAGCAAATGCCGCTCATCCTGAAAGCCGATGTGCAAGGCTCATATGAGGGCCTGTCGCACGCCCTGCAAAAACTCTCCACGCCCGAGGTCAGGGTCAACATCATTCATAGTGGTGTAGGTGCAATTACCGAGTCAGACATCAACCTAGCGCTGGCCTCCAAAGCCGTCGTGATTGGTTTCAACGTCCGCGCAGATGCCCAGGCTCGCAAGCTGGCGGAAAACTCCGGTGTTGACATCCGCTACTACAGCATCATCTACGATGCCGTAGATGAGGTGAAAGCCGCGCTTACCGGCATGCTCTCCCCGGAGAAGAAGGAAAGCCACCTTGGCCAAGTCGAAATCCGTCAGGTCTTTCAAGTGCCCAAGGTTGGCGCAGTTGCGGGTTGCATGGTGCTTTCCGGCTTGGTCAAACGTGGCAGTCGTGTGCGCCTGTTGCGCGACAGCGTCGTTTTGTTTGATGGCGAACTGGACTCTTTAAAACGCTTTAAGGACGATGTGAAGGAAGTGAAGGAAGGGTTCGAATGTGGCCTTTCTCTCAAGAACTACAACGACATAAAAGAAGGTGACCAGCTTGAAGTCTATGAAGTCGTTGAAGTTGCACGGACCTTGTAACGGCGGATAGATGCTAGGCGCAAAGTGGAGAGGAGTCCCTCTTTTCTTGGCCGCGCTTAACTCTTAATTTCTTGCTCCCAGCCCCTGACGAACCGTGCCCAAAGATTTCCCCCGCTCCCGCCGCGTAGCCGAACAGATTCAGCGTGAGCTTGCTGAAATCATTCGGCTCGAGTTGAAAGACCCCCGGGTAAGTCTGGTCACGATTACCGATGTTGAAGTTACCTCGGATCTGGAACATGCCAAGGTTTTTATTACGTCTCTCAACCCAAGTATCGATCACGCCGCTGTATTGGCTGGCTTGCAACACGCTACTGGCTTCTTGCGCAGCCAGCTCTCGCACCGCATGAAATTGCGCATTGTTCCCGCCCTGAGTTTTGAATACGACACCTCAGTGGAACGGGGCATGGAACTCTCCAGGCTTATCGACCAGGCCATCGCAGAAGACTCAACTCACCCCAAGGACGAGTGAAAGCACTTCGTCAGAACATCGACGGGGTGTTGCTGCTGAACAAACCCGTCGGTCTCACTTCCAACGCTGCACTGCAAAGAGTCAAACGTCTGTTCGACGCCAACAAGGCTGGTCACACGGGCACCCTTGATCCATTCGCATCCGGTCTGCTGCCCATTTGTTTCGGTGAGGCCACCAAGTTTTCCGGCTATGCGTTGCATGGCGACAAGGTTTACCGCGCCGTGCTGAAATTGGGTGTCACGACAACTACGGGTGACATTGAAGGCCAGATTCTCGAGACCCATCCTGTTGAACTGACCCTCGAGTCTGTCATCAACTTGCTGCCCAGATTCACGGGCACCATTCTGCAAACTCCCCCTATGTACTCAGCCCTCAAACACCGGGGCAGGCCCTTGTACGAATATGCCCGCGCTGGCATTGAAATTGAACGTAAACCTCGCGAAGTGACGATTCATGGCCTGAAGCTCGAGTCATTGGAAAGCCCTCAGCTGAAGATCAATGTCCATTGTTCAGGCGGCACCTATATCCGTGCCCTGGCAGAAGACATTGGCAGAGAGTTTGGTTGCGGGGCACATTTGGTTGCATTGGAGCGCACGGCAAGCAGCGAATTTTCCATCGATCAGTCCGTTTCCCTGGAAACGCTGGAACAAATAGATACCGAAGCACGCATGAAACATTTGCTCCCTCCGGATGCACTAGTCGCACACCTGCCCCGCATCGACGTTGATTCCGCAGCGGCACAGATGCTCATGCACGGCAAACGGATCGACAAACCTGCTGGCTGCAAGGCAACCGGTGTCGCGCGTGTCTATACATCCCAGGTGTTTGTCGGAATGGTCAACGCGGCCGAAGATCTTGTGGCTGCCAGATTGATGGCGACCAACTAGGGAATCCTCCAGAGCAGCCGGAAAAATACGGCATTTACCTTCGTTCCAATGCAGATGTCTGCCCCCGCTCCTCGCTTACCCGAATCCAGCCCGGGCAGCATACGGCTGCTTGTGGCAGAAGCGCTTTCGGTGTAAGATGCGCGGCTTCGAACGAGGTCCACTCAGCCGCCGGGCTTCGCGATTATGTAACCTGATTCTTAGGAGAACCACATGGCTGTAACTACTGCCGATAAGGCGCAAATCGTCAAGGATTACCAACGCGCTGTGGCCGATACCGGCTCACCAGAAGTGCAGGTCGCCTTGCTCACCGCACGTATTAACCACCTAACGGATCATTTCAAAGCCAATGCCAAGGACCATCATTCCCGTCGCGGCCTGCTGAAAATGGTAAGCCGTCGCCGCAAGCTGCTGGATTACCTGAAGGACACCAATCTGCAAGCCTACAAGACGCTGATCGAGCGTTTGGGCCTGCGCAAGTAAGCGCAAAGCCGTCAGCGTGCAGTTATCGAAATAGAATGAATCGCCCCGCCTGATACGCGGGGCGGTTTTGTTTGGAGAAAAGGAAAAGCATGAAAGTCACAAAATCTTTCCAGTACGGCCGTCACACTGTCACCCTGGAGACCGGCGAAGTGGCTCGTCAATCAGGCGGTGCCGTGATGGTGAACATGGATGACACTCTGGTACTGGTCACCGTGGTTGCAAAGAATGAAGTCAAACCCGGCCAGGATTTCTTTCCGCTGACCGTTGATTATCAGGAAAAGACTTATGCCGCTGGCCGCATTCCCGGCGGTTATTTCAAGCGCGAAGGCAAGCCGACCGAGAAGGAAACTTTGACGTCGCGTCTGATTGACCGCCCGATTCGTCCTCTGTTTCCCGAAGGCTTCTTCAACGAAGTTCAGATTATCGCCACAGTGTTGTCATCCAACCCTGAAGTGGATTCGGACATCCCCGCACTGATTGGTGCTTCTGCAGCACTGACGCTTTCCGGTCTGCCGTTTGATGGTCCTGTTGGTGCCGCCCGTGTTGGTTTCATCAACGGTGAATACGTGCTGAATCCTACCGCAACCGAACTTAAGGATTCCGCACTTGATCTGGTTGTTGCCGGCACCGAACAGGCCGTCTTGATGGTTGAATCCGAAGCCATGGAACTGCCTGAGGACATCATGCTGGGCGCCGTTGTGTTCGGCCATCAGCAGATGCAGGCTGCGATCAATGCGATCAACGAACTGGCTGACGAAGGTGGCGTTGACGAGTGGGACTGGCAAGCTCCCGCATCCAATACTGCACTGATCGACAAGCTCAATGGACTGGCTGCTGCCGGCCTTGAAGCTGCCTACAACATCAAGCAGAAGCAGGCCCGCATGACTGCCGTTGACGAAGTGCGGAACCAAGCCTTCGCGCAACTGATCACCGATGGCATGGACACTTTAGCCATCAACGAAGTGAAAGACGAGTTCCACAAGTTGGAAGCCAAGATTGTTCGCCACCGCATCCTCTCCGGACAGCCGCGCATCGACGGACGCGACACGCGCACCGTTCGTCCCATCGCCATTCGCACCGGCGTGCTGCCCCGCACCCACGGTTCTGCCCTGTTCACTCGCGGTGAAACCCAGGCGCTGGTGATAACGACACTGGGCACCGGTCGTGACGAGCAGACCATCGAATCGCTGATGGGTGAATATTCCGACCGCTTTCTGCTGCACTACAACATGCCTCCCTATGCCACAGGCGAAACCGGCCGCGTGGGTACGCCCAAGCGCCGCGAAATCGGCCATGGCCGCCTGGCCAAGCGTGCCCTGCTGGCCGTGCTTCCTAGCCGCGAAGAGTTTGGCTATACCATGCGTGTCGTCTCTGAGATCACCGAATCCAACGGTTCCTCCTCGATGGCTTCCGTCTGTGGCGGCTGCCTTTCCATGATGGATGCGGGGGTGCCGATGAAAGCCCATGTGGCGGGCATCGCCATGGGCCTGATCAAGGAAGGCGGCAAGTTCGCCGTGCTGACCGACATTCTGGGTGATGAAGATCACCTGGGCGACATGGACTTCAAGGTCGCCGGCTCCGAAAAGGGCGTGACTGCCCTGCAGATGGACATCAAGATCAATGGTATCACCAAGGAAATCATGGCCGTTGCCCTGGCTCAGGCCCGGGAAGGCCGTATGCACATCCTCGCCCTGATGAAACAGGCTGTGGGCGGCGCACGCGAAGAGATGTCCGCTTACGCACCCCGCATCCTGACCATCAAGATCAACCCCGAAAAGATCCGTGATGTCATCGGCAAGGGGGGAGCAGTGATCCGCGCGCTGACCGAGGAGACCGGCACTCAGATCGACATCGGAGAGGATGGAACGGTCAAGATTGCCTGCACCAGCATGGAATCCGGCGAAGCGGCCAAGAAACGCATCGAGGAACTGACCGCGGAAGTGGAAGTAGGCGGCGTGTATGACGGCACCGTGATCAAGCTGCTGGACTTTGGCGCGATCGTCAATGTTCTGCCCGGACGCGATGGGCTGTTGCACATCTCCCAGATTGCGCATGAACGCATCGCCAGCGTGGCTGATCACCTCAAGGAAGGCCAGCAGGTCAAGGTCAAGGTTCTGGAAGCTGACGAAAAAGGTCGCCTGCGCCTGTCAATGAAAGCCCTGACCGAGCCACCCAAGAAGGAAGAGGTACCTCCAGCAGCACCGGAAGAATCCACCTCCGAATAAGTTCTCACAGTCCGACATAGAACCGCGCCTGGCGCGGTTTCTTTCATTGCTCATACAGTGGCAGGTTCAGACAGACTTCAAGTCCGCGCCCATCCTTGCCGGGTTTAGCCTCCGCATTTCCCCCATGGGTCTGGGCAATTTGCTTGACGATGGCAAGGCCCAGTCCACAGCCGTCAACCTGGTTTCCCGGTGCCCGGTAGAAACGATCGAAGATCTTTACCAACAGAATTTCTGGAACACCGGGACCGGTGTCAGCAACGCTCAGACAGGCGCGGTGGTCGCGAATTTCAACTCGAACGGTTACCATATCGCCACGCTTTGTATAGCGCAAGGCGTTATCCAGCAAATTGGAGAGCGCCTCAGCCAGGCTGTTGCGGTCGCCAAGTATCTCGACAACATCCGGCGATGCTTCAAAGGCCAGATCCAGACCCAACTCCAACGCTCGCGGCACCCAGTCTGCCGTGATCTCGCGTGCAAACCGGACCAGATCCATCGGCGAATAATCTTCAGACTTGATCGCACTTTCTGCGCGCGACAAGGCAAGTAATTGGCCTACCAGGTGGCTTTGCCTATCCAGCGAAGTCAACAACCCGGTGAGAGTTGCACGCGCTGCCTCGTCATGCACGCTGCGCAGAGCCAATTCCGCCTGTGCCTTGAACGCAGCAAGCGGTGTGCGAAGCTGGTGAGCAGCGTCGGCGAGGAAATGCCGGTTGAAATTTTGCAGCGATTCGACATCGGCCATTAAGCGGTTGACTTCAGCGAGGAGCGGTTCGATTTCGTTGGGTATGTTTATCACCTTAAGCGGGCTCAGGTCCTGCGGACTGCGTTTGCTGATTGCATCGCGCAATGCATGGATAGGCTTGAGGCTGATATCCACGCCCTTGCTTAGGGCATAGGCCATCAAGAGGACGACCAGCAGCATGGGAAACAGCATCGCCACAATGACTTCGCCCGCCAGACGTCTTCGCTTATCCATGGTTTCTCCCGCCATCACCAGCACATTGCCCAAAGCATGGGTGCCGCTCAGCGACATGAGGAAAGCAGCTGCGCGAACGGGTTCCTCATCAACCGATGTATCGTAGAAGAATGCCTTATCCGATGTAGTTACAGGAAGCACGGGGGGTAGCGGGAAATCATCGGTACCGGCTAGCACCTCCCCCGCGGGGCCGACTACACGGTAATAAAGCACATCGGTGGAATCAAATTCAAGGATGTCGTGTGCTGACTGGGGCAGGTCGACTACCACCCGCCCGTTGAGCACTTCGACCTGATCGGCAAGCGCATACACGCGCCTCGCTAGCGAACGATCGAAGGCCTCATTAATGTAATGGTAAATGGCAAAATAGGCCCCGATCAGCATGACCATTACAAGCGGCAGTATGAACACCAACAGCTTTGACAACAGCAGGCGACGCAGACTGTAACGCTTGGCTACCTCATTCACAGGAGGTCTTTTCCAGAACATAGCCCAGACCCCGCAGCGTGCGAATCTCGATGCCCGCTGTTTCGAGCTTCTTGCGCAGGCGATGGACATAGACCTCTACTGCGTTTTCGCCGATTTCCTCGTCCCGGGTCAAGTGCTCGGCAATTTGTTCCTTGCTGACCACTCGCCCTAGTCGGCTGATCAATAACTCAAGAACGCCGACTTCGCGTGCCGACAGCAGCAAGGGATGCAGATCAAGAAAGGCCTGCCTTGATGATTTATCCAGCCTGATTCGGCCCGCTTCAAGCCAGCCAGTCCTCTCGGCCTTTGTGCGTCGCAACAAAGCATTCAGACGTGCATCCAGCTCCTGAAAATCAAAGGGCTTAAGCAGGTAATCATCCGCGCCTGCATTCAGTCCCGCCACTTTGTCCGCCATCGCATCACGGGCTGTGAGAATCAGGACGGGAAGCGTATTCCCCCGCTTGCGCAAACGTTTGAGTACCTCCATGCCGGATAGGCCTGGCAACCCAAGGTCTAACACCACCGCGTCAAATTTCCTGATCGATAAGATAGCGTCGGCCTCTCCTCCATCCTGGGACAGGTCGACGTCAAAGCCCATTTGCTTTAGCCCCTGACTCAGGCTATCTGCAAGGTCAGGGTCATCTTCAACCAGCAGTACGCGCATGCGCTTATTCTAATCACCCACGCTCGATATTGCGAAGACCAGTTCCAGGTGCTGGCGGAGTGCATGCTGGATCAGCGCCGGCCACAACTTCATGACAGGCAGGATTTCACCCTGGCAGGATGCAAGGTGGGAAGGTTGGATGCTTCAGAGACACCTATCTCGACTTTATGAAACATACGGTTGCGGATATCAAGAATTCATGCAGGAAACTTTGAGGATGGAGCAGGCGGGCTGCGCGCACTTTGATTTCGGTCAGCGTTTGAATGATTATTTTTATGCTGTGATGAACTTGGGGGTGCGCCACGCAAGCAGATCGACTTCACGGAGCGGCAAAATGCCTTTCTGCGCGCACTCCAGCGGGAAGAAGTGAAATACACCGATCTTCATCGCCAAGGCACCCCAATAACCTTTTCGAGCACATGGAATCTCTTGCTCGCACCATCGTGGATCTTCATAAATCATCCTTCCACCTGGGCCTGCCCAAAATCAGTGGCTGCCTCTACAGCCGCTGGAAGATGCTGTACGAGCAAACCAAAGGCCTGACAGCGGCGGGAGGAATCAGCCAAGCCTGCTGAGGGTCGACGTCATAAGTCCCAGCCTGCCGACGTTCGCGTATTTTCGACGCTTGATTCTTTATCCAGATCCTGTCTTCAGAGCCTGGCTCTATTGCTGGTTTGGTATCCGTACACCCTTGTCTGAAAAATCCTTTATCCAAGAATAAAAACAAACGATTTATCAGGTGCCAAGCCTGTTGCTATCCTTATAAGCTTAAAAGGCCTTTGTATCTGGAGAGCAAGCATGTCCAAACTAGTCCGTCCCCATGGCGGTGGTGACCTTAAGTCCCTGTTGCTGACGGGCGATGCCCGTAAAACTGAAGTTGCCCGCGCTCAAACCCTGCCCAAAGTCAAACTCAGTTCGCGCGAAACCGGCGACCTCATTATGCTCGGCATCGGCGGCTTCACCCCTCTGGACGGCTTCATGACCCATGCCGATTGGCAGGGCGTATGCGATGGTTACAAAATGGCCAGTGGCCTATTCTGGCCCATACCAATCACACTGTCCACGGACGAAGTCACGGCCCAGGGCATCAGGGAAGGCTCCGATGTCGCTCTGGTGGATGACGCAAGCGGTGAAGTCATGGGCACCATGAAAATTACCGAGAAATACTCCATCGACAAGGCTCATGAATGCATGATGGTATACAAGACCACCGATCTCGAGCATCCTGGCGTCAAGATGGTGATGGAACAGGGTCCGGTCAACCTGGCTGGTCCAGTCAAGGTTCTGTCTACCGGAACATTCAAGCAAGAGTATGGCGATCAGTTCATGACGCCTGCCGAGACCCGCGCAATGTTCGAATCCAAGGGATGGTCCACCGTGGCTGCCTTCCAGACCCGCAATCCCATGCACCGCAGCCATGAATACTTGGCCAAGATCGCGGTGGAAATATGCGACGGTGTCTTGATTCACTCCCTGCTTGGCGCACTGAAGCCAGGCGACATTCCTGCCGATGTGCGTTCCAACGCAATTGGCACCCTGATCGAAAAATACTTCGTGCCCAACACCGTGATCCAGGCCGGCTACCCGCTGGACATGCGCTACGCCGGTCCTCGCGAAGCCCTGTTGCATGCATTGTTCCGCCAGAACTACGGCTGCTCCCACCTCATTGTCGGCCGCGATCATGCCGGCGTGGGCGACTATTACGGCCCGTTTGATGCGCACAAGATTTTCGACGAAATCCCCAAGGATGCGCTGGAAACCAAACCCCTCAAGATCGACTGGACGTTCTGGTGCTACAAGTGCGGCGGAATGGCTTCGGCCCGCACCTGCCCGCACGGCAAGGAAGACCGCCTGCTGCTGTCCGGGACAAAATTGCGCAAGATGCTGTCAGAAGGCGAACAACCTCCGGCCGAATTTTCGCGTCCCGAAGTGGTTGCCATCCTGCAGAAATACTATGCAACCCTGGACGACAGCAAGAAAGTCAAAGTGGAGTTGAAAGGTCATTCTGCTGCGTAACGTAATAAGCAATATCGCGAAAGCGAAAAAAATTCGGGACTCGGCCTGCCGGAAGCGGATTCGCGAAACGCCCCGGCCAAGGACAGGTTCAAGTTCTAATCGGACCGCGACGATCGCGGATTGTTAGCTAACTAGGAGATTGTGTAATGCCAACCTATGTTCGTACCGACAAGTGCGACGGCTGCAAAGGTCAGGACAAGACCGCTTGCATGTACATCTGCCCGCACGACCTGATGAAGCTGGACAAGGACGGTTCTGAAACCGGCCATGCCATGCGCGCCTTCAACCAGGAACCCGAGCAGTGCTGGGAGTGCTATTCCTGCGTGAAGATTTGCCCCCAGCAAGCCATCGAAGTCCGCCACTACGCCGACATCGTGCCCTTGGGCGGCTCCGTCCAGCCGTTGCGCGGCACTGATTCGATCATGTGGACCATCAAGTTCCGTAACGGCACCCTGAAGCGCTTCAAATTCCCGATCCGGACAACCCCCGAAGGCTCGATCGATCCTTACGGCGGCAAGCCGAATGCCTCGATGGCCAACATCAGCAAGACCGGCTTCTTCGTGCAGGCTGGTGGATACCGCGCAGGCAACCCTGCCGAGCTGATCCGCAAGTAATTGGGCAACAGAAATTTCAAGTTTATGGAGTAACGCAAAATGGCTGGTGAATTTGGAAATCCGGAAGTAATTGAAGAGGATCTTGATATTCTCTTGATCGGCGGCGGCATGGCATGCTGCGGTGCCGGCTATGAAATCATGCGCTGGGCTGAAGCCGCCAAGGTTGAAGCTGGCGTCGATCTCAAGATCAAACTCGTGGACAAGGCTGCAATGGACCGTTCTGGTGCTGTGGCTCAAGGCCTGTCTGCCATCAACACCTACATCGGTTCCGAGCAGGACCCTGCTGACTATGCCCGCATGGTCTCCAACGACCTGATGGGTATTACCCGCGACGACCTGGCCTACGACCTGGGCCGTCACGTGGACGAGTCTGTGCACCTGTTTGAAGAATGGGGTCTGCCCATCTGGAAAACCGACGAAAACGGCGAACGTCACGATGGCTCCAAGGGCATGCCCGCGCTGAAGGACGGCGGCAAGCCCGTGCGCTCCGGCAAGTGGCAGATCATGATCAACGGCGAATCCTACAAGTGGATCGTTGCTGAGGCTGCGAAGAAGGCTCTGGGCATGGACCGTATTGAAGAGCGTGTGTTCATTGTCAAGCTGGTCAACGACAAGAACGACAAGAACCGCATTGCCGGTGCTGTTGGCTTCTCCACCCGTGACCACAAAGTATTCGTTTACAGAGCCAAGGCCATTCTGCTGGCTGCCGGCGGCTGCGTGAACCTTTTCCGTCCCCGCTCCGTGGGCGAAGGTACCGGCCGTGCCTGGTACCCCGTGTGGAACGCCGGCTCCACCTACGCGATGGCTGCTGAAGCTGGCGCCGAACTGACCATGATGGAAAACCGCTTCGTGCCCGCCCGCTTCAAGGACGGTTACGGCCCGGTGGGTGCATGGTTCCTGCTGTTCAAGGCCCAGGCCACCAACGCATATGGCGAAGTGTACATGGTCAAGAACAAGGAACTGCTGAACGACTATCCTCCCTACGGTCAGGCTGCCGTTCCGGCTTCCTGCCTGCGTAACCATCTGATGCTGAAAGAGATGAAGGAAGGCCGCGGCCCCATTTATATGGACACCGTGACCGCGCTGGCAAAACTGCGGGAAACCCTGTCTCCCCGCGAAGTCAAGCATCTCGAAGCGGAAGCCTGGGAAGACTTCCTCGACATGTGTGTCGGCCAGTGCGGTATCTGGGTTGGCGAAAACGTCGAGCCCGAGAAGAAGAACTCCGAGCTGATGCCCACCGAGCCCTACCTGCTGGGTTCACACTCCGGCTGCTGCGGCATCTGGGTTTCGGGTCCCGAAGACGTGGGCGCGCCCACTTCCGAAGACCATGCCGATGCGGGCAAGATCCCTGGTCACCTGCCCAAGGGCTGGAACTGGGGCTATCGCTCCATGACCACGGTCAAAGGCCTGTTCACCGCCGGTGACGGCGTGGGCGCTTCCGGCCACAAGTTCTCCTCCGGCTCACACGCCGAAGGCCGCATGTGCGCCAAGTCCATGGTCAAGTACTGTCTTGACAACAAGGACATGAAGCCCGAGCTGGACACCTCGATCGAGCAACTGGTGGAAGACATCTACCGTCCTGTACGTACCTATATGGAATTCAAGGACTACACCACCGCGATCGACGTCAACCCCCACTACATCACGCCCAAGATGCTGCAGTTCCGTTTGCAGAAGATCATGGACGAATACGTTGCGGGCGTGGCCACTTACTACACCACCAACGAGAACATGCTCAACGTGGCGCAGGAAAAGCTGGACATGCTGAAGGAAGACGCCCTGAAGATGCGCGCCAAGGATCTGCACGAACTGCTGCGCGCATGGGAGAACTACCACCGTATCCTTACGGCGGAAGCTCACCTGCAGCACATCCTGTTCCGCCAGGAAAGCCGCTACCCCGGCTTCTACTACCGCATGGACAAGAACTTCGTCGATGAGGAAAACTGGCACTGCTTCGTTAACTCGGTGTATGACAAGGAAAGCCACAAGTGGAATTGCTTCAAGCGCAAGCACTACGATCTGGTTGACAAGTCCAAGCTGTTCAAGCCCGCCGCGCATTAATCCGCGTTAAGGCTTACAATGGAACCGGGCGTCGCAAGGCGCCCGGTTTTTTCTTTTGCTTACCTATAGTCATGTTTTGGTGAGGGTCATGAGCGACGACTTCAATAAGCTGATCGGCGATTCGCCGTTTACCGCCAGCCCGGTCACACCGGAAACCATGGAAGGCGACAAAGTCATCCAGTTCCGTTGCCGCAAGGGCATCGACTGCTGGAATGCCTGTTGCAGCAATATCGATATCATTCTCACGCCCTACGACATCATCAGGCTGAAAAAGCGGCTGGGCATTTCATCCACCGAGTTCCTGCAGCAGTACACCTATCCGTTCGAGTTCGGCCCCAACGACATTGCCGGGGTCAAATTAAAGGCGGTGGAGAATGGCACGGCATGCCAATTCATGCGTCCCGAAGGCTGCGATGTCTATGGGGACAGGCCCACGGCCTGCCGTTACTATCCCATTGCGCTGCTATGCATGCGCCGTGCGGATGAATTTACCGATCGATCCCAGTATGCACTGGTCAAGGAAGACCATTGCAAGGGCCACCTTGAGCCACGCTCTCTCACCATCGAGGAATACCGCACCGAACAGGGTGTGCAGGAATACGATGATTATGGTCGCGCCTGGCGCCAGCTCGTGCTGAAAAAGAAGTCAGCCGGGCCAACCGTCGGCAATGCATCCCAGCGCAGCCTGCAACTCTTTTTCATGGCCTGCTATGACGTCGACCAGTTCCGCAGCTTTGTCACCTCGCCCTCGTTTGACGATGTATATGATGTTCCTGAAGAGGACAAGGCAAAGTGGGATGATGATCTGGATCTGATGAATTTCGGCTTCCGCCTGGTGCGCCAGGTTCTGTTCAACGAAACCACCATTCCCATGCGGCCCGACGCAATGGAGCGCCGCCAGGCGCGTAAAAAGGAACGCGAACAAATCCTCGACCAGATCGTCGAGAAGCTTCCGACAGAAGAGTTCGTCAAACCGCTTCCCGAAGATGCCATTTACGACAAGTACAAGATGGGTGATTCCTGACAGGTGATTTTGATGCGCACATCAATACTTCTCCTCTGCCTGCTTGCCCTGCCCGTTCAGGCCGAGTCGCTTTATAAATGCGTCAATGCGGCAAAGCAAGTCACCTATTCCAACCTACCCTGCAGCAAGTTTCCCGGCATGAGTGAAGCAAAGACCATCGAGCCTGACCCGGGCCCGCCCGTCTCGGAAACGCCCTCACCGGCTGCAAGAGAAAAAGCACGAGACGAAACCGGGAAGCGGAGAACAAAGAAGACCGCCAAGGAAAAAGCCGAGACCAAACGCGTGCTGAAAGCCGAGCGTGCCGAGAAGAATAAATGTGACAAGATCTCCGATCAGATCAGCGAGGTCATGGACAAGATGGACGCCGCCCGCCATAAAGGCTATACCGCCGAGCAGGAAAGCGAGTGGAACCAGAAAATCAATGAACTGACGGCCAAAAAGAATCGGCTGAACTGTTTCTGATTCACACCGCGTCCGAACAACCATGAACGCCCAACTCGACTCCAGCCTGTATGCTGTAAATATCGAGCCCTATTACGAGCCCGTCTCCAACGAAGTCGACCTATTCGAAGCCGCCTATAGCACCCGCGTACCCGTTCTTCTCAAAGGGCCGACAGGCTGCGGCAAGACCCGCTTCATGGAATACATGGCCTGGAAACTCAAGCGGCCACTCATCACAGTGTCCTGCCATGACGATCTCACTGCATCCGACCTCGTCGGCCGTTACCTCGTCAAAGGCGGGGAAACCACCTGGGTGGATGGTCCGCTGGCCCGTTCCGTGCGCATGGGCGCCATCTGCTACCTTGATGAAATCGTCGAGGCGCGCAAGGACACCATGGTCGTCATCCACCCGCTGGCTGACGACCGTCGCCTCCTGCCGATGGAGAAACTGGGCACGACCCTCACGGCCGGCCCCGAATTCTGTCTGGCCATCTCCTACAACCCGGGCTACCAGAGCGTGCTGAAGGAACTCAAGCAATCCACCCGCCAGCGTTTTATCGCCATTGAGTTCAACTACCCACGCCCCGAACTCGAACGCAAAGTGATCATCAAGGAAACCGGTGTGGATGGAAGCGTTGCAGACAAGCTCATCAAGCTTGCCGAGATGACGCGCAACCTCAAGGGCAATGGCCTGGAAGAAGGCGCCTCAACCCGCCTGCTGGTTCATGCCGGCAAACTTATCGAACAGGGCGTTGAGCCCCGGGCTGCATGCCAGGGCGCCATCTCACAGGCACTGACCGACGACAGCGACATGGTGCATGCGGTCAACGAACTGATCGCGGCAATGTTCTAGTGCCGGACCTTTGCATTTCCGTTGGCCATTTCTACAGCAATGGCGCGTATGGCCGCAACTGGGGCGTGCGCATGGTCACCGCCTGTACCGCCGACCCGGAAACCGGCGAAGACATGATCGTTTTCAAGGGCGTGGCAGGCTCGGCACGCCGCCACAACGGCAGCATCCCAACCATCGAGTTTGCCCGCTGGGTCAAATATGAAGTGTCGCTGAAAGAGAATGACTGGGTTCGTACCGGACCGACTCCCGCAAACGAACCCGATCTGCCGACACCGAAATCCTGATGGCCGCCGCGCCCCTCAAGTCTGAAGAAATAACCCGGCTGCTGGAAGTCTGGCTGGACGTCGAATTCAGCTTCCACAAGGTGGACGGACTGGCGAACACGATCGCCAAAGAGGATCGCGAAGTACAGGATTTCGTCCTGGGATGGGTTCGACGGATTGCAACGACCAGCATCCAGGTCAGTTATGAGTTTGCCCAGCGCGCAGTCGCCGCGCTGGACCAGTTCGATCGCCGCGTAATCGAAGCCTGGGCATTGCATGCCATGGACAGCTTCGACCGAAGCGGCCTCGCTGCTGCGCTCAAGGTCATACGCGAAGTGGAAAACTTCGAATCCCTGCGGCATCTCGAAGTCAATGGTGTCCACCTTGAACATCACAAGACCGTACTGTTCAGTTTCCTCAAGGGGCTATCGGGTCGCCAGCTCAAACTGGAAACGGGCGATGGCGTGTTCACTGACAGCGAAACGCTTTTCCTGCCTGCCGTACTCGCTCCATTAAGCCGAGCAGAAGACAATTTCACTCTGGCCAAGAGCCTGATCGCCCTCATGTGGGCGCAAACACGGTTCGGCAGTTTCCGGCCTGACTATTCCCTCTTCGAAAGGTTTGCAGAACCCGCCCGCGCACGCACTGCCTTCCATACTCTGGAAAGCCTGAGGCTTGAGTCCCGCCTGGCACAAGAGCTGCCCGGCCTGCATCGCGACATCCAGGGATTGAAGCTCAAGTACGAAACCAGTCCCTACCCGGCTGAGTGGCGGGCACTTTGCCACCCTCTGACCGGCAAACATGCGACGGTTGACGATGCGCTGGCATTGCTGCAGCAGGCGTACATGCTCGAGCCTGTCGCTCCATCCTGCTTCCAGCCCGAGTTTCGTCCTGACGCGGTCGTCGCCTGCCGGGACGCGCGCAGGGAACGGGAGAAGATGCTGCTCAGAGTCAAGCTGGCAGAGTTGGCCAACGAAGCGAAACAGCATCATCAGATGAAAGATAATGACCCGCCGCCAGAGTTCGAGTTGAACCAAAGCGAGGAAGAACAGGCTACGGGCCAGCGCCTGGAGTTGACTCTTGACGACATGCCCATCGATCCACCGGACGACGTAAAGCAACTCCTCACCTCCATCCAGCTGGACTGGGGTCAGGTACCACCCGAAGTTCTTGTGCCTGCCGGCGATGGCGAATACGATCCTGCGCTCTACACCCAGGAAGAGAAAGACCCGGACGCTGTCTGGCAGGGCACTTACCACGAGGAGGGCGCACACCTGTATCACGAATGGGATCACGGCCGCCAGCACTACCGCAAGAACTGGTGTGTGTTGCGGGAAAAGACCATCCGCCCCGAGTACAACGACTTTGTTGATCAAACCCGGAAGAAATACACCGGCTTGCTGAAACATCTGCGCCGTACCTTTGAAGTCATGCGCGACGAAAACCGGCTGGAGAAACGCCAGGCCCAGGGCGACGAGGTCGATATCGATGCCCTGGTCGAAGCCCTTGCCGATGCGCGCGACGGTTCCGAAATGAGCGACCGCCTGTTCATGCACATGCACCGCGCTGATCGCAACATCGCCGTCATGTTCATGGTGGACATGAGCGGCTCAACCAAAGGCTGGATCAACGAGGCCGAACGCGAATCACTGGTGTTGCTGTGCGAAACCCTGGAAACCCTCGGCGACCGCTACGCCATCTATGGCTTCTCCGGCACGACGCGCAAGCGTTGCGAGATTTTCCGGGTAAAGGCCTTCAATGAGCCCTACGACAACGAAGTCCGCGCCCGCATATCCGGCATCAAGCCCCAGGAATACACGCGCATGGGTGTCGCCATCCGTCACTTATCCATGCTGCTGAACGAAGTCGATGCCAAAACCAGGCTGCTCATCACGCTGTCCGATGGCAAGCCCGACGATTATTTCGACATCTACCGCGGACAATATGGCATTGAAGATACCCGCCAGGCGTTGTTCGAAGCACGCCGAAGCGGCATTCATCCCTTCTGCATCACCATCGACAAGGAAGGCAAGGAGTACCTTCCGCACATGTATGGTCGTGCCAATTTCGTCGAAATCGATGAAGTCAGAAAACTGCCGCTCAAGGTGGCCGATATCTACCGGCGGCTAACCACCTGACCAGCCCCTTTCAAGAAAGCGCTGATTTGAACACCCAGCAGGCAGGGATGGATGGCAAAGGCTGATCCTGCCATCGACCTGAAAGACGGCTCATACCAGATTAACTCAAAGCCAGGCAGCGCGATCGGGCCAAACTGCGGGCTCAGACCAAGCATTCGGGTACGGTTTCTGCTGGTGCGTCGGCTATAACGACTTGCTTACAGGATAAAGCGCCGCTACGCTGTATTGCATATGCGATGCAAATGTAGATGCCATGAAGAACGCCACTTTGCCCCCCGTTACGAGTGGATAGCGAGCTGCGCGCCGCGGCTGAGTCGGTTTTGCAGCAAGGTGAAACATTGTCGGGCTTTGTGCTGGAAGCGGTGCGCTTGAACATCGAGCGCCGGGAGGCTCAGCGCGAATTCGTTGCGCGCGGGCTGGTTGCGCGTGCAGAAGCCGGACAGTCTGGCCATTACGTTTCGTCTGATGCAATGCTCAAACGGCTGGACAAGTCGCTGGTAAAAGCGCGCGCCAAACACGCTGCTCGCAGCCGGTGATCTATCAGGTCCGCTTTGCGCCTGCGGCAGCGGAAGATTTACAACGGCTATTTGATGTTCTGGCTGAGCAGGATTTGGGTGCAGCAGAGCGCGCACGAGAGGTGATCGGTCAGGCGATCGTGGTACTGCAAACCTTCCCTTTCACTTGCCGCAAGGCCTCCCCGGAAAATCCGTTCCAGCGGGAACTGGTGATCAGCTTTGGCAGCCATGGTTATGTTGGGTTGTCTGAAGTGGCGCACACCCAGAAGGTAACCGTGCTGGCGGTGCGCCACCAGCGCGAAGACGATTATTACTATTGATCCGGCCAGCAAATAGTATCAAGCCGCATACTTAACACGCGGGTCTTGGAAATAGGTTCTGACGCGCTTGGGAGATTGCGCCAGTTTCTGCATGTGTTCCGTTGCGGCGGCTCTCAGTTT
>JBAUMF010000044.1:0-18551 GCA_049578545.1 Thiobacillaceae bacterium
CATTGCCCTCGCCATATTTCTCCCACCAGGTGTCTGGATTGGCACCCTCATAGTAGGCGGGCATGGCGCTGCGGCGTTGATGCCAGGACATGATGGTGGGGTCCTGCATATGGTTTTCCCTGGCAATGTCTTTGGCGAGGAGGCTGGCAGTTTGAAAGTTGAGGGCGTTCCCCCGGTAATCAATATGAAGGTTACGCATGGTATTTCCTTTGGGTAATCGGTGGTGCATACAACTGACGGCGGATCAGCTGGTGAACATGTATCCAATATAGACCAATAACTGACTAAATAAGTCAAGTATTAATAATGATGTTCGGCATAACCCCCATGAGGTTGAGGCAGTCTTGGCTGTTCATCACCGAGAAACTGTATGCAGTCACGGTCTAAAGGAGGCATCTCCAGGGTCACGAACCCAAGACCGGAGACCTTGTATTCGATTTTGCACGACGGGGAAGAGCCAATCTGCGAATACGAGGCGTTCAAGTACATGCCATGAATGGCAACGCACATACAAGCAGGGGCGTCCGAATATGCCATTTGGATTTATCACGCCGATACAGGCCCGCGCCATGGCAGCATCACCTCACTTTCGTTTGGCGTTTAAGTGGGGAAACGGATCATCTATCGGTGCCGAAAGACACAAACGCCTTATGAGGAAACTGTCTATTTGAAGGCGCCAAGGCGACGGCAGGCAGCTGCGGGAACATTCGCTGCAGAACTGGTCTAAAAAGGTAATAAGTCTCATTTGTAGGAGTGATGCCATGACCGACAGCAAAGTGCCCGTTTGGAGCCCAGCAGATCTGCATCAACAGCTGGCTGGCGCCCGCCATTTCTCCATTCTTGATGTACGCAATGAGGATGAATTTGCCCAGTGGAAAATCGAGGGCAGAGTACCGCTCCGCAGCCTCAACATTCCCTATTTTGAACTACTCGACCTTCAGGACGAGAAGGAGGAAATCGCGATGGCCGTGGCGCGCGCCGTGCCCCGGCACTTGAAGAACAAGTTGCCTGCGGGTGAGCCGGTGCTGGTGGTATGCGCCAAGGGTGATACCTCGCCGCACGTTGCCGAGGGGCTGCGCCGGCAAGGCTATGAAGCTTTCAACCTGGAGGGCGGCATGGCTGCTTGGGGTGACCACTACGAGATGCGGCCGATCGTGGAGTCCGCACGGCTCACCATTTTTCAGATCAGCCGCCCGGCCAAGGGCTGCTTGAGCTATGTAGTGGCAAGCCGCGGAGAGGCGCTAGTGGTCGACCCTGCGCGCCATACCGATAGCTACATGCACCTGGTTACCGAGCGGGGTTGGCGCGTCAAGGCAGTGATCGACAGCCATCTTCAGGCCGACCATGTGAGCGGCGGCGTCGCCTTGGCGCGAAGACTGCATGTGGATTACCGGCTGCATCCCTATGACGCCATCCACCCGGAGGATCTGCTTCCCGCAACCTTCCCCTACCGTTACCTGGGAGATGAGACTGTCATCCCGCTGGGCGAGATAACTATTCGCCCGTTGCATGTCCCCGGCCACACGCTCGGCATGGTCACTCTGCTGGTCGACAGCCGCTACCTCCTGAGCGGTGACGCTCTCTTCATCGACTCCGTCGGCCGCCCCGACTTGGGCGGAAGAGCCAAAGTCTGGGCACCGCTGCTATACCGTTCCCTGCAGCGCCTGCTGACGCTGCCCGATGAGACCATGGTTCTTCCTGCCCACTTCGGCAGCATGAATGATGCCGACGAGCAAGGCTGCTATTGCGCCAGCCTCGGCGCCCTGCGCGGTCATAATCAAGGGTTGCGCAGGGTGGCTGCGGGGGAGGCGGCATTCACCGCCTACGTCCTGCGCAGCCTGCCGGAACACCCGCCAAGTTACGACGAGATCAGACGGGTCAACACCGGCCTGATCCAGGTGGATGAAATGCGCGCCAGCGAGCTGGAACTGGGCAAGAACCGTTGTGCCCTGTCGCGCCCGCCCGGGGAACGGCGCCTGGCCGCTTAGCACGGGGGCTGAGCCTCACTCGTCGGTTACGCTGCGTGGCCAGCATCATTGAAAACAGGGCAGAGTGACTACACAAGGTCGGAAAGCAAGAATCATTGTTCGTTGAAGCTTGAATAGGGCTGAGCACGGATATGACGGGTTCAATTCGGTAGAAGAGTAGAGATTACCGCGGTAGCTGTAGGTTTTCTACAATGGGATCATTGAGTCCTATTACCGAACTGGAAGCATGGCCACCTTGGACAACCTGCTCAAACTTATCGGCACGCCGCGCGACGGCGCGTTGCTGCGCTTCTCACTGGGCAATGAGCTTTTGAAGGCCGGTGACGCAGTGCAAGCCGTCGTTCACCTGCGCGCAGCCGTCGAAAAGGATCCCCACTATTCAGCAGCTTGGAAAGTGCTGGGCAAAGCCTTGGCTGATTCAGGTCAACCAAGGGAGGCTCTTGACTGTTATCACCAAGGGATCGCGGTCGCCGAAGCCCGGGGCGACATTCAGGCCGCAAAAGAAATGAGGGTGTTCGTCCGGCGCCTTGAGCGCAACTCCGATTCCGCCTAGACCATCTTCGGCGCTAATTTGGCTGCTTGGCCATTCTGCTCCGGGAATGGCAAGCCGAGACAAGAAACTTGGCATCGAACTCACGGGCTGAAAGGTAACCAAAAACCAACTCAGGTCAGCAGGATGACAACTTGAAAAGCTGTTTTCGGTGAATTGGGAACGACCGTTGTGAACTAATTAGCTGACGGATAAAAAGAAGGCTTGAATGACGGAAACGGGTCGAAAGGATGAGTAGCGTTTTTCGGTAAGCAGCCGTTCCGATTAATCGCCGCTGATTTTTCGTTGGCAGTGCTCGAATGGCAGCAGTGCGAAGAGTTGCGGTCGCCCAAGCAGCAAGCTCTCAACGGCCGGTCAGGCCGACGACCTGCCCGACATGAAGCCAGGATGAAGGTCTCTTCAAAGCTCAACACCTGTCGTTGAAGGCGGCTAAACCCCAGAATGACTGCTTACTGACGTACTGCTGCCCATAATCGGCTTGGCATGGTCGGCAGGTCGTCGGCCACTGCGGTCATCGGGGTTCTTAGCCACCAACGGCCGCTACGAATGGTATTCCGTTGAAAAACTCGGTGTTCCAATCTCGTTCATCTATGCCCAACGTTGAAATGTTGAGGCATGGCCTCTTTTGAGGTTTCAACCGGGTTTAGCTGCCCGGTTTTTCTATCAATTCATGTGTTTTTGCCTCAAGCAGGCGCACCTATCCCGTGAAAGGGTGGTCCTTGCGCGATCAACTTGGCCATGCGTCGCAGGTTTTGCACGGTCGCAGCCAGGGTGAATTCGTCGGTGGCACCTGCAAGTCCACGCAGTCGGAGCCGGTCGAGTCTGAGGATGCGCTTGAGGTGAGCGAAGAGCACTTCAACCTTCTTGCGCTCGCAGCGTGATCGTTGGTACTCCGGTGTCGTGGCAATACGCCGGGCGACATCTCTGGCACTCTCATGGACACTGCGGGCGATCTTGCGGTTTGGGGTATTTGGACAGCATTGATGTTTCATTGGGCAGTCCGCGCAGTCCGACTGTCTTGAGCGATAGATAATGGTGTCGGCCTTCGTGATGTGCGTACGGACGTTTTTGAAGGGGCGCCAGTTGCTGCGCAGCGCATGGCCTTGCGGACAGCGGTATTCATTGGCCGCTTCATGCCACTGGAAGTCGTTGCTGGAAAGCGTGCCGTCGTTACGCTCCGTCTTGTCCCACACCGGCACATGCGGTTCGATGGCTTTCTCCTCAACCAGCCAGGCAAGCATCGGCGCTGCCCCATAAGCCGTATCGCCAATCAAACGCTCAGGCTTGAGGTCGAAGCGTTCCTCGACACGCTCGATCATCACCTTGGTGGAGTCGACCTCTGCCGTGCGGTTAACCGGCGTCGCTTCGACATCGAGGATGACACCGTGGTCGGTGTCAATCAGGTAGTTGGTCGAATAGGCGAAGAAGGCTTGGTCACCCGTGGCACCTGTCCAGCTCGATTGAGGATCGGTGAGTGAAATCCGTCGGGGCAAGGTCTCGGCAAGCGCCTCCTCATCCAGCGCTTCCAGATACTCGCGCACCGCACGGGTGTTGAGCGCCGGGTTGGCCCAGTCGATGTCCTCGCCTTTCGCTATGCCACGCGGACCGCTCGCATCCGCCGCGATGATGCTGGCGTCCACCGCGAAGCCTTCGCCCTTGACCAGGCCCGCCGCCATGCAACGACGAACGACCTCGTCAAACAGCCAGCGAAAGGTTCCGCTCTCACGGAATCGCCCATGGCGATTCTTGGAGAACGTGGAGTGATCGGGCACCGCATCTTCCAGACCCAACCGACAGAACCAGCGATAGGCCAGGTTCAGATGCACTTCCTCGCACAAGCGCCGTTCGGAACGGATGCCATAGCTGTAACCGACAATCAGCATCCGGATCATCAGTTCAGGATCGATGGAGGGACGTCCTGTATGGCTATAGTAGCTGGCGAGGTGCTGGCGAAGTTCGCCCAGATCAAGGCACTGGTCCATGCCACGTAGAAGGTGATTCTGGGGAATGTGGTCTTCAAGGCTAAAAGAGTAGAACAGTCGATCCTGGCTATCGGTCTGAAACCCCATCATATCAAGGCTCTCCACGCATTCGACATGTGGAATTCTACCATCCTCAACATCGAAATATGGGGGAGTATTTCAACGGAATAAATGGGTCAGCGGTCGTAGGCGAGGTAATAGTCTCGAATGGCCGCTTGGTACTCCAGGCCATTTCCGGACCCGACCCAAAAGCGACATATAGAACGAAATTCGAGTCGACTGCTAACAGGCAAACAACGGCCATTCCGGTTTTCCAGCAGCGGCCGTTCAGCTTGCATGTGTGCTCCTCGGTCGGTCCTTCCATAACCTCAACCTCAGGGTTGACTGGCAGTCCATCCTTCACTACCGCTTAACAAAGCGGGGGGTTACGCGTTGCAAGACGTGGCCAAAGCAGCATGACGTGGACTATGGGGTTCCTGTGCCGCCTTGGGAATTCAGAAGGGCGAACACATAGTAAATCGACTTACAAGCGACGGTCACTGCTGTGGCGCTAGCTGGCCAAAACCCGGTGATTCTAATCTATCACATAGACTCGACGTTCAAGTCGCACCCAAAATTCCTGTCGGATCAGGTTTGAACTTCTGCAGCTATTGCAGCACGCCCAGGTAATCTTTCTTCCCGATCTCCAGGCCGCAGTGCCGCAAGATGTCGTACGCGGTGGTGACATGGAAAAAGAAATTGGGCAGCACCGACTCCAATAGGTAATTCAAACCCGTGTAGCGCACTTCCTCGCCGTGGTGGTTGAGGGTAACCGTGCGTTCCTCTGATCCATTGATCTGTTCCGGTTTGAACGATTCCAGGTAGGTGATGGTTTTTTGCAGACGGACCCTCAGGTCGTCGAAGTTGGCCTCAATGTCCTCGTACTTCGGTGGTTCCATCCCGGCCAGCCGGGCAGCGGCGCCTTTGGCAGTGTCCGAGGCGATTTGGATCTGCCGGGACAAGGGGAACATGTCGGGGTATAAGCGGCTATTGACCATAAGAGTGGGATCAATCTTCCTCGCCTCAGCAAAGGCCGCACCCTTTCTCAGGATGACATCCAAACTCGTCAGCATGCGGATGAAGATGGGCACAGAGGTCTGGTACATGGAAATAGGCATTTCGACTCCTCAAAATGGTTTTGACTCACTTGGGACAGCATGCTTTGCCGTATCGGGTCGGCGCAGCGTATGCATATTGTTATTAAGTATAGACAGCCGAAGTCCGATCATCGTCTCGGCGCGCAACGGATTGGTAGCGACTCGTTGCCCCGGTGATTGCCCACAGAGCCAACAGTCCAGACGTGGCCATGAGAATCATTGCGGGCCCTGTAACACGAGGAGGACTACAAGAAGCTAATGGAGGTGGACGCATGAACTATTCAAGCATCAGTGACGGCGTGGAAAGATACCTTTCCAGATAGCTCTCAAACGGCTCCGTGTCCGCTGCTTCAATCCTCTTTTGCTCCTCGATCGACTTTTGCGCGAGCTGCCAGAAGTACGTCTCCCTTTCTATAGGCATGGGTATTTTGAGCAGCGCAGCTTTGGCTTTTTCGGACTGCGTCAGAGCAAATTGAATATAGGAGTTGTCGAAGTCGCTTGCCATGGAGGCCAAGACTTGTGCGGAGGGAGGCTCACTTGCATCACGCAATGCGGTATAAGCTGCTTCAAGGGCATCGCCATAACCAGTGCCTACATGCACCGCATCCAGCACCTCGGCGAGCGCGGCACACTCATCCAGCACTTGAGTACCCCACTCCGCCAGTAACACTTGGTCGCTGCCACGGGTCAGACTTAGGCCCGGCTCGCGGCCACGTGCCGCTACAAGGTGCTGGTTCCTGCCAAGTGTCGCAATTTCCTGTGGCGTGTCTGGAGGGCTGTCGGTCAGCAGGCAATGCAGAAGCAAGAGGTCGAGGAAACGAATGGTTTGGACATCGATGCCCACTGACAGGAACGGATTGAGGTCCAGACAGCGCACCTCGACATACTCGACCCCTCGCTGGCGCAGCGCGTGCAGAGGCCGTTCGCCCGGAAAGATCACCCGCTTCGGGCGAATGGTGCCGTAAAACTCGTTCTCGATCTGTAGCAAACTGGTCGCCAGTTGGTTGTAACCGCCCCCAAGATCATGTATCCCAATAGCCGCATAGGCTGGATAGGGCTCTGTAAGCGCCTCCTGCAGCGATGCTGCGTAGCCCTCGAGGCTGTTATAGCTGACCGCGAGGGATGCCTGTGCGTTACTCTGGTAGCCAAGGCGCCCCATGCGCAATGAGGTGCTGTGCGGCAGGTAGAGCGTATCGGGATTGAGAGATTGAAGGCCATGCTGACGGTCAGCGACAAAGCTCAAACATACGGCGGGCGAAGCGCCGAACAGGTACAGGAGCAAAAAGGAATGGCGTCGAAAGTTCCGAATCAGGCCGAAATAGGTATCCGTCGACACCCCGGGCATCGACCAGTTGTAATGGATGCCAGAGATTGTCTGCATGCATCGGCCATAGCGGTGACCCAAGCCCACGCGGTACACACTCTTGCAACGGCCAACGTTGGATGAGCCATAGATGCCAATCGGAATGGTTTCTTCCGCAGGCAAGATGCAAGGCATGCTGTCCACCCAAAGCAATTCGTCACCTATGGCGTGATAGACGAACTGATGAACCTGTGTCAATTCCTCGAGGCAGCGCTCGACGCTCTCATGTGCGCCCGTTCTCATCTCCAGCTGCGCTTCACTAAAGTCTGTCGTGATATACGGGTGGGTCAGGGCGGAGCCGAGTGCAAGGGGGTGCGGTGTCAGTGCCAGCTTTCCGCTTGCCTGCACGCGCAGACTCTCCTTCTCGATGCCGCGACGAATCCCTCTCAGCCTCTCGGGTGGAAGGGCGCGTAGACGTTCCTGGAAGCCATCCATGATGTTTTAGAACGTCATATAGACAATTCCAACGTAGGGGCGGGCCAGCAGCCTGGACACCCTGCTATCAGGTCATGTACAACGGCTGTTCCACCGGAAGGCTGTGTGAACACCCCTCGGAATTTCAAAGAGCAGGAAACAGACCTTCCCAAACGCACCATACTCAAAGATACCCTACAACGGAGGGGTTAAGTACGCCCCAACCAAAAAGAGTCGAAATTTGAATTTTCACTGAGTTTGCACGCAGCCTCGCCGATGACTTGTCGACTATGCCAGATCTGTGGCTGGCAGCCTATAAAGGGACACCGGCAACCTATAATCACATCTTTCACGCTCAGTCAGGGATTGCTCGTGGCCGGACTGCAACGAATGTTCGTCGATCACGTCAATGCAGAGCTGGGCGAGCCAGCCCATCAGACGGATTAGAAGACGGGCGGTCCGATGCCCCAGCGGTTATGCTATGCACGAAAGTGCCTGTGGTCGGTGCCGTCCCTTCCCTTGCGCGGGTGGGTCGCGCACCTTAATCGGGCTACCTGGACGCACCTATGGGTCTTCCGCCTTTCCTGCTTACAGCGCACTATACTGTTATGTCCTGAATCCATGGAGTGATCGGAAGTCTCTGAATATTGCCACATACCAAGAACCAGATATTGATTTCGCTTCTTTTTAACCTCAGCCGCTTTAACTCGTAGGAGAGTCCCAAATGAAAGTCGCACAACTGACCGCAGCCCTGATCGCCGCCGCCGTGATGGCCCCCGCCTTTGCCGATGGCACGGCCGCCCCAGAGTCCACGCCTGCCACCCCTGAATCCACCGCGGCCACGCTGATGAATCCCGCCACCATGGCCGAGCCCGCCAAGGAGCCCCAAGCTGCGGCGAGAACCGTCATCATGCTGATGGACCCCGCTACCCTGATGGCCATGATGAGCCGGGGCATGAACCCCGCCACCTACACCCAGATGGGCCAGGCCGCCATGAATCCAGCGACCGCGCAGAGCTATGCCCAGTTCATGGACCCCAACCTGTATGCCAAATGGATGGCTGCATCCATTAACCCGAACATGTACATGGGCATGGCCAGCCCCTTCATGAATCCCAACACCTACATGAAGTGGGGGATGGCACCGATGAATCCCCAGATGTGGAATGCCGGCATGCAGATGATGAATCCCGGTACGTACGCGAACTGGATGACGGCTCCCATGAATCCCGCCAACATGCAGATGATGATGGCTCCCATGAACCCCAGCATGTACAGCAACTGGGCGAACATGGCCGTCAATCCCCAGACCTACGGTCCCTGGGGTGGTTTCATCAATCCCGGCACCTACACGAACGCCACCCAGGGCTTCAACCCCTTCAGCGCCATGGCTCCCATGATGCCTGCCCCGGTGGTCGTACCCGTACCTGTACCCGCTCAGTAATCGTTGGTAGTCGCATCAACGCCCCGGAATACCCGGGGCGTTTTCCTGTGCGGCGTTATTCGCCTTCGTTGCCTGCGTCGTTACACCACAAAAGGAAGCGGCCCCCTTAACGGCGGGCCTCCGATGCGCCTGAATACTCCGTGTGTGGCTTACCTGGCTTCAGCTGGCTTATCCGAGCTTTCTTTCTTGGCGTGGTGGTGGTGACGGGTCTTCTTCATCTGTTTATGGGCCGGGGCAGGGGCTGCAGGGCCAGGCTGGGCGGCTGAGGCCAAAGCTGGCGAAGCTGCAGTTGTGGGGGGGACTGAGTTGGGGAACATCTTTATCCAGGCTGAAGGGTCAAACATGGCGGGGACTGGTGCCTGCGAGGAAGTTACCTGCTGAGGCGCCGGAGCAGCGGGGAAGAATGGCATGTATGCGCCTTGCGCCGGTGTTGCGGGCATACCGTATGCCGGAACGCTATGGTTTGTTGCTGGTGCCTGCGGAGGCACGGCCATCATCGCCATCTGATTCATCATGGTTGCCAGATTCATCATGCCCATGACAACGGGCAACATTGGTGCCAGCATGATCGCCATCGGATTTATCATGGTTGCCGGATTCATCATGGTGTTGGGATTCATATAGCCCATGGGAGCCGCCATCATTGGTGCCATCCCATTCGCGGGAGCCATCATGGTGTTGGGATTCGCATAGGGTATGGGGTTCATCATCTGTTTAGAGCCATTTTGAGCCTGCACTGAACTGCTTGCCAGGATCAGGGTGATGATGGGCAGGGCATGGACTTTCATGAAATCTCCTTGAGGGCTGGTGTGTTACTTACTCTTCCGATTCCCGCACATTTCTCGGGTGGCAAGGGATAGAGTGCAGCCGACGCAGCTCACGTGGCGCAAGCTGGCTGCAATGAAAAGATCATATAACACTGAAAAGGTTGATGGTTGAGGAATCGGGGCTGCGGCAACAGACCCAAACAAAGCGGGTGCTCGAAAATGTGCGTACCACGATTGCCCCACAGTCTATATTTATACGATGAAGACTGTAGAGGCTGTAAGTTCGCCAGGTCGAAGCTAGCATTTTGGCGGGAAGCGATACGCGCTCTTACCCATGGAATCGCAAATGAAAGCTATAACGGTTCGTTTTCTTGTCGCCCTGTTATTTTCAAGCTCGCAAGTCCATGCAGAAGGCCATTGGAATATCAATTTTGATCCAAACGGAGATGACCGTTTGGGCCAGCAACTGGCTTCTGAATTGCGGCACAAACTTGCTACATCGCCTCGATATGGTTTCCGAACCGGTGTAGAGGATTCGATGTTCTCTTTGAAAATGGTGACGATTGATCCGTTTGGGGGCCGACAGAACCCACAGAGCGCAACCGTTTATTCTTGTGTGCTGCTCATAAGCGACCCCAGGAATCCAGAAATGTGGCATTACGTAAGTCAATTCGTCGGCATATGCCCCAGCGAGGCAATGGCAAAGTGTGTATCAACCATTTATTCCGCGATGGACGCGAGCTTTACTCCCATAGCACAAGGGTTGGATCAACGCATGAACAAGGCGTTGAAGCCGTCACCACCTCAACCGGCCTCGAAAGAGCCGAAAACCCCTATGTAGGTGGTCAGTTTGTTTTGGGCATTATTGGGGCACAGGACGGCACTCTGCAACGCAATACCTTATATCGGTTTGATTCACTGTGAGTATGCTGAGGTTGGGCGCTGGTGGTGAGCCAACTCTGAGTTACTTAGAGACGATCATTCCAGATTAAATTGCGCCCTTGCTCGTCCGATCACGTCGGAAACAGCTTGCGAGAAGATCTCCCACGGCACACCCGCCGAACTTAAAGTCGGGCCAGACCAGTTGCATCCATCCGCATCGGCTTCGACAAGGCGATGCATCCCGATGACCTCGCACTCTTCACCGCCTTCACATTTTTGGAGTTCAGCTGTAATCCATTGTTTGAGCGCATGGTAGGTTGTGATCTGTCGCTCGGCCACGATCGTTTCCATAGAATGCTTCAGTGAGGCGCCGATAGGTGTCCTCCTACTGTTCACAGCATCGGATTGCGTGATGAGTTAGTTCGTTTGCGCCCTGTCGTTAACGTCAGCTTTGAGAACCTGGGAGGGGTTGCCTGATCCGGCTCCACCCATGACCCAGGTTGCATGGACAGGATTGCTCGCGCTCCTGCAGTAGTAGCTCATAGCGAACTTGGATCGCATCTCTGGCATGGGGTGTCGTTGCACTTGCCATATCCGCCAAGTAGTCCCGGCATTCCTGGTCCAGCATCAGCGGGTGACAGGCTATCGCTGGTAGCTCTGGTTGACCCGCCAGGGAACGAAGGGTTGTTACGCAGGCCGCCAACACGACTAACCAGACCATGTGCCGTAATGAAGGTAGCCCGATTTGATGTGTGCGGTCGGGGTTGTTACAGCGCTTCCTCAGCCCGTTGCCGACCCTCTCGAACTGGGAATAGTTTTGCGCTCTGTCATTCATGATCATTTCACCCTTTACCCCAATCGGTGCATTCACCACCATGCAAGATGGAGACTGGCCGATCGATTTGCACTGGGTGTGCAAATTAACCGCTTTTGCTAAATGGGTAAATCATCTGATCCTTTAGTCTGATAAAGGATTCTTTGGATGGCGGTTTGAGGGTTCTCCATCAGACAGTTAAGTGCGCGAAATCGAGAAGACGTTCTCTTGTATCGCCGAAGGGGATGGAAGAATCTGTCGGTGCTGGAACTATACTGAAGACACCTCTCAGAATCTGGAAGGAGGGAATTATGGAAATGTTGGCCTATCTTATCTTCGGTATCGGCTGGCCGGTTCTGGTTATTGGCAGCATCTGGTTGTGGCGAAACGAAGCGGTCTTCAACCACACTGAGAAGACCTTTCTCAACGTGGGCCTGACGTCCTTTTATTTGCTTGGCTTCGTCTCGACAATGTACTGGCTGGGCGTGTCCTGGTACCTGGCGGTAATCCCCGTGTTTGTCCTGTTCATCGTGTTGTTGGCCATCACGATCCGAACCGTCTACATGGCGACCCACCATCTGGAACACACGGATCGGGAAGCCCACGTTTAAGCCTGTGCCGCAGCGCGCTGGGATTCGTGCATCCGCGGGGAGCATCGCCCGTGGGTCGGGTTGCGGTTAACCGTCCATGAACGCACTGCGTAGAAATGTGCTAAAAGGCACAGCCGGTATCGGCGCCTTGTCTGTGGCGGTTGCAGCCGGCTTGCTCAAGTTTGGTGAGGTGCTGGCAGACTGGAACCAGGCTGCTTTTGACGCCAAGAAGGTTGCCGATTCCTTGACCTCCATCGGTGCATTGAGCGCCGTCAATACCGACAAAATCATTCTCAGAGTCCCGGACATTGCCGAGAACAGCGCCTCAGTTCCGGTTGAGATAACCGTCGACCTGCCTGACGTGGATTCACTGTACATTCTGGCCGAGATGAACGCGCACCCGCTGATAGCGGACTACAACTTGACTGATTTTGGCGGATACATGTTTACCCGGATCAAGATGGGTCAAACGGCCGCCGTGCGTGTCATCGTGAAGGCGGGTGGCAAGGTGTGGACCGCTGCCAAGGAAGTGACAATCACGGTCCGCGGCTGTGGCGGCGGCGATCCTGCCTAAAGAATGCACGGAAGGACGGTTCGCATCGCCGTTAGTTGCCGGATACTAAAGAATTGCTTATTTCAGCCGAAAAATACTCAGATAATCCCGATAGGGGACTTGATGTGGACCTGCATAAGCCTTTTCCCTCATCCCAGGGCAGTGAGCAGTCAAGCCCATCGCCTGACGAGGCCAAGTGGGTTGCGCGACGTGCACCCGAAAAGCCAAGAGACCGGATTCTGAGTCTGGACGCGCTGGCGTGGTTTGATTCACTTCCCCAGGATGTGCGGCCGAACAACTTAGCTCAATGCTACCCGCGGATATGTAATCGTATCGTTGAGCGCTGGAAATATCCTGATCTGATGATTCACTTCTTCGATAACCTGTTGATGGATAGCCGTACTGGTCGTAAAGGATTTGCCATGACGATTGCAATGGAGATTGTCAATCTGAAGGAGCATTTCCTGGCAACGCTTTCCGCTACAAAGGACGATATCTGGGATCGCGTCAACGCCAGCCGCATCTTCTGACTCCCAAAAGCCAAAGTGTAAAGCAAGGACTGCGGCCCCTAAACCCGCGCTCAATCGGAAAGCCAACGGCGTCCGCCTTTGTCTCCCGGTTGGCTGTTGAATGGCAGCTTAGGATCGAACACCTGACATGCCGGCAATTTCTTTGACTGGCTGTTACTGGCCGAGTGCCGAAGTTCTTTCTCGCTTCATAAAGCCGCCCGTGGAAAACTCAGCCTGATGCCAGACGACCGCTTACGGGCGCACGCCGCTATAGGCAGTCCACGGCAGAACCGGCCTGTGGCGAGGCTGCACAATGCACTGATGACCGTCCGCTGTTTGCCGCGAAGGAGACTTCGTGATGAGGGCGAGAGCGAATTAGCTGCCTGCAACCATGGCCCTGTCGAGATTGTCGGGGGCCGGTTCAGGCGCGTGCCCTCCTGTGCGCTGCCCGAACCAGAATAAGCCGGCACGCCCCACTCTTGCCATGCGCCAATTGGCATACCCGACCGCCAGGGCAGTGAGTGCAGGAAAAATCAACAGGCCATCGTGCCAGCCGCCGCCTCCAATACACTCCGTATTGAACTGGGACCCGGTTACCAGTTGGGCAAGGCAGACGTCCACAGGCAGGCTGGTGGCATAGGTCAAGGCGAAAGCCAAGCCGGGGAAGATGTAATACCCGCGCCAAACGAGGTAGCAAACAACCAGCGTCGCGCCGGGCAGCATGTGCAGGGAAATTGCGTCTGGAGTGATGGTCACCCTGGTAAGAACGACCGACAGGGCAAGGGAAAACACGCCTAACCAAAACTGGTCGCCCTTGCTAAGCCGGCTGCGCACCCGTCCGGCCATGACAAGGCCCAGTGAAATCAGGGCGGGCAACAAGGCGCCTGCCGTGTTGACCATTCCCGGAAAAAGGGGACCAAAATCCATGGCACACCTCATTCTTCCTTTCCACCGGGCGTCCGGTGTAGGTCAAGAAGGGGCGCTCCGGGGACAGACTAGTCAAAATGCAGTAAGTGGATTTTTTCTCAAACCGCTGCAAGCTTTAATGCGCAGCAATTATTACTCACTAGTCACTAAATAAGACGACAAATATGGAACTCGCAGCACCCATGACAGTCTCCTGTTGCATGAAACGAGATGGACGAACATTGGATCGCAAGACGCTGGAAGAAATTCGGCTGATGGCGATCGAGCGGGTGCGCGAAGGCGAGCCGGCGACGAAAGTGATAGAAGCCTACGGATTCAACCGCACCACGATATACAAGTGGCTGAAGGCGGCGTTGCAACCTGGCCTTGGCATTCGGGCATTGCGTTCGACGAAGGCGACGGGACGGCCGCGCACGTTGACGCCGAGGCAAGAGAGTCAGGTGTTCAGATGGATCAACGGGCGAGACCCGCGCCAGTACGGTCTGGACTTTGGCCTGTGGACGCGGGCGGTGGTGGCGGAGTTGATCGAGAAGAAGTTCGGCGTGAAGTTGGGCCTGACGGCCATCGGCGAATTGCTGGCACGACTCGGGCTGACACCGCAAAAGCCATTGCAGCGTGCCTATCAACGCGACCCTGAGGCCATCGAGAAGTGGCAGCGCGAAACCTTCCCCGCCATTGCCAGGCAGGCCAAGGCGGAAGGCGCCGAGATCTTCTTCTGGGACGAGTCTGGATTTCGTGCCGACACGGTGCATGGCAAGACGTGGGGTGTTCGCGGACAGACCCCGGTTGTGCCGCGCCCCGGGCAGCGCCAATCCATCAGCGCAGCTTCGGCGGTGAATGCCAATGGAGCGTTCTGGTTCTGCATCTACGAAGGCGGCCTCAACGCAGAATTGTTCGTTGAATTGCTCGGGACGATGATGAAGTACCGCAGGACGCCGCTTCATCTGGTTCTCGATAGCCTGCCTGCGCACAAGACCGCGCTCGTGAAGAAGTTCGTTGTCTCCACCGAGGGACGCCTGACCCTGCACTTCCTGCCAGGCTACGCACCCGACTTGAATCCCGACGAATTGGTTTGGAGTCATGTCAAGCGTACCGGTACGGCGAGACGTCCATTGAAAAAGGGCGAGAAGCTGCGCGACAAAATCGAGGAGCAACTCTCGAAACTCCAGCAATTGCCGCACCTCGTGCGCTCATTCTTCCAAGCCCCTTCTGTCGCCTATATTGGCGACTGCTGAGTAAACGAGATCATGATGATTAATCCTTCGTAAGTTGGCTCGAGGCTCGAGTCGAGTCGTCCCGCAGCGCCAGGTGCATTTATCCAAGGGCTTGATAGGTCGGTTGCACACATGCGCATACGTTTTCTCTGTAAAACTTCAATCCGTGTGCTTTCTTACCCAGGCAACATAGTGGTCCATCCAGTTCTGCATAAATTTCCTGCTGTCCGTTCCGATATGGCCTGCCTTGTCAAACAGTCCGTCCCTCATGTGGATGAATGCTTCGGGTTGGCCAAGCGTAGGAACGTCAAGGTAGGCGAGGATGTTGCGCAAATGCTGTTGCGCCACGGCGGTTCCACTGACGCCCATCGTATTCCCCATCACCCCAGCAGGCTTGCCCGTCCAGACACTCTGGCCATAGGGGCGCGACGCATGATCGATCGCGTTCTTGAGCACCCCCGGAATCGAGCGGTTGTATTCAGGTGTGACGAACAGTAATCCTCGTGCCGCAGCGATCTCGGCCTTTAGCTGTTTCACGGAATCGGCGGGATTTGCGTCGCCGTCCTGATTGTAGAGTGGCAGATTGCCGATTTGCACTTGCTTGAACGAGAACTCTGGTGGCGCCAGTTTCACGATGGCGTTCGCCAGCTTGTGGTTGAGCGAGTCCTGGCGCAGGCTGCCAACGATAACGGCAATGGGGTATTGGCTCATGTTTATCTCCTATGAAAGTTACTGAAACGTTTGCCGCGTCAAGTACTTCAGGTGAATTCTGATCGCGACAAGTCTTGGCGGATTCAGCATTGGACGTTCTGCCAACAACTCGTATCCGATCGCAGCGGATATTGGACAGACGGATGCCTGAGATCGTGAGTCATGCCTTATGGCGCCCATCCACGCTCCACGCACCCCCGCCCCAGGCAGCAAGCGTCAGTAGGCCACCCACCACGGCGATGTTTTTGAAGAAGAGGAGCTGCGGGATCATTTGCTGGTCGGCCGGCAGTGCCCAATAGTTGTGGAAGAAGAATGAAGCCACCAGCGTGAACAGCGCCAGCACAATTGCCGAGAGGCGGGTTCCGTAGCCGGCGACCAGTGCCACGCCGCCGACAATTTCAACAACCAGGGCGATGGCAGCGGCTGCCTGAGGCATGGGCAGGCCCACCGACGATATGTAGCCTACCGTTCCGGCGAAGCCGGTGAGCTTGCTGATGCCTGCGGGTAGGAACAGCAGGGCCAACAGTAACCGGCCGGCCAGAGAAAGGGGGTTTTGCAGTTTGTCGAACATGGTGACTCCTTTGCGGCAAAGTTGAACGAAGGTTAGGCGGCCAGATCGAATACCAGCACCTCGGCTTCGGTGCCATTGGCCAATACGATCCGGTTTTCGCCTTCCAGCAATACTGCATCCCCCGAACCAATCGGCTGGCCGTTAACCTCGAGTGCGCCACGCACCAGATGCACATAGCCTTTCCGCGCCGGGTCGAGCGCAAGATCCGCGGTCTCGCTTCCATCAAACAGGCCTGCGTAGATTGCCGCGTCGGCATGGATGGTGACGGAGCCCTGGGCCCCGTCGGGCGATGCGATCAAGCGCAATCTGCCGCGCTTCTCCTCGGCCGGAATGGTTTTTTGCTCATAGCTTGGCGGGATGCCGATCACGTTCGGCGCGATCCAGATTTGGAGGAAGTGCGTGGTCTGGCCTTTGGCGTAGTTGAACTCGCTATGCATCACGCCGGTGCCAGCACTCATGCGCTGCACATCGCCCGGCGGAATGCCTTTGACGTTCCCCATGCTGTCCTTGTGGGCCAGTTCGCCCGAGAGCACGTAACTAATGATTTCCATGTCGCGGTGACCGTGCTCGCCGAAGCCAGTGCCCGGCGCGACGCGGTCTTCGTTGATCACTCGCAGATTGCCCCAGCCCATGTGGGCCGGGTCGTAGTAGCCGGCAAACGAGAACGAGTGGAAGCTCTTGAGCCAGCCATGGTCCGCATAACCGCGGTCCTGGGATTTGCGTAGGGTGAGCATGATTGCAACTCCTTGTCGATGAAATCGATTGTGATCGCTCCGCCCGCCTTTCAGTGCCTAGGATTTTGATGGCATCATTCAAATTACTTGAATTAAATGCGTCCATGCCGACACCACGCGATGTCCTCACCCCCGATGCCCTGGCCATGCTGGAGAGCATTGCCAGCAGCGGCAGCTTTGCTGCGGCCGCCCGTGCCAGCAATGTGGTGCCCAGCGCTCTCACCTACCGCGTGCGCCAGATGGAGGATGCGCTCGACGTATTGTTGTTTGACCGCAGCTCGCGCCAGGCCCGCCTGACCGAGGCCGGCGCCGAACTGCTGCGCGAAGGCAGGTGCCTGCTGGCCGACATCGATGCCATCGCCACCCGCGTCAAGCGCGTGGCTACCGGGTGGGAGCCGCAGTTCACCATTGCGGTGGACAGCATCATCAGTAGTGCGACCGTGATGGAGTTGTGCGAGGCGTTCTTTTCCCTTAAACCTCCCACCCGCGTAAGGCTGCGCGCCGAAGCCCTGTCGGGCACCCTGGCAGCGCTGACCTCGGGCCAAGCCGATCTGGCCCTTGGCGTGGTGCTCGCAGCCAGCACCGCGGCCGGCCTACAGCGGGAGCCGTTAGGCAGCGCGCGTTTTGTTTTTGCGGTGGCACCCCATCACCCGCTGGCGCATGAAACGGAGCCGTTGACTGACGAAGTGATCCGCCAGCATCGGGCGGTGGCGGTCGCCGACTCGATTCCGCACGGCAGCGGTCTCTCCATCGGGCTGCTGGCCGGACAGGATGTGTTCACCGTGACTGGCATGCCTGCCAAACTGGATGCACAGCTCCGAGGGTTGGGCGCCGGCTTCTTGCCGACCTGCCTGGCACAGCCCTACATCGACACCGGACGGCTGGTCGTCAAGCCAGTTGAACGGTCAGAACAGCAGGTCCAGGTCAGTTACGCCTGGCGCAAAAGCGGTCGCCCTGGAGGGGGGCGGGCGCTGGAGTGGTGGCTTGCCCAACTGCAACGCCCGGTCACGCGCACGGCGCTTCTCGGTGAAGGCCGCGCAATGGAATAGTGTTTGCCGGGCTAACCTGTTGGGGTAACTTCCTGCCTCCAAATTGAGGTGCTCGGTTAGCGACCCATGACTCGTCGTTCCGCTATATGGGGTCGAAAGAGTGAGCGGGCATCTTCTGCAAGCGGTCGTTCCCGCTCAAGACCACTTGTTTCTTGTTCAAAATTTGCACACGGCCGCAACGCCAAGAGGAGCGGTCACCCACGTTGCAAGCCCTCAATGGCCGGTCAGGCGTGCGCCGTGCAAAGGCGGCGCTTCCCAGTGGGTGCAAGCCCCACCCGGCAAACTGCTCCAGCCGGAAGTAACCGGAGCAACTATGGAGGTAACGAAATGGTTGAAGCCTTCGGCTAGCGAGT
>JBAUMF010000045.1:0-12224 GCA_049578545.1 Thiobacillaceae bacterium
GCACCGACTCCAGCTTTCCCTCGTGTGCAGCGGTCTCCAGCGCCTCCAGCGTATCCACCGCCAGCGTGTCGCGCATGCGGCGGGCCAGGCCCTCGCCCACGCCGGGAATCGTCTGGAACAAGGCCACTGGGTCCACGGTGCCGCGCAGCCGCTCCAGCTGGCCCCAGCGGCCGGTGATCAACATCTCGGCAATCGCTGCCGCGATGCCCTTGCCCACCCCGGGGATCGTCTCCAGCCCCGCCGCGCCCTGCTGGTCGAACAGGTCGCGCACATCCTGCGGCAACTGCGCCACCGCGTCGCCCGCCCTGCGATAGGCCCCGGCGCGGAATGAATTCGCGCCCTGCGCCTCAAGCAGCCCGGCCATCTCGCGCAGGCGGTCGGCTATCGATGAATCGTCAGCGGGTTGGGCATTGGTCATCAGGAACTTATCCCCATCCTTACGCGCTATTTTGCGTGACCATCTTCGATCCAAGGATGCGCACCGAATGCGTGCCGAGGAAGATCAGCAGGCCTATTATTAATCAATAAGGTCATGGTCGAATCCTCCTCGCAGGCCTTCGTGGCGATGATTATAGGTAAATGAAAGAACCGTGCCTTTAAGTTGTCATTGCGGGGAACACAGTGACGAAGCAATGGAGGGGTTTTGCCTTGACCCTGAAAGACGTCATTGCTTCAGCACGGCAATGGAGGTGCGACCACTGTTACGATTGGGGTGTTGGCGATCTATGGAGCACCTTCACCATGTCGAACACTATGCTACCAATCGCTCAACCAGCGCAGACATATGTGAGTAGGTAAGCAATGCCTCATGCGTGGCACGGGTAATTGCGACATAAGTTAGCCGCACGTCATCTTCAGTGCTTTCTGAAGACAGCGCCCCCAGCCCCCCTATCGCAACACAGGGGAACTCCAGACCTTTTGCAGTGTGCATGGACAAAAACCTTACCGCATCTTGATCTACTTGGATGCGATTCCGGTTGTTCTTGGCAACATCGATCGGGATTCCATGTTTTACAAAAGTCTTTTCAAAGCGCTTCCCTATGAGGTGTTCCGGGTAAAGTACGGCCATGTGGTTCCATTCATAGCCAGCAGCATGACGGCTAAGCAGCCATTCCGCTATTACATGTGCCTCTTCGTCGAAATTTACGCACTTGCGGACTTCGGGTTCCAGGCCTTGCCTTCCCGCGTCCTCCGGTAACAATATTGCATCTTCGTCATCGGCGCATACCCCAGGCGCCCCCAGCACGTCTGCCGCAAAATTTCGTGCAAAGCGCAATATTTGTGCAGTGTTCCTGTAGTTGACCTTAAGCACGGTGGTGCGCCCAGAGGCTTCGATACCAAGCTGTTTCCACACCGGGCGTGCGCGGCCCTTGTAGATGGCCTGTGCATCGTCATACACGATCATCAGCGATTTCGTGTCGGGGTTAACCATCCTTGCGGCCAGCGACAGCCACTGCGGCTCGAAATCATGCGCTTCATCGATTAGCACAGCATCGTACTGACCGGCCGGTATCTGCCCGCGATCAACTGCATCAATCACGGCTTGAACACCTGCGGCTAGCCGTTCGCTGTAATCGGGAACGTCCTTTTCGCTGGGCGATGAAATGTCATATTCACGAAGCATGCGCCAGCACCACGAATGGAACGTCGAAACAATTACGCGGTCTTCTACACCACGATCCTGCATGGTGTTCTCCAGACGTCCCGCGATCCCGTTTGCGTAGCACAGAACAAGCACGGGACGTACTGCGGCACGAGCCATGTATTCGGCCCTAAACGCCAAAACAAGAGTTTTGCCCGAGCCTGCTACGCCACGCACGATGCGGTGACCCACACCGAGGCTTCGAGCCAGTAATTCCTGCTGTAAATCCATTACTGTAAGGGTGCGGTCTTCAGAAGGGGAGGGGCCTGGCGTGGGCTGATCAAGTAGAAGCGAGACTTGTTTTACACGTACTTCCGGGAATAGCAGGGCGCGCACGTGATCAAGCTGCGGCAGGGTCAATCCTGACCCAAGGCGTGGCGATACCATTTTCCATATCTGCTCACGAAAACGGTCCGGGTCCGCGCTTTCTGTCATCTCGTCCCGGAAGAGGCAACGCTCTGACGGGAAGACTTCGTGCAAATTGGTCTGCTCATACTGCTTGCGGGTAATGTTTGTGAACACCACGCCATAACCAAATGGCAGCACAAGCTGTCCCTTGAACTTGCCCTCCTCGAAAACCAGATACGGATCACGCTTCAATGCATTGATCACATTGAACATGTAGGTGCGTACCTGCTCAAAAGGGTTCTCGACATGCGCGGTTCCCTGCGGTGTTATTAGCGCGACCCCCTTCTTGTTGGCATTTGTTATCGTGTCCATCCGCCAATCCTTTACCTCCAGCACCACAATGCCCTGCTGGGGATGAAGAACAAGAAAGTCAGGATGCCTTCCAAAAGGCCCAACCGGGAGGTTGTGCCACACCCAGGCGTTGTCTTCGAGGAAATCCTTCAAGCGTTCGGCAAGGCGCAACTCACCACGTGTATCAAAACGTGCAGCGCCAAGGGAAGGGATTAGAGTGGCCATTGTTTATTTCTCAATTTCTGGAATTAACGGCAACTTTCAGGACTTATATAGGCGTAAGTGTTGTATGGGGCTGCACTAGCGCATTTACCTGACGGGGTACCGGATCATTATCAGCGCTATATTGAATGGCCCCTTCTGAAGACTCTGCAGGTGCTTCAACAGCTACGGCTAACAAGTTCAAGGTCAGAAGGGCCTGCGTGAACTAGCAGTTTTGGTAGCTTTGGGATGATCTCTCATCTTTACAGAAGTCTTATAAGTCTTAAGGTAGTGTGGGGATGCCAAGTTCAACTAAATAGTTGAAGGTTGAGTCGTAATGTTTAGGGATGCGTGTGTGGTCGCCTGGATCTCCAGGTGGCACAAAGATTGCCATCCCTTGACGTGCTCGAGTAAGTAAAACACGGTATGCATTGCGAAGATATCGCTGATTATCAACGTTGGCGATATTGAGCCATCTGTCGCCGCGAAAATCGTGAAAATTCCATCCCGTGCCATTGAAACGCAAGTCGGCATCCCACGTTACGCAAGCCCAATCGAGTTCTAATCCTTGCACTTGAAATTCTGTGGCGGCGTCCTCTAGGTAGTAGCTAGAGCGGGTGTCATCCTTGTCATTGAGAAACCAATGAATTGGATTGACGTCCACTCGAATATCAATCGCATGAGGTTTAAGGCGTTGCGCTTTAGATGACGCAACTAGTCCAAACCGCTCAGTTCCTCTTGCATGGCTACGTATCCATTCTTTTGCCAGACTTAAATCGCGCGTAAGCACGATTGGATAGCGATTGGAAAGTTGGGACAGAAGTTCTCGCGCATGCTGTTTTTCACAATCAAGAAGCGCTTTGACAAATGCCGACACATTTTCAGAACGAAACGATCTCATGGATACGGCGAGATGTAGACGACTATCGAAATGAGTTTTTGGTCTGTCGCGTACAACCTCCAAGGCCATGCCAGAAGCATATTCGCTGTCGGTAAGGTTTGATGAGATATACAGATGCCAATGAGGAAATCTTGTATTGACTGCCTCAAGCCATGTATCAATACCAGCTTCACCTATATTAATTTCTTGTCCGCCACCGACAAGACAAACGATCACGGCCCAATCTGAATGGCGGTCCATGTACGAAATTAAGAATTCGGGTTCCGATTGCGAGAATCCATCATGATTCTTTTTGCGGCGCATAAAGTTGGCTGTTTGCCGCAGATTCCATGCACGTTGGGCTTCATCAAAGATTGCAACATGTTCTGCAGGCGGCCTTGAGTCGATTAACGCATCGTCACGAAAATGATGGACGTTCTGAATAAATGCTTTCACGCTTTCGGCGACTTGTCCTTTTCTTTTTCGAATGCCTAGACCTTTTTGGCGCGCAACTTCATCACGGGTTAGCGCCTCACGAAGCACGGAAACAAGCGGGCCATTACCTGAAAGAAAGACGGCGTGGGTAGGTTGATTAACATCTCCCCGTCTAGTCGCGACGTTCAAACCGACAAGCGTCTTCCCCGCGCCAGGAACGCCGGTGACAAAGCAAATAAGCTTGCGCTTATGTGATCTTGCTTCATCTATAAGGTGTTCGATTTGTCTTGATGTGACATGAAGGTTTTGCGCGCCCGCATCGTAACGTGCAATGGCTTCAACTGAATGCTGGGCGTAAAGAGACCTTGCGGCCTCCACTATAGTGGGCGTGGGATGGTAGGAAGCAGATGACCACCTATGGGCGTTAATTGAACCACCCCTAATGGACTGCACGGTGGTGTCTATCACTTTACGGAAGTCGACCAGACTTAACAATATTGGCCGGTATACATTGTCTTCATCGGCCCTTAACTCTAGCAGTGCTGATTTCTTCGCTTTGGTGGCGATGAGGATTGGAACAATGGATAGGGCATGGCTTGCTTCATGGAAGTTTTTTAAGTCCAAAGCGTAATCCCACACTTGATCTACGGAGGCACGATCAAATCCACTTTCCCCTACTTTGAACTCGATAACAAGAACAATCGGACCGATTAGCAGTACCGCATCAATCCTCCTCCCCATGCGAGGGATATTGAACTCCAGCAATAACGAGCCCGACAGTCCCGTTAGCTCGGTTTTTAGTATGCCAATTTGCGCTAACCAAGCATCCTTCTGCGTGGAAAGCAGTGTGAAATCACAATTTCTTGCAAGCTGGCCGATGACGGCGTCAGGATGAGCCTCGATAAATTCATTAATGGAAGCCTCGTACCAGGCACGCGAAGCAATTGCAATTTTGTGTCCTGATTCAAGTGGGCTTTCCATTTTCGAAGGTCGCTAGCGACGCAAACTCGAGGAGGCAGGGTAGCCTTTGGCCAATGGGCGTTTCATGTCACACTCGGCCAGGTGCATGGCGTCGCGCGCCGGGGTGTCCAACTGAGCTTTGTCTCCCATGGTCTAACCTTTGATTGCTATCAGTCGAATCTTCGCACAACCGGCTAGGAGGGGCGAATATTGCTTTGGTTGTCGCCTCACTCTTTGTAAAGACGCCTAGTTCAGATGGATTACTTCGTCGGCGATGCCTCCTCGCAACGACCGCGGGGGGCTACTTCGTGGCTTGCGTGTCCTCGCCAAACAGCCGCTCCAATTCTTCTGCTCCCTGCCGGGAGGTGGCGATGATCTGCGCTTCGTCGTCGTGAATCTTGTGCTGCCTGGCGAGCAGGTCTTCGTCGTGCTGGCGGAACAGGCGCACCGCCTCATCCGCCTCGGCGGCGGAATAGCCCAGCCCAACGAGGACGTCGCGCGCCAATTCCAGGCTGGATAGCAGGGTCTCGCGGATCAGCTTGTCCACGCCCACGTCCATCAGGCGGTAGGCATGCACGCGGTTGCGCGCGCGGGCGTAGATCTTCAAGTGCGGATAATGCTTTTTGACCATTTCAGCGGTGCGCAGCGAGGCATCCATGTCGTCAATGGCCAGCACGAAGATTTCGGCCAGGTCGGCGCGCGCGGCGCGCAGCAGGTCGAGGCGCGAGGCGTCGCCGAAGTAGATCTTGTTGCCGTACTGGCGCACGAAATCGACCTGCTCGAAGCTGGCTTCCAGCGCGGTGAAGGGGATTTTCTTCATGCGCAGGGTGCGCGCGATCATCTGGCCGAAGCGGCCGAAGCCGGCGATGATGACGCGATGCTCGCGCGGCTCGATGCGGTCAAATTCCCTGGGCTCGGCGGCAGCGCGGCCGATCCTGAAGACCTTCTCGTTCAGCGCAACGAGCAGCGGGGTGAGGGCCATGGACAGCGAGACCACGACGATGAGTTTGTCCGACAGTGCCTGGTCGAGGACCCGGGCGCCGGCGGCCACGCCGAACAATACGAAGGCGAACTCGCCGCCCTGCGAGATGCTGAGCGCCAGATTGACCGCCGGGCCGTGGCTGTAGCGTGCCAGCCGCGCGAGAACGTAGAGCACCAGCGACTTGATCGCCATCAGGCCCAGCGTTAGCCCGAGCAGGGTGAGCGGCTGCTGGATGACCAGGCGCAGGTCGACCGACATGCCTACCGCGATGAAGAACAGGCCCAGCAGCAGGCCCTTGAACGGGTCGATGTCGGCCTCCAGTTCGTGGCGGTATTCCGAATCGGCAAGCAGCACGCCGGCGAGAAACGAGCCCAGCGCCATGGACAGGCCGGCCTGCTGCATGAGCAGCGCGGTACCCACTACCACCAGCAGGGTGGCGGCGATGAACACTTCGTGGCTGTCGGCCGAGGCGGCCAGGCGCAGATAGGGCCGCAGCAGCCAGCGCCCGATGAGGATGACCGCAAGCACCACAGCCACGGCGCGCGCGGTGCCGTTCCAGTCCCAGCCCTGATCGTGGACGCCGGCGCCGAGCAAAGGCAGGATGGCGAGCAGCGGAATGGCGGCCAGGTCCTGGAACAGCAGGATGGCGAACGCTGCGCGGCCGTGCTGGGTGGTGAGCTGCTTCTTCTCGGCAAGCATCTGCAGCGCCAGCGCGGTGGACGACAGCGACAGCGAGAGGCCGGCCATGAACGCGGCGGTCGGCGACAGGCCAAAGCCGAGGCCGGCAGAGCCAATGATCAGCCCGGTGACCAGCACCTGGGCGCTGCCCAGGCCAAACACCGGACGGCGTAGCGCCCACAGGCGCGAGGGTTGCAGTTCCAGGCCGATGACGAACAGCAGCAGCACCACGCCCAGTTCGGCAAAGTGCAGGGTGGTGTCGACGTTGCTGACGAAGCCAAGCACCCGGGGCCCGATGAGGATGCCCGCAATGAGGTAGCCGAGCACCGCGCCCAGGCCCAGCCGTTTGAACAGGGGCACGGTGATGACCGCCGCCGCCAGGAACACGACGGCTTGCTGGGTCCAGGACAGGTTCATCGCTTGCTTTCTCGTGTTGGTGCGGCAAGTATATTGCGGCTTGGGTCTGGCGGGGCCCCTAGGGCGCTGCTGGCTTTGTTCAGGAAACGGACTTCATTTAAGCAGTGGATTGCTTCGTCACTGCGTTCCTCGCAAAGACGGCGTGACTGTAATCACGAGGCCGAAGGCCGCGGCGATCCAAGATGTAAGACCATAAGGCTGGGCCTGATTGGACTGGATTGCGTCACTGTGTTCGCAATGAATGTGTTGTGCGTAATGACCCTTTGCAGCCGGATTGATTCGCCGGCAACTCTCCTTGCAAAGACCGCTCACCCGTCTTCGCGAGGGCCGCAGGGCCATGGCGATCCAGTCAAGGGATGCTGAGCCTTGTCGTACTGGACTTCCGCACTGCGCTCGCAGTGACAGTTCGAGAGACCGGACTGCTGCGTCACCGCGCTCCTCCCGATCACGGGAGGGTGTCATCACTTATGACGGTTGCGTGGCTCCCTCGGTAATGGCTGCCTGGGCGGCGGCCAGGCGGGCGATGGGCACGCGCGGACCGGAGCAGGAGACGTAGGTCAGGTTGATCTGGTGGCAGAAGCGGATAGAGGCCGGGTGGCCGCCGTGCTCGCCGCAAATGCCCACCTTCATGTCGGGACGGGTTCCGCGTCCCCAGCCCACCGCCAGTTGCATGAGCTTGCCCACACCCTTCACGTCCAGCACCTCGAACGGGTTGTCCTGAAGGATCCTGCTCTGGTTGTACATGGGCAGGAACTTGTTCTCGGCGTCTTCGCGCGAGAAGGAGAAGGTGGCCTGGGTCAGGTCATTGGTGCCAAAGGAAAAGAACTCCGCCTCCTCGGCCAGGTTTTCTGCGCGCATGCAGGCGCGCACGACTTCCAGCATGGAGCCGAACTTGAAGTCGAGCTTGACGCCGTACGTGGCTTCCACGTCGGTGCGAATTTCCTCCACCCAGGACTTCACCCGCTTGAGCTCCTGGGCGGTGCACACCTGGGGCACCATGATCTCGGGATGCACCTCGATGCCGGCTTTCTGGCATTCGGCGGTGGCCTCGAGGATGGCGCGGATCTGCATGGCGTAGATCTCCGGATGGGTGAGGCCGAGCCGCACGCCGCGGTGGCCCAGCATGGGGTTGACCTCGAACAGCGCCCGCACCTTCTTGAGCATGGTCTCCTTCTTCAGGATGGCCTCGTCCACCAGCGCGGGGTCGGCGGAGATCTGCACATGCGGATGGATGTCGCGCGTGCGGTAGATGAAATCGACCGCGTCGTGCAGTACCTGCATGCCGCGCACCGTGTCGCGCAGGGTGTGCAGTTGCTCCAGCTCGTCCACCAGCTGGTCGGCGGTGGGCAGGAATTCATGGATGGGCGGGTCCAGCAGGCGGATGGTGACCGGCCGCGGCGCCATGACCCGGAAGATGCCGGCGAAGTCCTCGCGCTGGATCGGCAGCAGCTTGTTGAGCGCCACCTGGCGGTCGGCCGGCGTCTCGGCGACGATCATTTCGACCACGATGGGCAGGCGTTCGACCGTGTTGAACATCCGCTCGGTGCGGCACAGGCCGATGCCCATGGCGCCGAACTTGATGGCCCGATCGGCGTCATGCGGGGTATCGGCGTTGGCCATCACCTTCAGCCTGGCCATGCCGTCGGCCCAGGACAGCAGGGTGGCCAGCTCGGGCGTGAAGTCCGCCTCGATCATCGGCACCTGGCCCAGATAGACGTTGCCGGTGGTGCCGTCGATGGTGATGAGCGCACCCTCGCCGAATACCTGGTCGCCGACGACGGCCTGGCGGGTGTGGACGTCCACGTGGATGCCCTCGGCGCCGGCCACGCAGGGCTTGCCCATGCCGCGGGCGACGACGGCAGCATGCGAGGTCTTGCCGCCCCGGCTGGTAAGGATGCCCTGGCTGGCAAAGAAGCCATGGATGTCCTCCGGCTTGGTTTCCTCCCGCACCAGGATCACTCTTTCTCCCGCCCGGCCCAGCTTCTCGGCGCGGTCCGCGTCGAACACGGCAATGCCGGAGGCCGCGCCGGGGGAGGCGGGCAGGCCCCGGGCCACCGGCCTGGCTTTGGTTTTCGGGTCGAGGCGGGGGAACAGCAGCTGTTCCAGAATCTCCGGCTGGATGCGCAGCAGGGCCTGGGTCTGGTCGATGAGGCCGTCGTTGACCATCTCCACCGAAGTACGCACCATGGCGGCGGCGTTCATTTTGCCGTTGCGGGTCTGCAGGCAGTACAGGGTGCCCTTTTCGATGGTGTATTCGTAGTCCTGCACTTCCTTGTAGTGCGATTCCAGCTGGTTCCTCAGTTCCACCAGCTGGCGGTACAGGTCCGGCATTTCCTTTTCCAGTTCGACTACCGGCTTGGGCGTGCGGATGCCGGCCACCACGTCCTCGCCCTGCGCGTTGGTGAGGTACTCGCCGAACATGACGTTCTCGCCGGTGCCGGGGTCGCGGGTGAAGCCCACGCCGGTGGCCGAGTCGTCGCCCATGTTGCCGAACACCATGGCCACCACGTTGACTGCGGTGCCGTTGGCCATCTCCGGGGTGATCTTGAACTCGCGCCGGTAATCGACCGCGCGCTTGCCGCCCCAGGAGTTGAACACCGCCTTGATGGCGATTTCCAGCTGCGCGTAGGGGTCGGCCGGGAAGGGCTTGCCGGTGACGTGTTCCACCACCTTGAGAAAGCGCTCGGAGATGTCCGCCAGGTGCGCGGCGGACAGGCCCACGTCGTGCTTGACGCCGGCATCTGCCTTGACCGCGTTGAACTCGGTGTCGAATTCCTCTTCCGGCACGCCCAGGGCGACCTTGCCGAAGAGCTGGATGAAGCGGCGGTAGGCGTCGTAGCCGAAGCGTTCGTTGCCGGTTTGGGCGATGAGGCCGTGCAGGGTTTCCGCGTTGAGGCCGAGGTTGAGGATGGTGTCCATCATGCCCGGCATCGACATGGCCGAGCCGGAGCGGACCGACACGAGCAGGGGATTGTCGCGGCCGCCGAAGATCTTGCCGGAGGCGCGTTCGACCTCTGCCATGTGTTGGCGCACCTGGTCCAGCACGCCCATGGGCAGCTTGTGTTCCGGATCATCCAGATAGGCCAGGCAGGCCTCGGTGGTGATGACGAAGCCCGGCGGCACGTTCAGGCCGATCTGGGTCATCTCGCACAGGTTGGCGCCCTTGCCGCCAAGCAGTTTCTTGTTCTTGCCGTCACCTTCGCTGAAGGCATATACCCACTTGCTGTTCAATGCTCGCTCCTTGAATTGGGACAAAATGATTCCGCTATACGGACCGGGCGCGACGCGCCTGCAACAGCCGAATTTTAACAGCCGATCCATGACAACACCGCGTGCACCGTCATTGTGTGGGCCGGCAGTTTTGATCTGCCCCGCGGTGAGGTGGTTGTGGACACCATGAGGCTGGGCTCGCTTCGACCGGGTTGCCTGGTCCGCAAGCCTTGTCGCAAAGACGGTTGTATGAGTTGAGCGGTGCTACGGATAGGGTACGAATTCGTTTTCGTCGCGCTGCAGCAGTTGCATCAGCTTGGGGTGGATGAAGATCTTTTCCCTGCCGATCTGTTTCTCGGTCAGCACGCCGATTTCCACCAGTTTCTTCAGGTATTCGGATGCGGTCTGACGTTTGGCGATGCCTTTGTCAACGAGGTTGACTATGCGGCAATAGGGTTGTTCGAAGACTGCATCTGCCAGTTCGCGGCTGTAGATCTTGGGCAGTTTGTCGCGCACATGCATGACCGTGTGCTCGGCCAGGGCGCGGATGGCGGCAATCTTGGCACTGGTCCAGCGCGCGGTGTCTTCCACGGCGAGCAGCAGGTAGAGCAGCCAGTCTTCCCAGGCTTCCTCTGCGGTAACGCGCAGCAAGAGCCGATAGTAGTCGGTTTTGTGCTCGATGATATATCTGCTGAGGTAGAGGATGGGGAGATTAAGCAAACCTTCCTGTATCAGGAAAAGGCTGTTGAGCACTCGCCCGGTGCGGCCATTGCCATCGGCAAATGGATGTATGGCCTCGAACTGATAATGGCCGACAGCCATGCGGATGAGTGGGTCCAGTTCGGTGTGTTCGTGCATGAAGCGTTCCCAGTTGGCGAGCTTTTCTCGGATGACGTCTTCGCCCACCGGCGGGGTATAGATGACTTCCCCCGTTCGGTCCCCTTGCAGCGCTGTGCCTGGGACCTTGCGCACGGTCATTTCCCGACCCTTGATCTGGCTGCAGACAGCCTCGGCAGTTCGGGTGGAGAGTGGCAGCTTCTTCAGCGACTGGTAGCCCTCGGACAAAACTTTGCCGTAACGCAGAGCTTCCCTGGTGGCGGGGTCGGCGTGCTCTTCGGCCTGAATGTGCTGGAACAGCTTGTCGGTGGTGGTGACGATATTTTCAATCTCGGAACTTGCGCGCGCTTCCAGCAAAGGTAGCGTGTTGATAAGCATGGCCTGGTTGGGGATAAGCTCTGCCGCCTGCTTCAGTTCCGCAAGGGCAGAACTGGATTTGATGCATTGCTTCAGGACCGCTTTTGTTTCCAGATCGACTGCCGGAGGCAGGAGTGGCAAGGCGTTGTAGGGCTGGTCTGGTTTCCAGTTGGCAGTTATCATGTTTACAAATTTGGCATGTATCCCTTGACAGCAAGTAGACAAAATGGATAATCCAAACCACCTTGGCAAGGTGGCAAATGGCACATGTCGGAATAATTTACATTCTATACTTGCGGTGTCGTTAATTGCTTACTAACTTATTGTATTTTAATAAGTGTATTAAGACGGCACAATTCTTGCAGTGCCTATAAGTAAAATCGAATATACAGAACGCTAGAATATTGCCGATAATTCAGACAGGAGAAACCATGGATACGATTCAATCAAATGGCTTAGCGTTGGAATACCAACGAGAATATGGCACTGCCAGGCGGTATGTTGATATCTCTGATGTCAGAGACTATCCCCATGGAGGCCGCGTAGGCCGCGTCTTTGGTCCTGGCTTCTTTGAACAGATCGGCAGCTTGAGCTTCGTTAAGATTACTTCTCTCGACCATGATATTGGTAATCCGGTTTTGATCAGCAAGGATTCCATCTAGCATTTCCTGAGCATTTTTTTGTTCGATGCGCATCTGCTGCTGGACATCGAAACCAACTCCGTGAAACATAAAAGTGGAATGTGGACATGCATATCTCTCGTCGCCAGCAAGAAAGATCGCATTCGAGCTATGGTCGAAAGTGGTGTACAGGCTGACTTGGAAGTGAGTGGTTGAGGCGGTGGAGATTTTTGTTGGACAATTTGATTGTCGAGATCGAAAGACCAACGAAAGGCAACCTCCACCATGGGTAAGGATAAGCAAGAA
>JBAUMF010000046.1:0-23195 GCA_049578545.1 Thiobacillaceae bacterium
CAGTCGGCCAGTACCTGGCCGGGCTTGAGCAAGCCGGCCGCCGCAGCCACAGACAGGGCGCCAACGCCCGCCGTGCCTTTCAACACATTTCTACGCAGTGCATTCATGAACGGTTATCTCCTTCTGAGTGGTTAATGACACTTTCATGGCACCTTAACGGATCGCCACGTTATTCCCTTCCGCCTTTGCCGACTTAAGATCTGCCGCGCTGTAATCGCGCGTCAGCTCTTTCATCACCACTATTGGAACAGTGAGCTTGCCCTCACCCAGCAGCTCGTCTGCAACAGCCTGGGCATAGGACTGGTAATTCAGCTTGGCATAAACCCTGAAGCTCTTTGCTCCATCCGGAAGGCGGAAGGCATACACGCCATAACGGAACCCCTTGGGCGGGATTGTGTTCTGGTAATCGAAGCTCGCGATCTCCCAGGGATTGATGGTGGGCTTGCCATCCTTGTCAACCGAGCGGTTGGTGAAGGTGATGGCATCAGCTGGCAGATGGTTGTCTTTCGCCACGCCCGAATTCAGCAGCACGTTGCCCTGGTCATCCGTGACATTCACTTCCAGCCAGATCTGCCGGATGAAAGTGAGACTGGTGGGCAGGTTGTGGCCGGCACGGGCATTGGTAACCTTGACCTTGAGCAGGTTGGCGCCGCCGTTGGCCGGAACGATCTCGAAATCCAGGTCAACCGCATTTTGCAGCCGCTTCATCGCCTCGGCCTTGTTGGCCGACGCGCCTTTCACGCCAAGCGCTTCGGCAATGATGGTGTTGCCGCCGACGAAACCGTGATCATGCACCAGGTCGCGTTTTGTGGGGGCGCCCATGCCGGCATAGCCGCCCAGACCATGGTTCTCCAGATCTCTCGCGGGCTTCATTTCATTGGCTACACGGATGGCGGTATCAACTGGCACCATATGGCAATCCTGGCACTGGATGCCTTTCTGCGCGTAAGGGGATGTTTTCCATTCATCGTAGGTGTGCTCCACGGGGAAGCGGTTGTCAATATGGAAGATGTTGTGACAGTTGGCACAAAATTCCGCCTTGCCATGCAGCTCGGAATACGCCGTCTCGTGGAAAGGCGACTTGGCGTCTTTCAGGGTGGCGCGCTTCACTTCCCCAGGCGACATGATGAACGACGCATTGCCGGGGTCGCCGATGGTGGTGTGTGCCGCTGTGGTTCCCGAAATGGTGTGGCATACATCACAGGAAACGCCCTTGGCAGCAATTTCCGGAGCGGTAAAACCACCATGCTTGCCCAGCGAGGGGTCGAGTTTGACCGTACCGGTGGCGATGCCGATGGGCGTGTGACAACCGCCGCAATGGTTCAGTGTCTTGCCGCCGGTGGCCTTGTCTGCCAGAGCCCATTCTGCCTGGAAGACCGGATCCTGGAAGGCGTTGGCATGCATGGAGGTACTCCAGCCTTTGTATTGGCGCGGGTGGCAGCCCATGCAGACTTTCGGATCCTGCCAGTTTTCAGGCATGGGTTTTGCCCCCCCGGACCCCATTTCCACCTCGAGAAAGGCGGGGTAATAAGGAAACGCGATGCCATCCCCGGCGATCGAAATGCCTGGAGTGGCGCTCAGCGCAATCAGGCTGGCCATCAATAACGCATAGGCGAGGTCGAAGCGATGGTGCCGGATGCAGTGAAACAGTTTCTTCATGAATCGTCCTCCTGGTCAGTTTGTCGCGCGATTGCGTTCTAGGTTCAAGTCTTTAGCAGATTACGTACCAGCACATACGAAGAAACAACTCGTTGATTTGTAATAACTAACGAGAATGCCCAAGTGACGTGGCAGACTGCCAGTCATTGACACTGGCAGACTTTGGCAGTGCGGTCTGGCATAAGTCTAGACCTTGACATCTATCTCCTTGAGGCGGCGGTAGAGCGTGCGCTCGCTGATCTTGAGGGCTTTGGCGGTCCAGCGGCGATTCCCGCGGAAGTGTGCGAGCGTATGCCGGATGAGTTCGGATGTAATCGCTTGGGTGGAGGTGTCGCAGGCGTGGGCTTCAAATTCGTGTTCGCGCGCTGCCATTTCACGGTCCAGGGCAGGGTCGGTATGGCGAATTTCGTCCGGCAAGTGCCTGGGTTCAATGATACCGCCGCGTGCCAGCAAAGCGCCGCGCTCCAGAATATTCTTCAGTTCGCGCATGTTGCCGGGATAGTCGTAGCGTCTGAGCAGATCGAGTGCGGCGGGACTGATGGTGGCCGCATGTTTGCCCATGATCTTGCGCGAGAGGAAATGCTGCACCAGTTCGGGAATGTCCTCACGCCGGTGGCGTAGCGGCGGTATCTCCACCTGCATGCAGTTGATGCGGTAATACAGGTCGGCACGGAACAATCCCTGTTCCACCAGCACTTTGAGTTCGCGGTTGGTCGCGACAATCAGGCGGAAATCGGTCTTGATTTCCTTGGTGCCGCCGAGGCGGCGAAAGCTGTGTGTTTCCAGCACGCGCAGGAACCTGGCCTGAATCGATACCGGCATTTCGCCGATTTCGTCAAGAAACAGCGTGCCTTTGTGCGCCAACTCGACCAGGCCTTTCTTCATACCGACGCAGCCAGTGAATGCACCGTGTTCGTGGCCGAACAATTCGTTGGCGAACAGGTCCTCGGTGAACTGGGTGCAATCCACGGTCACCAGTTCTCCGCTTGCACGTGAGGATTTTCGGTGAATGAACTGCGCGGCCAGTTCCTTGCCGGTACCGGTCTCGCCATGAATCAGCACCGGCGCATCCGTGCCGGCCACCATGCACATGTTGTCCAGTACATGGGTAAACGACGGGCAGCAGCCAATCATTTTCTCCTCGTCAAACACGAGGTCGGATTCCTTGATGATCAGGCACATGGCTTCGCCCATATACAGCAGCTTGCCATTGTCATCGAACACCGGACTGCCATTGATGGCGACATATTCTGGCGCATGGTTGCGATCGATATGGCGGTGGATGACCTGCATAGGTTCCTGTGTTCTGAATACTCTGGCCAGCGGGCATTCCTCGCCATTGATGTCGCAGGTGTGCTCGCTCTTGTGCGAGACCTCATGACATTTCATTCCGACAATATCGGAGGGGGCCAGATGGGTATATGTTTCGGCGTATTTCTGGTTGCAGGCGACGATGGTGTAGTGCTCGTCCACCAGCGCAAACGGTTCGGGATTTGTTTCGACCAGGCTCTGGATTAGCTTCTTGTCCATGCGTGTTACAGGATGCCGTAGGAATGCGAGCACACAGTATCATGTTGAAGCATTGGAGTGCAAAGGACTGCGCATTTTCCATGGGACTTAACGGGCAAGACGTACTTAACCCTTTGCGACGCAGGTCGCCTGTAGCTCTCTTTCACCATTGCATCGACGAGTTTGAATGCATTTGATGACGCGTGTGACGCCTCCAACATAGTCCATGCGTCCTTCGCGCGATGCCTTTCCGCGTTGTGCGCGGCGCTACTGTCTCTCGCGGTGGCTGTCCATACCCTGGGGGATGGCGCCTCTGGATGGGGCAGGTCACGTAGGCCGTCAACTTCCTGGGCTGCGCATCGTTGATCGTCCGTTCCAGGGCCTTTGGCGCGACAGGATTCCCAGCGGTTTCGCGCTTGCATCCATCTTTGAAACAGAAACGGAATCAGCCGGGCAGGTTCAGAGTGAAGATGTTTCCCAGCGCCTGCCGGATTTCCGCCACGGTCAAATACCGCTTTATAGGCGTGTAGTTTTGATTGCTCTGACAGGTCATCAGCAATACATTGGGTTGGGCATCCGAATGAAGAAAGAACTCGGTCTTGTAATAGTAGTTGGTGGGTCCTGCGGAATCGCTGCCCATGCTCACCCGCATCAGTCCCCCGTTGGGAACTGATTCATCGCGCGCAATGGTGCTGTTGCTGCGCCGCACCTGAGTGACGCTGAACTCGCCTGTTTGCACCCGCTGCGGCCCCTCAGCCACCGTGGAAACTTCGAAAATGCAGTAGGGGTCCTGCTCCTGGACGCCGTTGCGCGCGACCACCTGGCCGTACTGCAGGCGGACGGTGGCAGAATCGGGAGGGATCTCCAGGGGCTGGTTCAGAATCAGGCGGACACCGTTTGGAAACCGGTAGTAGGGCGAATCTATCCCGTATCCGCCGGTCGTCTCACAGCCGGCCAGGACAAATAACAGAACAAGATAGCGGGAAAGTCTATTCATGACGCGGATCCCCTTAGGCAATCAATCCATTTCATGACTGATCATCGCTCTAGCTTAGCCCGGGTTGCCTGGGCCGCAAAGTCCATTGCCACTTTTTGGGTTATTACCCTGATTGTTTACTGGCAACACTGTCGTCAACCTGTTGATATGACCTGATTCTGCTGACTGAAGTTGTGAAAAATCAATGAGGTAGAAGGCATAGTTCGCAGAAAGGAACAGGTTAAGGCTTGGAACCCTTTTGCAAAAAAGCGTTCTGCAACCCGACTGAAAGGGCATATTTTTGGGCACTTGAGGCAGCTAATACAGATCATGTGTGGTTACAGGCATTGGTGTACCGGCGTGTCGATTACAATCACCTGGTCGCTTGTCTTGTCGCATGGCCCTGTGCCCAACTGGTCAAATAAAACCTCGGCTCGTCTGCCATCATCGCCTTCATGCACCCAATCATTTCGGTATCGAACCTCTCCAAGATCTATGCGTCCGGATTCCATGCCCTCAAGAGCATCAATCTGGAAATTCGGCACGGCGAGATCTTTGCCCTGCTTGGCCCGAACGGCGCGGGAAAGACCACGCTGATCAGCGCGATTTGCGGGATAGTCAATCCGACAGAAGGGGCCATCCTGGTAAACGGCCATGACATCGTGCGCGATTACCGTGCCGCGCGATCCATGATCGGCCTCGTGCCCCAGGAACTGACGACTGATGCATTCGAAACAGTCTGGGCGGCTGTGTCTTTCAGTCGTGGATTGTTCGGCAAGCCAAAAAATCCAGGCCACATCGAAAAGGTGCTCAAGGCACTCTCCTTGTGGGACAAGAAGGACAGCAGAATAATGACGCTTTCCGGCGGCATGAAACGCCGGCTGCTGATTGCGAAGGCACTCTCGCACGAGCCACAGGTACTGTTTCTCGACGAGCCTACCGCAGGCGTTGACGTCAATCTGCGGCGGGACATGTGGCAATTGGTGCGCTCGCTCAAGGCGACTGGCGTAACCATCATCCTGACGACTCATTACATTGATGAGGCCGAGGAGATGGCCGACCGGGTAGCGGTGATCAACCGGGGCGAGATCATTGTCGTGGAAAACAAGGTCGATCTGATGCGCAAGCTGGGCAAGAAACAGTTGACCCTGCAGTTGTCAGAGAAGCTGCATGTTGTTCCGGCCGCACTTGCCGGCTACCAGCTGGAGCTTTCGAGCGATGGATCCGCGTTAACCTATACCTACGATGTGCAGGGCCAGCGAACTGGCATCGTCGCGCTGCTGAAAGATCTGGATGAGGCGGGCATTGTGTTCAGCGACCTGCAAACGACAGAGAGCTCACTTGAAGACATATTCGTCGGACTGCTTGGAGACGGGCAATGAACATGTACGCGGTGCGCGCGATCTACAGGTTTGAAATGGCCCGCACCGGAAGGACGCTGCTGCAGAGCATCATTTCTCCGGTGATTTCGACGTCCCTCTATTTCGTCGTCTTTGGTACCGCGATCGGCTCCCGCATTACCGAGATCAACGGGATCAGCTATGGCGCATTCATCGTGCCCGGACTGATCATGCTGTCGCTTTTGACGCAGAGCATCTCGAACGCATCGTTCGGAATCTACTTCCCGAGATTCACTGGAACCATCTACGAACTTCTGTCGGCGCCGGTTTCCTATGTCGAGATCGTGATGAGCTATGTTGGCGCGGCCGCAACGAAATCGATCATCCTTGGCCTGATCATCCTGGCGACGGCCGGCCTGTTCGTGCCACTCCAGATCATCCACCCATTCTGGATGATGTTGTTCCTCGTGCTCACTGCAGTCACCTTCAGTCTCGTCGGCTTCATCATCGGCATCTGGGCCGATGGCTTCGAGAAGCTGCAGCTCGTTCCGCTTCTGATCATCACGCCGCTGACTTTTCTTGGCGGCAGCTTTTATTCCATCGATATCCTGCCGCCTTTCTGGCAGAAGGTCACTCTGTTCAATCCCGTCGTGTATCTGATCAGCGGCTTCCGCTGGAGTTTCTACGGGATCGCCGATGTGGGTGTTGCAGTCAGCCTGACCATGACCGCGGTCTTTCTGGCGATTTCCCTGGCGATCATTGCGTGGATTTTCAAGACGGGATACCGGCTCAAGAACTAGTGGGCCAGAAATCGCTGTTCTCCATGGACCGACATGCGAACTGGAAGGCATGCATAGCAAGCACAGCGATTGGCCCGTTTGGTGGTAATGTTCTGTAGCTTTCGCTGCCAACGGAGAAACGGTATGAACCATCGCAATTTCTTACGCCTGCTATACACATTCAGCATGATGGCAGCGATTATCGGATGTCCCGTATTAGCCGCTGACGATCACAACGCCACGCTTCAACAGGCACAGGCACTGTTCAAGCCCTTGCCTCAGAACATGGGCACCGGGGATTACCCGGTAGTGCCCGAGCGGGTTGCTCTCGGCGGAATGCTGTTCTTCGACCCACGCATCTCCCTCGATGGCACCGTCAGTTGCGCGCGCTGTCACCTGCCATCGCTTTATGGTACCGACGGATTGGCCAAGGCGATTGGTGTCAAGGATCGGGAGAATCCACGGAACGCGCCCACAGTTCTAAACGCGGCGCTGCAATTCGTCGCCCACTGGCGCGGTGATCGCAAGAACGTGGAGGATCAGGCGACCAAGGCACTGATCGGCCCGCCCAGCTTTGGACAACCGGATTTCACCACCGCCATGACCCGGATCAAGGCCATCAACGAATACCCTGACTTGTTCCACAAGGCTTTTCCCGATGCCCAGGATCCAATCACCCCGGAGAACTGGGGCCTGGCCATTGGCGCCTATGAACGGACCCTGGTTACACCGTCGCCCTTCGACGCCTACCTCAAGGGTGACGTCCACGCCCTCTCGCCCCAAGCTGAGGCTGGTCTGCAGAAGTTCATGGCCATCGGCTGCAGTTCGTGCCACAACGGTGTCGGTATAGGTGGCGGCATGTACCAGAAATTTGGCCTGGTCGAGGACTACTGGCTTGCCACTGGCAGTAAAAAGATCGACCTCGGGCGGTTTGACGTAACGAAGGATCCGGGCGACAAGTATATTTTCAAGGTGCCGAGCCTGCGCAACGTGGCAATGACCGCGCCCTATTTTCACGACGGCTCGGCAGCCACCTTGCCACAGGCCGTGCGCATCATGGCCCGCGTGCAGCTGGGACTGAAGCTGGACGACCGCGAGGTGCGTGACATCGTCTCATTTCTGGATAGCTTGACTGGCCCTTTGCCGGCGAATTTCTCCACTGTTCCCGTGTTGGCTCCCGGCGCATTCGGCGCAAGTAGCCAGTCACCATGAACCGGGAAATAGCTGGAATGGAACATGCGTTCAGTGAAGTTGGAACACGCATCTCTGGAGAACTTCACAGCAGCGATTCGCAATGAGGCGAACTGCCGTGGCATCTGCGCCTTGCGGCTTGCATCCAAGTTGGTTTGATGCAGCAGAACCGGCTGGTTTGGGGCGCGAGCATCTACCATGAAGCACATTGCGGCCCTCGACCTACTCGGGAGTGTGTGTCGTCTCCGGCTCGCTTGCCGGAGTGCAGAACAGGAGAAGTCCGCCGTTGAGTTTTCAGCCTCATTCAAGGTCGCTATGCGGCCAAGCGTGTTGAAAACTCTTCGATTCTGTCATCCATGGTTGTCATGACCTGAAATGATCCTGCACGTGTGATCCGCAACGGCTGATTTGTCCCTTCGCCACTCGCCAGTTTTGCCTTGGCGGACAACGCGGCAATTCAATCGCTTGAAAAGCGGGAATTCAGCAGCCAGTGTCAATGCTTGCGCCTCAGCGATAATTCCTCCGCGAGAAGCCGCGCCTCCAGGCGTTGCAGGGATGCAGTCACGCGATTCGAATTATCGGCCAGTTCGTCCAGCATCCGCTTCAAGTTCACGAGACTGAATTGCGGAGAATTCACAGCAGCAAGAATCGTTTCGCAAATGTTGTGCATCGCGCGATGGGGAACATCGAGAGATTCGTAGTCCGGATCTCCGCCAAACGCTTTGCCTGAGCCGAGGTGCCAGCGACCAAGCGCGCATTCGGCGTGACTGATGTGCAAGCCCTGCACCTTGAGATCGCCTTTTCGCTCGCTCTTGATATAGGCGAACACGGCGTCTACCAACAGTGTTTTTTGCCAGGTATGGCTAAGTTGGGCCATGCGTAGCATGCCCACCGGCGATGCGGGCCAGTGATGGTCAGCATTGAGAAAGGCGAGGTAATCCTCGGGCGCAAGAGGCGGGCTGATCCAGTAGCCTTGCCCTTCATTGCAGCCGCAGTGGATCAGCGTGTTGTACACGCCTTCCGTCTCGATGCCTTCGACAACGGTCCTCAGCCCCAGCATCTGCGCCATTGCCACGCTGGCCTTGACCAGCGTAGCGCTCTTGGCCGAACTGAGCATTCTCAGCACGAAGCTCTGGTCCATCTTGATCGCCCCGAAGGGTAAGCGATTGAGACTGTCCAGCGAAGAATATCCGGTGCCATAGTCGTCCATGGACAGTTGCACGCCCTCGCCAATCAGCGCCTCAAGGCTGCTGGTCGTGGCGTCGCTGCCGGAAACCGTCTCCGTTTCCGAAATCTCGATTTCCAATTGGCTGCTGCTGATCGAGCCAGACGCGACGGCTTCGCGCACGAGAGCCAGCAGGCGTGGTGTGTCCAGATCCTGCGCCGTGACGTTGAGAGCAACGGTCGTCTCTTCATTTACGCTGCGGATGCGCTGAAAATCCTCCACCAAGCGCGGAAACATGGCCTGTGTAATCTCCGGCATAAGGCCATGGGCGTCGGCGACGGGGATGAACGCATCGGGAAGCACAATCGTCTGTTCGTCACGCTGCCAGCGGATCAGAGCTTCCGCGCCACTGACCTGTCCCGTCAGAAACGACACCTTCGGCTGATAAAAGAACCGAAATTCACCCTCTTTCAGGGCATGCCTAACCTCTCCCGCAGTGACCTGCATGATTGCTCCTCTCAACAATTACGCCACGATACATGCTGGGTAAAACAAGTCATTCATGAGTGACCCCTTGGTTGGCCTTTGGCCGCGGACCCCTTCGGACAGGAATTGCAATGGCACGTTCGAAAAGGCTTTGCCCGATCTTTACAGTCTAGCCTGAATGTCAGACCATAGAATGTGGCACAAGATCCAACTAGCGACGCTCCAACAAAGAAATCCACTGGTCGCTTAAGCAACATTGCAGGCATAGGGGTGAGATTCGCGCCAGGCAAGGCATGACCGCCGTCTATACTGTGGGATAAGCCCTCATTCCCCGCAGCCATGATCCTTCTCGCCGTCAACGGCAAGACCTACCGCGCACAGTCCGACCCGGAGAAGCCCTTGCTGTGGGTACTGCGCGACGAACTTGGACTGAAGGGCACGAAATACGGCTGCGGCGTCGGTGTGTGCGGAGCCTGCCTGGTTTTGCTCGACGGTGAGCCAAACCATGCCTGCATGGTGTTACTGAAAAACCTTGGCCCCCGTCAGGTCACCACAATCGAAGGGCTGCCCGAGGATCATCCGGTGATCCAGGCCTGGCTCGCAGAACAGGCGCCCCAGTGCGGCTATTGTCAACCCGCGCAGATTCTCGCTGCAGTGGCCTTGCTGGAGAAATTGCCGCGCCCAGCCAATGTCGAAATCAATGCAGCCCTGTCCGGTGTATTGTGTCGCTGCGGCACCTACCAGCGTGTTCGACGCGCCATCCACACAGCGGCGCAGTCGATGCCTGCGGCTTTGCCCTTGCGTTTGCCGGAGTTGCTCGATGCTCTCCCCAACGACGCAGGCGTGGCATTGAATGAATGGATCTGGGTCAATCACGACAACCGGATCACCCTCATGATCAATCACTCCGAAATGGGACAGGGCTCGCTCACGGGGCTGGCGGCGCTGTTTGCCGAGGAACTGGATGTGGGTCTCGACCGCGTGCGAACCGTATTCGCGCCGGTCGACGCGCTCTACGAAAACGGCCTGTGGGGCGGACAGTTCACGGGTGGATCGAGCAGCATTCGCGGGGAATGGACGCGTTTTCGAGAAGCGGCGGCGCAAGCGCGGGCTCGGCTCATTGCAGCTGCGGCACAGGGTTGGGACGTGACGGCGGGCGAATGTCGCACCAGGCAAGGGGCGGTCGAGCATCCACAAACCGGTCGCCACCTTGACTATGGTGAGTTGGCCAAAAGTGCCGCGCAGATGAAGGCGCCGCACACGGTTTCACTCAAGGCTGTATCCGAATTCCGGCTGATCGGCCACGCGCTGCCGCGCCTCGACATTCCCGCCATGCTGGTAGGCCAGGCACGCTACGGCATCGATGTGTCGGAGCACGGCATGCTGGTGGCCACGGTCGCTCGCTGTCCGGTCTTCGGCGGCCGTGTCGGGCGGTTCGATGCGAGTGCGGCACTGGCGATACCTCAGGTGCGCAAGGTCGTGCCGATTGGGAGCGGCATTGCGGTGGTGGCCGACGACTTCTGGTCGGCACTGCGCGGGCGCGAAGCGCTTGACATCAATTGGACGCCCGGCAGGAATGCTTCGCTCAGCAATGCGAAGATCGAAAAGCGCCTGCTGACCGGGCTGAAAGGGAAGGGCACACCGGTCAGAAGCCGTGGCGATGCCCGACGCAGGCTAAGGCGCGCTGCTGAAGTTGTCGAGGCGGTCTATCAGACACCGTATCTCGCCCACGCAACCATCGAGCCCATGAACTGTGTCGCCCATGTGCAAGAGGATGGGTGCGATATCTGGGTTGGCACGCAGGATCAGGGCAGCACCCGCGCGCGCGCAGCCGAGATCACCGGCTTGCCCGAAGAGCAGGTGCGCGTGCATACCCAGTTCCTCGGTGGCGGTTTTGGACGACGGCTGGAGACCGACTTCGTTGCGGAAGCGGTGGAGTTGTCCAGGAAGCTAAGCGGCGCGGTGCAGGTTATCTGGACCCGCGCCGACGATCTGCAGCACGATTTCTACCGTCCCGCCCACGCAATCCGTCTGCAAGCCTGCGTGGACAAGCGCGGGCTGCCTGCGGCGTGGCTCATGCGACTCGCCGGTCCGTCCCTTGCTCTTGACGGCACCGACCTTCCCTACGCCATCCCGCATGTACGCGAGGAGCACGTCGAGGTCACATCACCAGTGCCCACGGGGGCATGGCGCTCAGTGGGAGCGTCCAACAATGCTTTTGCAATCGAATGCTTCGTGGACGAACTGGCCCATGCAGCCGCCTCTGATCCAGTCGAATACCGCCTGGCGTTGCTCGATGATGCCCCGCGACATCGCGCCGCGCTCGAGCTCGCCGCGAGCAAGGCCGGCTGGGGCGAACCTGTACCATCAGGCCGGGGCCGTGGTGTCGCTGTCTACAAGTCTTTCGGTTCGGTAGTGGCGCAGGTGGCCGAGGTTAGCGTGGCAGGAGGTGTACTTCGCGTCGAGCGTGTGGTCTGCGCGATCGACTGCGGCATCGCGGTGATGCCGGATGCGGTTCACGCCCAGCTGGAGGGGGCCATCGCCTTCGGCCTGTCCGCAGCGCTGCATGAGGAGATTCGCATCGCCTATGGTCGCGTGCAGCAGGGAAGTTTGCAGGACTATCCGGTCCTTACCCTCGCGGAAATGCCGGCGGTCGAGGTCCATATCGTGCCAAGCGCACGGGCACCCGGTGGAGTTGGTGAGCCGGGCGTGCCAGTGATTGCAGCAGCGGTTGCCAACGCGGTATTCGCCGCCACCGGACAGCGGCTGAGACGACTGCCCCTGCGGCTTGGGTGACAGACCGGGGTCCACCAGGTCGTATCCGGTGCCGCGAGGGTTTGCGCGCGAGTGGAGCTCAGGTGTGATTACTGGATCTTCCTTGGAGCGACAACACCAACTGTTGATACAACTTAACCCTGCTAACCGTAGGCTTGGTAAATCAATGAGTTACGAAGTCAAATTCGTAAAAATGCAAGTTAAGGCTTGCAACTTTTTCGCTAAAACAATCTAATTTTGCTAACGAGCCGAGATCGCCGTATTTAGGGCATTTGCGGCTGGCGATGCTAGGCTAAGTTGTTACAAGTTACGGACTTCGGGCGGCGGTCTATTACAGTGCCTCATCGCTTATGGCCACCTTGATGACTATGCGGGCGCAAAATAGATAGCTCGGCTCCCATGCGGGCGGCATTAGCGCGGCTCACGACGATGCCGCCGACGGACGCGCTTACGCTTACCTGGCACCCGCTCAGCACGCGAACCGCAACAAGGACAGTAGAGTTTGGCAAAGGATTGTCGATCCTCGGCCATAAGACGCAGTTTGCCCTCAATTGACCACGAATGGCCCCAGTGCTAGCGTTTCGCTAAGCATATAAAGAGGGGTTCGATATGTTCTCGGCAATCCCGAATCGGCGCCACTGGCTCCTTGGCACCCTGGCCATCACCGCGCTGTTCGTCGGATCGCCTGAGGCAGGGACGAATCCGTTTGCGTCGAACTTGCCTGGCACCTGGTCTGGCGAACTCGAATTCAAGTCGACCGCGCCGCCGATGCTGGTGCCGAATGCGCAGGTGACCATCGCGGCAAATGGTCGCGTTCCGTTCACCGTCCAGTTCCGCAACGTTACTGGCCAGGGTGTGCTCAGGTACGAGAACACGATTCACGCGGGGGGCTGTACGGTGAAGAGTGTGGCGGACGTCAAGGTCAGGATCGATGGTGCGTTTGACCCGGGCGGGGATTTCAGCAAAGGCAAGCTCAATCTCAAGATTCACAGCAGACGATCCGGATTTGGCGGTACGGTCTCCTGCCCGGGTAATAAGACCGCAAAGATCCCGGCGCCACCGGGAAGCAACCAGGAAGTGACGTCGACAGTCTCGCTGCCAACAACAAAGGATGGATACGAAGCCAGCTCCCCGGCAGGGTCACCTTTGGTCGGCTCGCTGATTTTGCATCTTCCCTGCGCTTTCAATCCGGAAAGCGCCAGCCGCCCTTCGGTAGAGCTTGACCCGGACCCGCGGACAGGACCAATGTGGTCGCAGAATGGTGATCAGATGTTCGACAGCAAGCAGCTCGCCGCCATGGCGGACAAGGAACCTGCAAACTGGGATGTGCCCGGAATGGTAAGCGTGCGGTTCCATGGGGTGGGGGACAGGCGCACTGAGGGCAGCGTGACGACCGGAGCATCCAGGGCCAAGTATGGAACCGGCTATTGCGCCTGGGTCGACAAGATCACGGCCACGCCACCACGTGGTGAGATACCTTTGCGGATGTACCTGGCCAGCCAACTCACAATCGGGACTTCCTGTTATGCGACGGTGCTGACGCACGAGGAGCGTCACATCAACGACGACGAGCAACTGCTGAAGGACTTTGCCAAGAAATTGACCACCGATCTCGATCCGTCGCTTCTGCCGAGGCACGACTTGCCGATATTGCTTCCGGCCGATTCGCCCGGCGCGGCACAGGACGAGATCTTCAATCTTGTCAACGGTGTGGTGAAGACCGACCAGGTGGATTTCAAGGCCCAGGCAAAGAGCAGGGCGTCTCAGATCGACACGGCGGCGGAATATGCCGCCGTGAGAGCGAAGTGTCCAGGCTGGTGACCATGACTCAAAAGAAAATACATTCGGAAGGATCCATGTCAGACCTTACTTGCGGGTGCATAGCCTAGAGCAGCGAGAACTCAGTCCATAAAGGATAATGGTCAGAAACCCGGTAGGAGATCGCTAGTTTGCTAAGGTCCTGATCGGTGTAGACGTAGGGCAGAAAATTCACGTATCCCGCGTTTAGATAGGAGATCGCCAGCTTCTTCACCCCCCGGCTGGTCTCGAACCAGGCAATCTGGTCGTAAAACTTGTTGGTTTCCGGCTTGGAGGGGTCAGAGAAGACCGTTCGGGGAACCACATTCAGTGCGGGAGGTGTGGTCAGGCCACTTGACGTGAAGGCCTGCCAGAGGGGATCCCCTTGACGGTCGATGTTGAAATCCCCGAGCGCGATAAGATTGTGCGACCAGGCCGTTTCCTGATTGGCCCAGTTGCGCATCCAGCGGGCAATGGCTTTCAGCTCCGGTATCCGTTCCGTCGTGGGATCTCCATAGGTCACATGCAGAGTGACCAGAATAAACGTCGTACCAGCCGCCTTGAAGCTCACCGCGTAAGGGGTTCGGGCAAACTGCCGACGCAGTGCATCTGCCCCAATCTCCTCGAGCCACTCGGGTGGCACCACCAGTTCGCAGGCCAGTCCGGAGGGCTTGAGTCGCGTGGTATCGAACACGAAGGCCATGCGCTCGTCGTTTCCCGCGGCACCGAGTGTGATGTCGGTCATCAAGAAGCCCCAGTCTTCCCCCAACCAGTGCATCAGGTCGCGCAAGGCGCGCAGATCACCCTTGACCTCCTGGATGGCCACCACATCAAAGCGCCGAATGATTTCGCCAATCGCCAGCAGAGCCCGCAAATCCCGCTTGGGGCTATCCTTGTTGCCAGCCGTCCATTCCCGGGTGAGAGAACCAAAGGCCCGCAGATTCCAGGTGGCGATCAGAAGATTCGCATCTGGTTTCTTCTCGGGGATGGAATTGTCCAGAGACGTGGATAGCGACTCCAGGTCACTGGCCACTTCAGGCGGAGGGGTGTCGTCGATGGTCGGCATGGTTATCTAGAATCATAATGGCCAAAATGGGCCGAATTTATCCCGGGCAATCAGGCCATGTTTCAGCAAGCTTTCAATCGGTATGTCAGCTTTGTTAAGCGATGCTGCCAGCGGCATGCGCGCATCAACACGCGCGCCCTGCTAGTCATTTGGGGGAAAGGATACGTCGGCGATCTTATCCAAACTAGTTACCTCGGAGGTGGAGGCCTTTAAAATTACGCCCGCCCTTTGAAGGCTTCCGTCACTCTTGTATACCCTGTAGGCGACTTGAACTGCGCCGCTGGTCATCAAGAGGTCACTCCAGTACCAACGGCTCTTGGTTATCTGAATGGCTTGTCCCTTTGCCTCCACGATCAAGCGATTTCGGTCGCGGAGAACCTTGCTAAGCAGTTGGCCTTTCGATTTGGCCCAGAACGTATCAAGATTCTTACTCGGATCTAGACTGTCAAAAAGAGCGCTGGCGGCCGACAACTCACCTTTGAGTTCCGTGATCAATTGGGGTTCGGGTAGTTGAACGCGTGATGGCGCATCCTTACCTTCCTCGTCTTCGATCTTTTGGATTTGTTTGAGTCTGTCTGTAGCAGCCTGTATCGAGCGAAGCAGGTTCGTTAATTGTGTTAGCAGGCTCTTGGCTACCTCTGATACCTCTGAGTTCAGGAGGGTAGGGACGGTAAGGAAGTTTGCGTTCTCCGCTTCAAGGAGGTATCCAAGTAGTTGAGCGGCTTCGTCATCGGCCGAGAAGATGTCCACTTTGCGATCAGTTCGAAAAAGCTTCCCTAGATTGTTAATAGTGTCAAGAACCAAGCCTGCTGTGTAAGCCGTGGCCACCGCGGGTGCGGCAATCCCTTTCGTCTGTACTGCACCCGCTTCAGGTTCCTGGAAGGAGGGTATAGCCTTCGGCAAAGCGGGTGGAGTCCCGGCTTCCTTAGGGGTAGCACGTATAGTCGCCATGTTCAGGCGTTCCGTTTGATCCCGCAAGCGTTCCATGGTGAAGCGGGCTTGGAAGGCCTGCTCGACTTGCGAGTCAGTAACAATCACAGCGCCATCGGGTAGCTGTCGGGCCAGTTCAGTCGCGACCATCACCAACAGATTTAGCATGGGTCCCTTGCTGCGGAGGAGTGCTGTTCCGGCGGTCCCTGCGGCAACTTGAACCGTACCGCTTTTGCCGGTTGGCAGTTGCATGCCGCTTATGCCTGCCTTGATGCCAGATAGCGAGGCAAAAGCTGCTTTCGCTTGTTCAGCCTCGAGATCCGATGACGCCGCGGTCTGCTTCTTCAGTGCTTCAGTGACCGCCGTGACCAGTTGCTCGTCACCCACTTGCTTGGCGGTATTTAATGCGAGTTGCGCATTGGCAAGCGCCAGCTGTTGCGCCAGCGCATCCACTTGTTGCTTAAGTAAGGCAATTTGGTCAGCTGGATTAGCTTCGGTTGTCAAAGCAACGCTCCCTGAACAAAAGAGGCCTTAGCGCATAGCTGAATACGTGGGCAGTCTGACATAGACATCACCTCTGTTTGTGCTATATATGACAGCACGGACGATACAGGATAGCGGTGTTGAACGCGAGTCATCGTGATCCTTATATTTGTGTGGAGAACAGCCGGTTACACTACTAATGATTACCGGCATTAAGGCGCTCGCAACAGAATCCAGGGGAATATTTTGCGTAGTCCGTATTGCGTAACCACCTTCACAGAAGGTGCCCGAGGTCGCATACAGTGCGCGCACCGCTTCCGGCTGATTGTCCTTTTTAGCGCTGGACTAGGCGTCTATTTCTTTCCTAAAACCATTTCCGGGCTTGCCCATCGATTGGCGATTGCCCGATCAACCGATCAGGCAAATTACAGGTTCATTGTCGTCGCAACCTTCATATCTTGCGTTGAAGAAGCGAGTTTTTCTTTCCTCTCTCTCCATTTTTTTAACAAAGGGCTTCTGTAGTGCGAGTCGCTACCTGTCTCTTACTTATCCTTGGGCTTGTTGCTGGCAGTCCTATTCTGGCAGACAGCACGTCCGGCTCCAGTCAAACAGGAGGCCTCCCGGCCCTTCCTCTCCAAGGCAATGAAGGCACGATGACCTTCAACAAGGATAGTGTCGACCCGTTTCATGCCGCTTCTGAAACCTATGCCGCCGTTTCCGCCGCGGCCACGGACATATGTACGGCAGCGGAATCCGTGACTTGGAAGGGGGCCGATGACAAAAGCTTTTCTCCCAAGAAGTTCGGAATCTTGGTCGATAGCGACTTGAACGCCATTACGGCCTATCAGTTTACGAGTTGGTCGTTAACCCATCTGGCGCAAGACTTCGAACATGCGATGGCAAACTACGACGATGCAAGGAAAAGGTATCTAGACGCAATTAAGCAACCCGTTCAAAAGCTCTTCTTGCCGGGCTTGGCAACTGTAGCAGGGGTACTGTCCGTCGGATTAGATGTTGCAAAGTGGTTTCGTACAAATCTGGAAGTCCATCCTGAGACGCCGTCAGTAACCGACCAAGACTTGGCGGACGCCATTTTCAGTTGCATGGATCCAACGAAAGTCACTTACCCAAGTGCGGAGCGAGCGAAGGCGATTACGAGTTGGGATAATTCTTCCACCAAAGCCCTGTTGGAAAAGGTGGATGGACTGAGCAGTCAGGCTAATCGTGATGTAATTGAAGGGAAGTCCTACGAGGATCCTGGGAAGGGAAAAGAAGGGAAATCTGAATTCGATGCCTTGCAAAGCGTAGTGACAACACTCGATGCCTTAGGCACTCACTACAAGGATTTAATGGGTTCGCTCATTGCGACAGATGCAACAACCAAAGCACCCTTGCTGCTCACTGTCCTGCAAGGCGAAACGACGAGCAAATCCCTTTTGGATGTGGATGCACTACTTTCTGCTCGCCGATTGACGGTGGCGGGCTTCAGCGTCAAATCGGAAAGCATCTGGCGCAGCGATCAATTGTTCGCGAGCGGCGGCGTCATTGTGAGTTATCAGATCACCGACAAGAACGGGAATCTGAAGAAGGTTGGTATTGTTACCAAGGAAGGGAAGCTGCATCGCGTTGATCTCAAGCCTTGACTTCAGATTGGGTAAGCCCTGCAATGAGACTGGCTGAGACGAACCAGAAATGGAGATAGACAGTATAGCTGGTTTCAGACAAGGAGAATCTAGATGAATCGAGCTTTTCTAGTAGGTATAAATGCGTATCCAGGTCAGCCCTTGAACGGGTGTGTCAACGACGTCAACGATATGGCAGATTTTCTGGTAAAAAACTGCGGATTCCAGCCAAGCGACATCAGATTGCTGGTCGACTCACGTGCCACCACTGACAACATTAAGGAACGCCTATCATGGTTGACTTCCGGAGCCGCAAAGGGCGATCGACTGTTGTTTCACTACAGCGGACATGGCGCCTTATTCCCCGAACGTGACAATAACGGGGATATTGTGGCCGTGCATGACTGCATCTGCCCGGTAGATTTTGACTGGACGCGCGAGCATGCCCTGTTCGATGATGATCTACGCGCCATTATTGATGTTGTTCCTACAGATACTGAATTCATCTATGTGTCAGACTCATGCAACTCAGGCGATCTGACAAGAGTGATGCGGCAGTATCGGCCCAAGTATTTTCAACCTCCGGCTGACATCGCCTGGCGCCTCCGAACCGCACGTTCTCTTGGCACCGCTCAATCAGAGATTCCCCATGATCGCTGTGGCTTGATTTCTGGTTGCAAGTCAGACCAGGAGTCAGCTGACGCCGTCTTCAACGATAGGCCCAACGGCGCGCTAACCTACTATTTATTGAACACCTTGAAGCAGTCTAATGCACTATCCGTCCCGCTGACCTCGTTGGTCGCCGGATTGGATACAACCTTGAATCAGAACGGCTACACGCAGCAGCCACAGCTTCGAGGGCCCGACTCTATAACCGGCAAAGGTTTTCTGTCCGTTTAATCAAGCGACTGGGATGGTGGCCTACTCAATGAATATTGTTGACGGACATTTGCGACGTGTGGGATGGCGGGGCAGAGCACGGTCAGAGGACTTGCCAGGCTAGTAGCAGGCGAGTCTCTCCAGACATTGCAGTCGGCTGTTGAGGATTGTGGCCTTATGAATTTGGGCGACAGGAATACACACGGTTTAGAGGCATTTCATACTTGTTTCAGCGGGGAGGGATGAATGGCAGCGGCTGACAACATAAGGCACGTCATACTTTTCATGCTGGAGAACCGATCATTTGACCAGATGTTTGGTTGTCTCAAGCAGCTGAATGCGGATATTGACGGATTCGACCCGGATCATCCCTTTACCAATCCCGATCCAAAGTCAGGCAAAGATATTGCCCAGCAGGCTGATGCGCGTTACGTCCTGGGGGATGACGTCGACATCGGGCATGAACCCGAGAATGTGGATGCGCAGTTGGCACTGTCCGGCCAACCCATGTCGGGGTTTGTAGCGGACTTCCGGGCATCGAACAAGAATAAGGACGACGATGACTTGGCTGTGCAAGTAATGGCCTATTTCCCGTGCAGCGACGCCTCTGGAAACAGACTTTCCGTGCTCCATGAGCTGGCCCGCCAATTCACCGTCTGTGATCGCTGGTTCTCTTCCATTCCGGGTCCGACCTGGCCAAACCGACTGTTTGCGCTGACCGGAACGTCTGCTGGCTGGCGTCATATGCCGGCGGGACTGGGCAAGCCCGGCGCGCCCTATACCTACGGCCAGGACACCATCTTTGACCGGCTTGCCGATAAGGGTCTTACAGGTCGGGTCTACTCGGCAGGCACCATTTCCATGACCCTGATCCTGCGCAAGACTTGGCGTTACTCAAGTCTGCGCCAAACGATTGCCGATTTCTATGCAGATGTTGCGGGTCCCGAGGTCAATTTCCCGGCGTTTTCCCTGGTGGAGCCGGAGTTTTTCACCGGCGATGCGAGCGATCAGCATCCCCCCCACGATGTTCTACGCGGAGAAGCCCTGTTAGCGGACGTCTACCAAAGGTTGCGGGCGAATCAGCCATTGTGGGAGTCAACCCTGCTCGTGGTGGTCTATGACGAGCACGGGGGGTTCTTTGATCATGTGAAGCCGTCCGACACGGTTGCACCAGACGACGCAAGTCAGGATGGCTTTGATTTCAAACGACTGGGGGTCAGGGTTCCAGCTGTTCTAGTCTCTCCCTGGTTGCCGGCGACGGTGTGCCACACGCAGTTCGATCATACGAGTGTGCTTCGCTATGTATGCGACAAATGGGGACTCGTGCCCCTTGGCAGACGCGCGCAGGGGGCCAACTCCGTTTCGCAGGCCTTCGCCAATGCCTTTCTTGCACCGAGGCAGGATACGCCCGAAGTATTGCAGGCCGGGACACCGGAGGAGGAAACAGCGCCCACTCAGCCCAATGCAAATCAGCTTGCCATCGCCACCACGGTCGATGTCATGAGTTCGGAACTGGGGCTCTCCGAACCCATCGGGACCACGCGGGCATTTGCGACAGAGACTCTGACCACGTCTGAATTGCACCAGCGTGCAGTGGCCCAGCTTGGCTCTGTGGAAGCGCACCTTGCTGCGACACGGTCCGTCCAAACGCTCAAGGTTCTGGCGGTGCACGGAGTGGGGCACGGCGATCAGAAAACGGCCTGGCAGGACCAGTGGCGCAAGATTATCGTCGAGCGTGTGCGGGCGAGGCCAGGCGCCGCGGAGTGGACCGTGGAGGTGAACTTTGCTTCCTACGATGAGATATTCGAGAACTATCCGCTGGGTCCAAAGGAAATCGGGGAAGCCCTTGTCCGACTCGGGGGCGGTCTGATGGGTGGATTGCTCGAGCCACAGCAGCGTGGCCTGGTGAGTTCCTTGGAGAACCTGGACCAGACGCTTCGCTGGACAGCAGGCATGGTCATCCAATGGGTGGACAGCGAACAGCTGAGGGCCGATCTTCGCGCGAGCCTTGCCAACCAGATTGCCCGTTACAAACCGGATCTTATTGCTGCCCACAGCCTGGGCAGCCTGATCAGCTACGATCTATTCCGGCAGGATGTGGCGGCAGGGAAGGCGAGTCAATACAACGACCGCATCCTGATGACATTTGGCTCGCAGATTGCCCATCCGGCTGTGCTCCCGGTGTTCGATGGCCGTGTCGCCCCTCTGTATGACAGCGCCAGCGGTGACGGCTTTGAGCATTGGTTTCATCTCTTCAATGCCAACGACGTCGTTTTCACGCATAGGCTTCCAATCGAGGACGCCCGGACCTCCAATCTCGAAACCGACTTCCTGGGGCTGGCGGAAGGGGGGCATGACCTCCTTAGCCATGACGGTGCATCCTATCTGTCCAATGCTGGGAATGAGCCGGTCTGGATTGATGTCACGGGTAGCGAAGGTGCCAAAGGGATCCATCCCCCGTTTGCGGCTGGCATCGCCGCAGCCGCGCCGCAATCCCCAGCCGTCATACGGACCATGAAAACGACCCACCGTGCATTACTGGTTGGCATCAATGACTATCCTGATCCGAAGAACCAGTTGCATGGTTGCGTCAATGACACCTTCCTGGTGTCCAGTGTCCTTCAGGATCTCGGCGTGGAGGCTGAGGAAATCCGGCTGGTACTGGATGATCGGGCGACGCGAAGCGGTATTTTGAGCCGCCTGGAATGGCTAATGGACGGTGTCAGGCCAGGGGATACGAGGATCTTCTTTTACTCGGGGCACGGTGCGCAGATCCCGAGTTACAACAACCGCAGTGTGCCTGATGAAATGCACGAGACGCTCGTTCCCTACGATTTCGATTGGAGTCCAGAGCACGCCTTTATGGACGATGACTTTAGGAAGTTCTACTCACAGCTTCCCTATGACACGCACTTCTTTGTGGCATTCGACTGCTGCCACGCAGGTGGCATGGCCAGAGGAAGGTTTCGGCCCAGGGGAATCGACCCGCCCGATGATGTGCGCCATCGGGCGTTGCGCTGGTCCAGCGACGATCAAATGTGGGTTCCCCGGGACTGGGTTCCCCGGCAGCCGCGTCCCCATCGCCTGTATGTTCCCAAAAAAGTTGTTTTGGCTACGGATTCAGGCATGCAATTCTTGGGGCAGGCCGCGCGAATTCGAACCACACGATTGCCAGGCACCGACGAAGGCGCAGTACGCAATCAATTTGGTCATAGTGGACCCTTCCTGCCGCTGATGCTGTTCGCTTGTGGCAAGGATCAACTGGCCTCGGAATATGAACATGGATCTGTCAGTTACGGGGCGTTCACGTTCGCCTTTGCTAAATTGCTTCGCGAAAGCAGGTCAAAGCCCAGAAAGCTTTCGTTAAAGGATGTCTTGTCGAAAACGGGAAGAGAGCTGTATCGGTTGGGCTATGACCAACAGCCTGAGATGGTCGGGCCGGATGCCAAGTATCCGGCGACTGAGAAGCTATTGAACATACTCGGGAAGTGATCACCTTCGGGGCTGTTAGCGAGCAATCAACACAACATCTATTACAAGAAACTCTCTGGGGGACAGCGCGCGCCACGGCCGTGGCGACTTCCTCCTTCTCGTTCTCCAGGTCGAGCAGCTCAAAGTAGGGGATATTGAGGCTGCGAAGCGGTGCCTTGCCCTCGATTTTCCACTGGGCGAATTCATCCTCATTGCGTACATCGAGAATGGAGAAATGGCGGGCGCCAGCCAGCTGCTGGTGCAGATATGCTGGGCTCCAAACGGGCACTTTACTGTCAGTCATGGCATCAATCCGACAAATGAGACTTATTACTGTTTTAGACCAGTTCTGCAGCAAATGTTCCCGCAGCTGCCTGCCGTCGCCTTGGCGCCCTCAAATAGACGGTTTTGTCATAAGGTGTTTGTGCCTTTCGGCACCGATAGATGATCCGTTTCCACTTAAACGCCAAACGAAAGTGAGGTGGTGCTGCCATGGCGCGGGCCTGTATCGGCGTGATAGACCCAAATGGCATATTCGGACGCCCCTGCTTGTATGTGCGTTACCAGTCTTGGCATGTTCTTGTATGCGTCTGATGGGCGAATAGGCACTGTTCTAGCCCGTGCAAAATCGAATCCATGGTCTCCGGCCTTGGGTTCGTGACCGTGGAGATGCCTCTTTTAGACCGTGACTGCATGCAGTTTCTCGGTGATGTACAGCCAAGACTGCCTCAACCTCATGGGGTTATGCCGGACATTACTAAACTAATACTTGACTTATTTAGTCAGTTATTGATCTATATTAGATACATGTTCACCAGCAGATTCGCCGTGAGTTGTCATGCATCACCGATTACCCAAAGGAAATACCATGCGTAACCTTCATGTTGATTACCGGGGGAGCCCCCTCGACTTTCAAAGCGCCAGTCTCCTTGCTCAAGATATTGCCAGGGAAAACCATATGCAGGACCCCACCATCATGTCCTGGCATCAACGCCGCAGCGCCATGCCCGCCTACTATGAGGGTGCCAATCCAGACACCTGGTGGGAGAAATATGGCGAGGGCAATG
>JBAUMF010000047.1:0-2068 GCA_049578545.1 Thiobacillaceae bacterium
ACTTACTTTAATGCCTGACGGATACGAAGAGTCGTCCAGTTCGGCGTGGACTTTCAGTCCCTTCCGAGTGGTCGTCCCGGCAATGAGATTGACGATCACCTCGTGGCTAATCAAGGGCTGACCGCGCCAATTCATGCTGATGTACGAGAACAGGCGATGCTCAATCTTGTTCCACTTGCTCGTGCCTGGAGGCAGGTGAGAGATATGGATCGGGATATTAATCTCGTCAGCCAATCGCTGCAATTCCAATTTCCAAAGCCGCACTCGGCTACCATTGCTACCACCACCATCTGCCGTGATCATCAATTCCGTTGCCGCAGGATAGCGCTGCCTGCCCATCGTATTCCACCAGCGGCGAATTGTCTCAACCGCGAAACTGGCTGTGTCGTGATCCGTTCCTACACTGACCCAACCGGTGTTACTGGCCACATCATAGACGCCATAGGGATTCGCGCGTCCGAGTTCCTTATCGATGAAGTCATGCACCTTGACTAATTCAGGCTTTCCTTCAGGGCACCAAGTCGCACCGTTGTTCTTGTAGGCACCGACAAGTTCTTTCTTCTTCGTGTCAACCGAGATGACTGGATTGCCTGCCACTAGTCGCTGCTTGGTCTGGTCGTTGATGAACTCGAATTGGGCGTTGCGGTCTGGATGATCCGTGCCTTCCAACATCTTTCGATTTGCCTGTAAGCTGTAACCCAACTCCCGCAGCAAATCACCCACTTTCGGATAGCTCACCGAATGGCCGTTTGCGCTCAGCTCACCGGCCAACGTGCGCAGGCTTTTGCAGGTCCAGCGCAGAGGCGATTCGGGATCGCCTCGTGTTGTCGGTTCGACCAATTTCTCCAGCGTCGCCATCACACCAGAATCGGCTTCAATGACAGATTTTCTGCCGGCGCCCGCTTTGCGAATCCGTTTGCTCTGGCTTGCAACGGGCATCTTTTCGGCCGCCAACTCTTCCAGTCCGGCATGAATTGCGCGCCGGGACACACCGGTAGCCTGTGCAACCCTTGTAACTCCACCATGGCCTAACACAGCAGCCTCCGCAGCAGCAAACAAGCGTCTCATGCGCTCATCCAACACCCATGCAAGCTTTTCGAATCGGGTGCGTATTTGTTTGATATCGTCGTCTTCAATCGCCATGACGACAATATATCACCTCCCGGTTTATTTGTTACAGTTATTTATTAACAGCTCCTTAGGCCAAAGGCCGTAACCCACCATGGGTAACTCGATTGGTGGGTTACACCCGCAAGGGGTAGGCCATGGTTGCCTCGCAGAGGTTCTTGCCCCCATGGGGGTATAGCCGATAAATCGGCAACAACCACGCACCGTTTCGCTAGCCCACCCTACAAGAGCGGTTCCAGCTTCTGCATCACATTCTGCAAAATGCGTGGCTGCGCCTGTGCCACTGGATGCAGGTTGTCGGCCTGGAACTGATCCGGTGCAACACCTTCCAGGAAGAATGGAACCAGTGCCGCGTGGTATTGTCTTTCCAGTTTCGGGTACAGTGCCTTGAAGGAGGCGGTGTAATCGATGCCGTAATTGGGCGGCAGTTGCATGCCCAGCAGCAGCACCTTGGCTCTTGCCTTGCGCGATTGCCGGATGATTGCGGCGAGGTTCGCCTCGATGTCCTTGATCGGGGCGCCGCGCAGGCCGTCATTGGCGCCAAGTTCAAGAATGATAATGTTGGGCTTATGTTGGCGCAAACTGGCGGCGATGCGCTGGCGTCCGCCGGCGGCGGTCTCGCCGCTGATGCTGGCATTGATGCTCTGGTATTGCGGATGGGTGCGCTGCAGTTCCTGCTGCAACAGATTCACCCACCCCGCTTCGCGCGGGATACCATAGGCCGCCGACAGGCTGTCGCCGAACACCAGGATGTTCCTTTCGGCATGAGCAGGATGAGGCAGCCACAGCGTAGCTAATAGCAAGATGATTATTACAACCGTCATCCCGGGCTTGACCCGGAATCCAGCGTTCTTATTAAGCTGGATTCCCGCATTCACCCGCAAGGGGTACGCCGTGGTTGGATGGGGCTTGAGCCCCAACATCACACGCAGTGCGGGAA
>JBAUMF010000048.1:0-62109 GCA_049578545.1 Thiobacillaceae bacterium
GCCATCAGCCGAATTTCTTCAAGCGTCTTGCGATCCAATGTTCGTCCATCTCGTTTCATGCAACATGAGACTGTCATGGGTGCTGCGAGTTCCACATTTGTCGTCTTATTTAGCGACCAGTGAGTAAGATGGCCTATCTGAACCATTCACAAACAAAGAAAATAAAGCCCGGTGACGTGGTGCTGTTTTACCGCTCTGGAGATGAGCGTGCAATAACCAGCCTGGGAGTTGTGGAGGATTATCAAACCCTAAGCGATGCCGCAGAGATTGCTCGACTTGTCAGCCGAAGGACCGTCTATTCAATGCAAGACATAGAAGGCATGGCCCATATGCCAACAAAGGTCATGCTGTTTCGATTGGTCAAGCATTTCAACACTCCACCCAGCCATGACTGGTTACTCGACAACCAGGTCGTCAAAGGAAACTTTCAAAGCATCCGCGCTATTGGTGTAGATGCGTATAGAAAAATTCTGGAATATGCAGACTGATAAATTTGCTTTGCTTTCAATCTATCCACGCTATGCAAACAAGATTGTTTCTGGCGTAAAGCGTTTGGAGTTCAGAAAATCGTGGGCTGCGAACGATGTGTCCGCATTCGTAATCTATGCTACATCTCCGGTTCAAAAAATTGTCGGAATAGCCCATATTAAGCAAGTACATCAAGGCTCTGCCACAGCCCTCTGGGGACTAGCTAAAGAGATAGGTGGCGGTGTTTCTAGAAGAGTTTTATACGACTACTTCCGCGGCAAGCATGAAGGTTTTGCAATCGAGATCGAGTCCGTGTCACCTTGCGTAAGCCCGCTGGATCCTGAAGTGTATTTGCCGAGTTTCACGCCACCTCAATCATTTGCCTATCTTGACCGAGCAACATTCAAGCGCATCGAGACGACCATCAAGAAACAACCACCCATGGGGCGAGTAATCTTCATCGCGGGCGTACATGGCGTGGGCAAAACAACTCTCTGCACTGGCGTCTCAAACAGCGATGAGTTCATCCACAAAAGCGCTAGCCAATTAATCAGGGAAGCAAAGGAATCTGCTATTGCTCGCAATAGCAAGACCGTTGCGGATATACCTGGTAATCAAAAGTTACTAATTGATGCTGTCACTCGCATTACTAAGTCAGGGAAAACCCTATTACTTGATGGTCACTTTGCCCTACTCAACATGGCAAGGAAAGCTGAAGCACTGCCGACCAAAGTTTTTTCTGATTTGGGCGTCGACGCGATTGTGCTGATTCATGACACGACAGCAAGAATCGTCGAGCGATTAATGCAACGCGATGGGAGAAGGCCCAGATTCGATGGAATCAAGACGTTGCAGGAACTAGAAAACAGTCGTGCCAAGATCGTTGCTGAAGAGCTTGGGTTGCCCCTGTTTAGGGTCAAAGCTTTCGACAATTCTGGCTTTGCACATGCGCTGACAGAACTTAGGTAACAACAGGAGTGTTGAGGACAACAACACGGGTGAAAATGGAAAAGGCACCATTAGTCTTCTGCCACAACCCTCAGCACTTCCCTGCCGTAAGTCTCCAGTTTCTTTACACCCATCCCGGCGATATCAGCCAATTCTTCCAGCGTCGCGGGTTTGCGCGTAGCAATTTCCCTCAATGTGGAATCGTGCAGGATGACGTAGGCAGGGATGCCTTTCTCGTTGGCAGTTTCGCGCCGCCATGCGCGCAGGGAAATAAACAGCGGATCGTCTTCATTGTGAACGCCTTCGCCGGAGCTTGAAGCAAAGCGCGTTTTCTTGCGTGCCGGGCGGACCTCTATTTCGCGCAGCCAGATTTGTTCCTCGCCTTTCAACACTGGCTTGGCGGCAGCGGTGAGTTTGAGCGCGCCGTAGGCGGTATGATCGACTTCGAGCAAGCCACGCACGACGAGTTGCCGCAGGACCGTGCGCCATACCTTGTCGGTCTGGTTCTTGCCAACGCCAAACACGCTCAACTTATCGTGACTGAATTTTCCGGTTTTTTCCGTAGTCTTGCCGAGCAGCACGTCAATGACGTGCCCGGCTCCAAAGCGCTGGCCGGTGCGGTACACCGCTGACAATAATTTTTGCGCCGCCTCGGTGCCGTCCCACAGGGTGGGCGGGTTGAGGCAGACGTCGCAGTTGCCGCAGGCCTGGCTGGCTTCGCCGAAATAGCTCAATAGGGCGACGCGACGGCAACTTGCCGCTTCGCACAGCCCAACCAGGGCGTCGAGTTTGGCGTGACCCACGCGCTTGTGCGCATCTTCGGCGTCGGCCTCGTCGATGAAGCGGCGCTGGGTGACAACATCCTGCAAGCCCCACGCCATCCATGCTTCTGCGGGCTCACCGTCGCGCCCGGCACGGCCGGTTTCCTGGTAGTAGCCTTCGACCGAGCGCGGCAGATCGAGATGCGCAACAAAGCGCACGTCGGGCTTGTCGATGCCCATGCCAAACGCAATGGTGGCCACCATGACGACGCCGTCTTCGTGCAGGAATCTTTCCTGGTGGTGGCGGCGCGTGTTGTTGTCCATCCCGCCGTGATACGGCATTGCGGTGAATCCCGCTTCACTCAGCCCGGCGGCGGTTTCCTCGACTTTCTTGCGCGTGCTGCAATACACGATCCCCGCCTCGCCCGGGTGTTCACGCAGGAAATCCAGCAACTGGCGGCGCGGGTCGGATTTCTCGTTGATGCGGTAGCGGATGTTGGGGCGGTCGAAGCTGGCGACAGACACGCGCGCCGCAGTCAGATCAAGTCGCGTGATGATTTCCGCACGGGTAGCGGCGTCTGCGGTAGCGGTAAGCGCGATGCGCGGCACCTTGGGAAAGCGTTCGTGCAGGGCCGACAGGCCAAGGTATTCCGGGCGGAAGTCGTGCCCCCATTGCGACACGCAGTGCGCTTCGTCGATAGCAAACAGCGCGATGCGGGCTTGTTCAAGCAGGCCTTGGAAACGCGGGGTGAGCAGGCGTTCGGGCGCGACATACAGCAGCTTCAGCTTCCCCGCCACGAATTCGCGTTCGACCTTTGCTGCCGCTGCACTGTCCAGACTCGAATTCAGGAACGCAGCAGCGATACCCAACTCTTTTAGCGCCGCGACCTGATCCTGCATCAGCGCGATCAGCGGCGAAACCACGACCGCGGAACCCTCGCGCAACAGCGCAGGAATCTGGAAACACAGCGACTTGCCACCGCCGGTGGGCATGAGCACCAGGGCATCGCCGCCCTCCGCCAGCTGGCGGATGATGGCCTCCTGCTGCCCGCGAAACGCCGGATAGCCGTAAATCGTTTGCAGAATGGAGAGGGCTGGGGCAGTCATAAGCGGGAATGGATAAGGAGCGCGCGGCGTAATTCAGACTAGTGTACTAAAGTAACCTCTTTCCAGCGTTTCCCCATCCCGTGCGGGGAAAGTTTTGAGAAACGCTATCCCCCCTGTCCGATCCACTCGTTCTTCCCGCTCAAGACGAAAACCAGATCTTGCACGAGCGGCTTATGGACAGTGCGGTTGGCGTGGCCCCCCATTACAACCCATACCTGGCGGGCGATGCTGTTCTGTATCGGCAAGACCCTTGAAAGTTGAAATCGAGGTGACTGAGGATTGCCCGGCGCAGAAACCAATCAGCTATGTCATCCCTGGCAATTGATATATATTGGATAGGGTAGTCAACAAGAACATGGCATCCATCTGAGGAGATCACAATGAAAGTTAGCGCGCTTTTTCTTTTTCTTGCATTTACCGCTTCCGGTGCGATGGCCGCCGAGGAAGCTGCGAAGGGAAGCCCGACGCCGGGGGCGCCCATCACGACGGATGAACTCGCTCAGCAGATGACGGACTTCACCCGGAACGCTGACGTCCTCAAGGACCCGAAGAAGTTTGTTCCTTTTGTCTTGACAGCCACTGAGCCAAGTTTCCTTTTCAGCATGGGTAACCAGATGCTTGAGCCGGGCAAATGGGCAGAGATGACCAATTCCATCATGAACCCCGCCAGTTACAGCGACTGGATGCCGCTTGCGACCGATCCTGATGTCTATGCGAAATGGATGGCGGCGGGCATGGACGGAAATTTCTATACAGCCATAATCTCGCAGCTTACTGACCCTGCCAAAATGATGCGCTGGATGATGGCTCCCATAGATCCCAAAGCAATGGAACTGGTGTTAAAGACCTTGAACCCGGGAATGTACCTGAGATGGATGATGGCGCCAACCGACCCCCGCTGGCTGCAGGCGGCCATGGTGCCGCTCAACCCCAATCTCTACATGGGCTGGATGGGAGCGGGCATGAACCCGGCAACCTATGGCAATGTCTGGAAGGGTTTTGCAACCCTTCCGTATGCGGCCCCTGGCATGATGCCGATGCAGGCGCCCAACGCGATGCCAATGATGGTGCCTTACGGTATGGCACCCAACGCCACGCCGATGATGGTGCCTTCCGGCACGGCGCCCCCGCAGGCTGCAATGACCACGCCTCCTGCCAAGTAATCCTCCATCCACATAGCAACGCCCCGACCTGATCGGGGCGTTTTGCTCCGCGCAGCACTGATTGTTGACTGTTAGGGACGCACTGATCTATTCGAACCGGTCATTGCAAGCAATTCAGCATCTAGCCGCGGGACCGTGGAGGGTGGCAATCCGATTTGAAAGAACTGAAAACCTTAGTGGACTGCTTCGTCGCGATGCTTGTCGCAGTGATGGCTTGTGTCATCGCAAGGCCGAATGCCTTGGCGATCCAGCCTTTGTGGCCAAGCCTGTTGTGACCGCATCGTTTCGGCTTCGCGCCTCGCACAGACGAATTGATCAGCGTCTCCTTTGGCCTCGGCACCCCAGACGGGTGCCATGTGCAGCGTTCTCCCAGCATCACGACCAAGTTGAACAGGCGTTGGCGTTGGCGTTGCCCTGCCCGGAGGATTTTCCGAACCGGCTGACGGCCGCGTTCCTGCGCTTGCAAGCACGGGAACGCTCGCGATAGTGAGCCCCCAGATTGGTTTGCCCGGCGGCATCATTGAGCCCGGTTCACTTCCAAATCCCATATGCGCGCAAGTCTATCGTGCGATTTGCTTTTCACGCTGCAACGTGTTGGGGGGTGCTGCCTGCAGTGGAACTGGAAAGGGAGGTTGACTTGCGGTGCGGAAGCTTTGCGCCAAAGCCGCATGCCTGAACGGATAAGGCCGTTCGCGGCTTATTTCCGGGAGTATATTAAAATGGTTCCTTTCAACGTTTCCCTTTTCTGCCGTGGGGAAAAACTCTTTCCAACAACCCTATTCGACCATGTCCGATCCGCTCATTGTTGCCGCCCAAGACGAAAACCAGATCATCCACGAACGCCGGCAAAAGCTTGCGGCGCTGCGCGAGCAGGGCCTTGCTTTCCCAAATGACTTCAAGCGCCGGGATTATGCCGCCGAGTTGCAAGCCGGCTTTGGCGGAAAAACCAGGGAAGAACTGGAAGCCAGCCCTCCTGCACCTGTCGCTCTCGCCGGGCGCATGATGCTGAAGCGGGTGATGGGCAAGGCCAGTTTTGCCACCTTGCAGGATGGCAGCGGCCGCATCCAGATTTATATTTCCAACGACCACACCGGGCCGGCAGCACACGACGCCTTCAAGCATTGGGATCTGGGCGACATTCTGGGGGTCGAGGGCGTGCTGTTCAAAACCAACAAGGGCGAGCTGTCCATCCATGCCCATAGTCTGCGCCTGCTAAGCAAATCGCTGCGCCCGCTGCCGGACAAGTTCCATGGTCTGGCTGATCAGGAAATCAAGTACCGCCAGCGCTATGTGGACCTGATCATGAATGAGGACGCCCGGCGCACTTTTGTCGTGCGTTCGCGCATCGTCGCGGCCATTCGTCAGTTCATGGTGCAGAACAATTTCATGGAAGTGGAAACGCCGATGATGCACATGATCCCCGGCGGAGCATCCGCCAAGCCCTTCATCACCCACCACAATGCCCTGGACATGGACCTGTTTCTGCGCATTGCGCCTGAGCTGTACCTGAAACGGCTGGTGGTGGGCGGATTCGAGAAGGTATTCGAGATCAATCGCAATTTCCGCAACGAGGGCTTGAGTACCCGGCACAATCCCGAGTTCACCATGATGGAGTTCTACGAGGCCTACCAGGATTACCGCGGCCTGATGGACTTCACCGAGCAGTTGATCCGCACTGTGGCAGACCAGTGTTTGGGCAGCGCAAAGGTCAGTTATCAGGGCGAGGAGATCGACCTCGGCAAACCCTTCGACCGTCTGACCATTACCGGCGCGGTAATGAAATACCACCCGGAATACACCGAGGCTCAACTGAATGACCGCAACTGGCTGGTAGGCTGGTTCAATGAACGCAAGGTCGAGTTCAAGAAGCATGACGGACTGGGCGGCCTGCAGCTGACCTTCTTCGAGGAAACCACCGAAGCCCTGCTGGTTCAGCCGACTTACATCATCGACTACCCGGCCGAGGTGTCTCCGCTTGCGCGCGCATCGGATGCCGACCCCGCCGTCACAGAACGCTTTGAACTGTTCATCACCGGACGCGAAATGGCCAACGGGTTCTCCGAACTGAACGACCCGGAAGACCAGGCGGCCCGCTTTCTGGACCAGGTCAAGGCCAAGGAAGCGGGCGACGAGGAAGCCATGTTCTACGATGCGGATTACATCCGCGCCCTCGAATATGGCTTGCCCCCGACAGGCGGTTGCGGCATCGGCATTGACCGCCTGGTGATGCTGCTGACCGATTCCCCGGCCATCCGCGACGTGATCCTGTTCCCCCACATGCGGCGGGAAGAGTCAGACAACAATTAGATAATTAGACCTTTTGCTTGACTGGATCGGCACGGCAATGAACAGCAGGCGGCCGTGCGCTGACGTCATTGCGGGAAGCGAAGCGACGGGGCAATCCGGCAAAACAGGCCGATTCAACAATCTTGCCTGAGCCATATTCAAGCTCATAATGAGCTTATGGCTGATACAAAATTCCCCTCTGCTCCCCATGCCCTTGATCTCCCGATTGAGGGCATGACCTGTGCGGCCTGCTCAACCAGGCTGGAAAAACAATTGAATTTGCTGCCCGGGGTAAAAGCTGCGGTCAACCTGGCCACGGAAAATGCGCGCATACAGTACGATCCCGCGCAGGTTACGCCAGAGCGCATCGCCGAGGCCGTCAGCAAGACGGGCTACGCGGTCGCGCCCCGGCGTATCGATCTGGCCATATCCGGCATGACCTGCGCATCGTGTGCCGCGCGCATTGAGAAGCAGCTGAATAAACTTCCCGGTGTGCAGGCATCAGTGAATCTGGCAACGGAAATTGCGACGGTCCATGCGCCCGGCTGGCTGGATGTGGGCGACCTCATCCGTACTGTCGAAAAGACAGGTTATGTCGCAGAGGCGATCACAGGCGCGGCCCGGGAAGAGGAAAAAGCGCGCAGGGCAGCAAGGTACCGACGCGATGTGACCATCTTTGTTGGGGCGGCCTTGCTTACCCTACCCTTGTTGCTGCAGATGTTTGGCATGTTTGGCGGCGGTTCGATGGAATGGCTGCCTCGATGGCTGCAATTTCTGCTGGCAACGCCGGTTCAGTTCATCGCCGGCTGGCGCTTCTATCGTGGCGCCTTCAATGCGCTCAGAGGCGGCGGCGCCAACATGGATGTGCTGGTCGCACTCGGTACCAGCATGGCCTGGGGTTTCAGCACCCTGGTCACTCTGTTTGGCCTGCATGAGCACATCTATTTCGAAGCAGGCGCCGCCGTCATCACGCTGGTAATGCTGGGCAAACTGCTTGAAGCCCGGGCCAAGGGCGCAACAACATCAGCCATCGAACAGCTGATCCAGCTTGCGCCCAAAGCTGCATGGGTAAAGCGTAATGACCAGTTTGTGCAACTGCCCATAGCACAATTGAGACCAGGTGACATCGTTCAGGTCAAGCCGGGCGAACGTCTGCCGGTGGATGGCGAAGTACTGGAGGGCGCTTCGGGTGTCGACGAGTCCATGCTTACCGGAGAGTCGCTGCCGGTAAACAAGATCTCCGGCAGCCGGGTCTATGCCGCCACCCAGAACACCAGCGGCATGCTGGTGGTAAAGGCCCTGGGAGTCGGTGCGCAGACCCAGTTGGCCCAGATCGTCCGCCTTACTGAAGCGGCTCAGGGTTCGAAAGCTCCAATCCAGCGACTGGCGGACAAGGTGGCGGGCATTTTTGTGCCCGCGGTCGTCGGCATTGCCCTGCTGACTTTTGTCGGCTGGTGGGTGTTCGGGGCATCATTCACCCAGGCCCTGATCAACGCGGTCGCGGTGCTGGTGATCGCCTGCCCCTGCGCCCTGGGACTGGCCACTCCCACAGCCATCATGGTGGGAACGGGGCTGGGTGCCCGGCATGGTCTGCTGATCAGAAACGCCGAAGCCCTCGAAGGTGCGGAAAAACTCGACGTGCTGCTGGTTGACAAGACCGGCACCCTGACAGAAGGCAAGCCCCGTCTGACCCACCTCCTGCCCGCGCACGGAATTACGGAAGATCAGTTGCTGCAATGGGCCGCGAGTCTGGAACAGCATTCCGAACATCCACTCGCGCTGGCTGCGCTCGATGCAGCCAGAGAGCGCAAGCTGCCGCTGGTGCCGGCCACGGATTTTGCCGCGCTAAGCGGTCAGGGACTCAAGGGATGGATCGATGGGCAACTTATGCAGCTTGGCTCGCCCGAGTGGATGGCTGCGCAGAAAATTGAAGTGACACCCCTGCCTGGCGGACCGCAAACCTCGATCGGCCTGGCTCGTGACAATCTGTTTGCCGGCTGGCTGGGCGTGGCGGATACCTTGCGCGCAAGTTCGGTTCAGGCCGTTTCGCGACTCAAGCAGATGGGTGTGGAAGTCATCATGCTGACCGGAGACAATTCGGCAACCGCCAGTGCGATCGCGCAGCGAGCCGGCATCAAGCGCTATGTGGCAGGCGTGATGCCCGGGGATAAAGCCGCCACGGTTGGCAAAATCAGGAGCGAAGGGGGAACGGTCGGCATGGCGGGAGACGGGATCAACGATGCGCCGGCGCTGGCAGCTGCGGATGTCAGTTTCGCCCTTGCCTCGGGTACGGACATCGCCATCGAAACGGCGGACATTACCCTGATGCGCAATGATCTGAATGGCGTGGCGGATGCGATTGAACTATCACGCCGCACTCTGGCCAAGATCCGCCAGAACCTTTTCTTCGCCTTTATCTACAACGTCATTGGTCTGCCGCTTGCCGCCATGGGCATGCTGAACCCGGTCATCGCCGGTGCCGCCATGGCAATGAGTTCGGTGTCGGTGGTAAGCAACTCACTGCTGCTGAAGCGCTGGCGGCCTGGCGTTTAGGGAAGCAGGCTCACTATTCGCTCGCCTTTGCGGGCGAGGCGAAAACCCGGTTCCAAGAGTATCTCCAGCTTAAGGGATCGCCGCGTCGCTGCGCTCCACGCGGGAAACAGCAATCCAGGACATCAGGCCTTATCCACCCCCAGCCCATCACTCCAGATATCGTATGGACCCTTGGGCCGTGGTGTGAGCGCGAGCAGCAGGGCAAGATCAGCGTGAACATCTTCAGGAAACCCCTTGCGTCCGCCACGACCATCGATCAACAGGCTTTGCAGCTTCTCGTAGCAGGTGGGCGAACCCCAGAAAACCGTAATTTCAGGCACCAGGCGGGGAAATTTTTCCTCCAGAGGACTCAGATCGGACATGGCTGTTCCATTGATTGATTTGTTTGATTTACGGCAGAATCCGCCATAAATTTAAGTCCCGGATCGGCTTTCCAGTTCCTCCCACTTGATCAGAAGGGTTTCCAGTTCCTGCTCAATCTGCTCCAGCCTGGCCTGCAAGCCATGGGCTTCTCCAGCCGGCCGCTTGTAGAAGTCCGGCGCACCGACCGCTGCCTCCAGCTCAGCCTGTTCTTTTTCCAGTGCGTCTATCCTGCCGGGAATCGCGCCCAGTTCACGGCTTTCCTTGTAGCTCAGCTTCGCCGGACGCCGGGTACGCGGCTGGCTTGATTTCTGCTGTTCCTGGTTGGATGCCCTTTCCCCCACCCTGGATGCTAGACGGCTCGACAAATAGCGCTGCCAGTCTTCGTAGCCCCCTGCGTTTTCCACCCAGTGGCCAGTCCCATCCCAGGCTATCACCTGAGTGACCACGTTATCGAGAAACTCCCGGTCATGCGACACCAGCAGCACCGTGCCGGCATAGTTCTGCAGCAATTCCTCCAGCAGTTCCAGCGTCTCTACATCCAGATCATTGGTTGGCTCGTCCAGTACCAGCACGTTGGCCGGACGGGCAAACAGGCGCGCCAGGAGCAGCCGGTTGCGCTCGCCGCCAGACAGCGATTTCACCGGCGAGCGCGCCCGTTCCGGTGAAAACAGGAAGTCGGCCAGGTATGACATGACGTGCTTTCGCTCGCCCCCGACTTCCACATAATCCGAACCCGGACTGATCACATCCACCAAGGCAGCTTCATCATCCAGTTGGGTACGAAACTGGTCGAAATAGGCCGCAGACAATTTGGTACCCTGCCTTACCTTGCCGGAATCAGGAGGCATCTCTCCAAGGATCAGTTTGAGCAAGGTTGATTTGCCTGCGCCGTTGGGGCCGATCAGGCCTACCTTGTCGCCACGCCTGATCACGCAGGAGAAATCGCGGACAATGGTTTTGTCGTCAAACGACCTGCTGACGTTGACCAGTTCAGCAACCACCTTGCCCGAGCGATCGCCTGCATCAATGGCGAGGCTTACCTTGCCCAGTTGATCACGCCGCGCTGCCCGCTCGCGGCGCAATTGCTCAAGACGACGAACCCGGCCTTCATTACGGGTGCGGCGTGCCTCGACGCCTTTGCGAATCCAGACTTCCTCCTGTGCCAGCAGCTTGTCAAAGCGTGCATTGGCCAGATCTTCGGCATTCAGCATCTCTGCCTTGCGTCGACGATATTCACTGAAGCCGCCGGGAAAACTGGCAAGCATGCCGCGATCCAGTTCGACAATGCGGGTAGCCACGTTATCCAGAAAACGCCGGTCGTGGGTGATCAGCAGCACCGCACCCGGAAAGACCTTGAGCAATTCCTCCAGCCACTGGATGGATGAAATATCGAGATGATTGGTCGGCTCATCCAGCACCAGCAAATCCGGTTCCGCAACCAATGCCCGAGCCAACGCCACACGCTTCTTTGTTCCGCCCGAAACCGCGTCGATGACGTCATCCTGGGAAAGTTTCAGCCGCGACAATACCGCTTCCACGCGTTGATGCATGTGCCAGCCTTCCCCTGTTTCCAGTTGAGTTTGCAACTGGTGCAGACGGTCAAGCAAGGCTGCCTGATCGCCTTCATGCACTGCTAGGCGATGCGCTACATCATGGTATTCAATCAGCAAACGGCGAATATCGCCCAATCCTTCGGCCACCGAAGCAAACACTGTCTGCCCAGTTTCAAATAAGGGCTCCTGCGCAACATAGGCCAGTCTGGCGCCAGACTGCAAACGAACGCTTCCGTCATCCGCTTTGATTTCTCCTGCAATGATCCTGAGCAGGCTGGACTTGCCTACCCCGTTGCGGCCAATCAGACCTATCCGCTCCCCCGGCTCAATCGACAGGCTCGCGTGATCGAGCAAAGGCACATGGCCGAATGCGAGAGAGAGGTTTTCAACTGTTAGAAGAGGCACTGCTTAATGGCTTCGATCGAGAAGGTTCAGCGAATGGCTGAATATATCCAGTTTTGCCTAAGGTGGTGTCTTCTTCATCCTTGCTGGCAAGGAGAAGGTGGGAAAGCGCTGATTTATTCGACGGCACGAGGACCGCAACGACGCAGCCAACCACTAATGGCCAATTCTATTCCGGATTGCCCTGTTTTCCACCGCGTTGTGCGCGCGATCGACCTGAGGCAAGAATCAACACACCAGTTCTTGGCTGTCCGGGGTAGCGTCTAGTCCTTCCAGGGCTTCATTTTGGCCCGCAACCTTGCAACCGCTTGTGAATGCAACTGGCAAACGCGCGATTCCGATACGCCCATGACCGCGCCGATTTCCTTGAGGTTCATGTCCTGCTCGTAGTACATGCCCATAAGGTTTTTTTCTCGCTCGGGCAGGTCATCAATGGCAGCGATCAGCCCCTGACGGAAACCCTCGTCATGCAGCAACGATAGGGGATCTGAAACATTGTCGACCAGATAGCGCTCGAGAAAATCTGAACTGTCCTCGTCGGTGAAGTCTTCGTAATAAAGCAGCTGATTGCCTTTGACGTCGCCCAGCATGGACTGGTAATCGTCAATGGGAAGGCCCATTTCCCTGGAAATTTCACCTTCAGATGGCGTGCGCCCAAGTCGCTGCTCCAGTCTGCAAATGGCCGACTCGATCTGGCGGGATTTCTGTCGGATATGGCGCGGAAGCCAGTCGGCTTCGCGCAGATCGTCAAGCATCGAGCCGCGTATGCGCTGGGTGGCATAGGATTCGAATTGGGCACCCTGGCTGCCGTCGAAGCGTTCGATGGCATCCATCAGTCCGATGAGCCCCACCTGGATCAGGTCATCCACTTCCACGCTGGCGGGCAGGCGAACCATCAGATGATAGGCAATTCGCTTGACCAGGGGAGAGTACTGCTTGATCAGGCTTTCCTGGCTCGGCTTTTTGGCAAGTTTCTTTTCAGGCATGGCATTTTGTTCTGCATGGGGTCTCCTCGCCCCCGACGCTTCGCTTTAGAACCATTCTAGTCACAATTCCAAGAAAATCATTGTCTTGAAGCGGAGTGCTAAGGCCATTTCTTTTTGAAGCGTGGCCGCTGCGCGACAAAGTGGCTTCATCAAGGAAGCAGGGTGATCGATGCAGGCGTTCATTGCAAACCTGCATCAGTCGTTTTGACTCTTCACATTCCCCATTCCAGAGCAACCAGATTCGGGCCGGACTGCGAACCTGGTCCAGGCCCTTGAGCAGCATGTAGACAGTTTCCAGTTGTGTCGGGGAAGCAAGCAGGAGAACCTCCTGCGCGATCATCGCATTGATCGGAACATCATCGTCTACGTGCATTTCACCGGCATCAAAGATCAGTTCGCGATACCCCTGACCGACAGCCTCTGTAACAACTGTTGCATCACCCGCCGGACAGCCTATTGCGACAATGGCGGCCCTGCCATCATGAACCAGAATGCAGTCTTTGAATGGTTTTCCGGATGCCGCGCCCCACTCATGCAGGAGGTGGCAATCTAACAGGCTTCGCGCACTGGACCCGCCGCTGTCGACCAGCAAAGGTGAAGCACCCAGCGTTTTCCAGGCCATGAACATACCTCGAGCGAACTCTGCACTTGACCGTTGCCCGGACACAGCCAGCACGGAGAGCGTCCACACGTCCTTCTGCCGCCGACGCAGGCCTTCTGCCTGATCAACCATGCCGATTTGCGCTCTCCGCAGCCACCTCGATCAAAGGCCAGTCTTCCTCGTGCATGCGGTATACGTCAAGCTGCCTTGCACGCAAGGCACGGTCGATCAGCGCCTGCGGTTGTGCTGGATAGAGGTCTTCCGGCACCCGCTGGCCACTTGCCAGGCAGGCGACAGGCAGACGATGGCGAATCAGGCCATCCAGCGCAGGGCCGAGCAGTCCACCTTCATCCAGTTTGCTCAGAATGCACGCCGCCAGGCCGTGTCCGCCATAAGCCGCAAGCGTCGCTTCGACAACGGGTCCCTGAACGCCGGACGGCATCACCAGCAGACGATGCGCACCCACGGAGCTTAGCACTTCAAGTAAGTGGACAATCCGCTCATCGCGAGGACTGAGCCCCGGCGTATCCAGCAAGACGACCTTCTTGTGGCGCACCGTTGCGAGTGCGGCAGCGAGATTTTCCGCTGCATTCACCTTAATCAGTTCGACGTTCAGCAGATCGGCGTAGGTACGGGCTTGATCGTAGGCACCGATGCGGTAAGCATCCATGGTCACAAGCGCGACCTGATTCGCCCCCAGTACATCAGCTGCGCGTGTCGCAAGCTTGGCTAGAGTGGTCGTCTTGCCTGCGCCGGTGGGTCCGACCAGTGCCCATGTGCCCCCCCGCATCCAGATGGAATCGGGCTTGTTCCAGGCAGGCAGATTGCGAATCAGCACAGCGCGCAACCATCTATTCATGCCTTGGACATCCATTCCCCTTGGCATACGGGCCGCAAGACTGCGTGCAAGCCAGGGACTGAAACCCGCAATCAACAAAGTCTGCACCATCTCGACCCGCATGGGATGGCGACGCTTGTCCACGCTCCAGCTCAAATTGGCAAGCTGGCCTTTGATCAGTTGCTTGATACCCTTGAGTTCGACCATCAGTCCTGCCGTGGCCTGCTCATTCAGCTCCCGCTGGGGCGTTTGTGTTGGCGCATCCTTGGCCAGGTCTGTATAACGTGCAGCCATGAACTCGACGCCGCCGGGTACTTCGCGGGAGGTGACCACCACTGCATCCGGACCCAGTTCCTGGCGAATGCGCGACAGGGCGTCGCGGGCATTGGGCGCGACATAACGTTTTACGTTCATGACACAGCAGCCTTCAGTTCAACAGTCGTTTCAACCCGTTTGTCGGCAGGAATTTCCGCGTAGGAAATCACCGCCAGGTTGGGAAGGTGACGCCGCAACAGATGGGAAAGCGTCGGTCGCAACATCGGCGACACCAGTAATACTGAGGGATGGCCAGCTTCCATCTGTTGTGTGCGGGCTTTCTCCCCCGCAGCTACCATCGCCTCCTGCAGTCCAGGGGACAGCAGCGCCTCGCCCTCTTCACCCATTTCCTGCAGCAGACGATTTTCCGTTTCCGAATCCAGACTGATCACGTGCAGGGCGTCACTGCCTTCAAACAGCCGATCCACAATGCCGCGACCGAGAGCGGCACGCACAGTCTCAGTCAGTTCTTCAAGATTCTGCGTCTTGCTGGCTCGGGCGGCCAGGGTTTCGAGGATGGTTCTCGAATCACGCACAGAAACGCCTTCATTGACCAGGTTCTGCAACAGGGTCTGGAGACTGGTTACCGGCAGCAGACCCGGGACCACGTCTTCGACCAGACCGGGCGTGGCACGCGACATGCTGTCAAGCAGTTCCTGCACTTCCAGCCTTCCCAGCAGCTCACCGGTGTGGCCTCGAAAGATTGCTTCCAGATGGCGGCTAATGACCTGGTCGGCCGTCAGGACCTGGTAATTGCGCATGTGCGCATCGTCTGCCTGTTCGGCAGGAATCCACACGCCGGGTGCGCCGGTCATTGGATCCAGTCCTGGGCGTCCTTCCAGCCGCCCCATCGTATCAGGCGTCTCAATCGCCAGCACCTGATCAGGGTAGGCCTCGGCGCGGCCCATTTCGACGCCCTTGAGGGAAATGCGGTACGTATTGGGCTTGAGATCGAGGTTGTCGCGCACCCGCACGGGCGGGATCACCAGGCCCATTTCCATGGCAAAGCGCCGCCGGCTTTCGGTAATGCGATCGAGCACCTCGCCGCCGCGCGCGCGATCTAGCAAAGGTATCAACCGGTACCCGACCTCCAGACCCAGCACATCGACCGGTGGAATATCGTCCCACGACAGTTCCACAGGCGCCTCGCTCTCCAACTCTTCCGGCACGGCCTCAATCTCCTGCACGGCCCGACTCTCAGTCCAGTAGGCCACGGCGGCCAGCACACTCGCCAGCAGCAGGAAAGCCATGTGGGGCGTACCCGGAATCAGTCCCAGCAGCGCAAGCACCGATGCAGTCACATAGAGAACCTGGGGGCGGCCGAACATCTGACCAAGAAATTCGCGGCTGAGATCCTGTTCCGCCGATGTACGGGACACCATGATACCGGCCGAGGTGGAAATGATCAGGGCAGGAATCTGCGCCACGAGTCCATCGCCCACGGTCAGCAATGCGTAACGGTTGAGTGCTTCGCTCAAGGCCAGATCATGTTGAATCACACCGACGCCAATGCCACCCAGCAGTACCACAAGCAGAATGATGATCCCGGCGATGGCATCGCCACGTACGAATTTCGAGGCTCCATCCATGGCCCCGTAGAAGTCCGACTCGCGCGACAGGGTTCCGCGGCGGCCGCGGGCCTCCTGCTCATTGATAAAGCCTGCATTGAGATCGGCATCAATCGCCAATTGCTTGCCCGGCAAAGCATCCAGCGTGAACCGTGCCGCCACCTCGGCAATGCGTCCGGCACCTCGTGTGATGACAATGAAGTTGATGATGACGAGAATGACGAATACCACGAGGCCGACAGTATAGTTGCCACCGACAAGAAAATTGCCGAAGGACTCGATCACCTTGCCTGCCGCATCACTGCCGTTCTGTCCAAATAGCAAAATGATCCGTGCCGACGCCACATTGAGCGACAGCCTGAGCAAGGTGGTTAGCAGCAGAACCGTCGGAAACACGGAGAAATCCAGCGGACGAATGGCATTGAGACTGGCCAGCAACACGATCACGGCCATGGCAATGTTGAACGTGAACAGTACATCCAGTGCGAGCGTAGGCAGGGGCAGAACCATCATGGCCAGAATCAGCAGCACGAGCACCGGCCCCGCGAGACGGGTCAACGGTACCCCCAGCATGGTCAAGGTCTGCGACGGAACACTCATTCAGCAGTTCTCCTGTTCGCCTCTTCGCGAGCATTTGCCATGCGGGCCCGGACAGCTGCCGACATTTCCTCTTCCTGAGCCTCGGCCAGGACTTCGCCGCGCGTCATTGCCAGGCCGGCAAGGTAGCGCCACCATTGCCACAAGCCGTCCACCAGTGCGACCAACGCAACTGTTCCCGCCATGATCATAAGGCCCTTGCCTAACCATACGGCGGTACCCGGCAACGACACTTGCAGTTTGGCGCCCCACAAGACAAGCAGTTGTGGCCAGGTGTGACGAAGGTAGGCCCAGACCATGGCACCCAGCAAGACCAGGAAGAGCAGGCCCTTGAAGCCGCCATATAAGCCCTCGAGTGAGAACAGGCGCCGCAGGGGGCGCAAAGGATCCAGTCGCCCTTCGTCAAATTCCATGACTTGCGGTGCAAAGACCCAACCTGACAACAGCATGGGCGCTATCAGCGCAGCGAGGAACACGGCAATCAGCAAGGGCATTGCCGCCATGCCGCCATGGGCAACAACATCAAGTGCGTGTTGAAAAGAGAAGGAAGCTGCGCCTTGCAAGCCCTGGGCGAGCATCGATGCAAGACCCTGAAAGAGCTTGCCTCCGCCAAAACTCAGCACCCCTGCAGCAGCGAGCAGCATGGCCAGCGAGGCCAATTCGGCCGAACGGGGAACATCTCCGCTGGCGCGTGCCTCCCTTAACCGCCGTGATGATGCCGGTTCTGACCCGGAGTCGAAACGTTCTTCTGCCATGTCCTCCTTGCAGCAAGGGCAGTATGGCAAGCCCCCTTGCTTTATCTGCGGCTGAGTGTATCACGGGATATGGGTAAAGCCAGGGTATTCGATAACCCGCAAATTTAGTGCTCATTTCCACTGTTCTGAGGCACTACGCCCTTCAACCATGAGAGATAGAACGCGCGTGAACTGTATCCAGCCAGATTAATGAATAACGGTAGCCCGGAAAATGTTACATTAGACAAGTCAAATACCGCCTGTATCGCATGCCGGGCTGAGGAAACTGAATGTCCGATATTACTGAAGCGACAATCGCAAAGACCTTTCTAACGAGTCTGCACCATGCGGGGCAGCACCACCATCCTTACCAGCATTGGCTGATAGACCATTGCCTGCCCGAAGACATGGTGGATGAATTGATTTCACTGCCCTTCAAGCCCGCCCACATTGAAGACACAAAAGGCCGCCGCGAAACCCATAACGACAAACGCATCCACTTCGGCGAAGAGTACCGTACCCAGTTCAAGGTTATGGATGCCCTTGCCCGTGTTTTTCAATCTCAGCAAGTTGTGGATGAATTGAAGGCGGTCACCGGGGCGCCACTCGCGGGCACGTCGCTTCGCATCGAATACTGCCAGGACACTGATGGATTCTGGCTTGAACCGCACACTGACATAGGCGTCAAGAAATTCACCATGCTGCTTTACCTCAACCGGGAGCCAGAAGGCGCAGACTGGGGAACTGACATGTACTTGGACAAGGACACTCATGTCGGCCGCGCTCCTTCGGGCTTCAACACCGGCCTCATCTTTGTCCCCAGCGACAGGACCTGGCATGGATTCGAAAAGCGTCCGATGAAAGGAGTGCGCAAGTCACTCATCATCAATTACGTCGGACAGGAATGGCGCAATCGCCACGAACTTTGCTTTGCAGATGATGCCATAGGCTGACCAGGCCCTGTGAGCGTCGCTGACAAGCCTGCCGCATGCTGGGTCATAACCACTGGCGAAGCTGGCATGATCAGTCAGGGCGTCGGCCTGGCCCAGGGGGTTGGCCTACCCTGCGAAGCCAAGACCCTGCACCCCCAGGCGCCCTGGCGATGGCTTCCCGGACATTGGGCAGCAAAGCTGGGAGTGCTTTCAGGCCTTGATCCCAAGGATGGAATCGCCCCTCCCTGGCCAGACCTCCTCATCACATGTGGCGGCCGTCCGGTGGCAGTTGCTCTCGCCATCAAGCGCGCCAGCCATGGACACACCTTTACCGTGCATATTCAAGACCCGCGTGTACCTCCCGGCGGTTTCGACATGGTGGTTCCGCCCGAACACGATGGCTTGACAGGTCCCAACATTTATCCCTCGAAGGGGGCCTTGCACCGGCTGACCCGCGAAACATTGGCTACAGCAGCAGAACGCTTTCGCAAGACTTTCGCTGCAGTGCACAAGCCATTTGTTGCGGTACTCATTGGCGGAAAATCCAAGGCTTACAACTTCACGACGTCAAGAATGCGTGAACTTGCGACGCAACTTAAATCGCTTATCGCTGATCATGGCGCGGGGTTGGTGATCACCACTTCGCGGCGCACGGGTGCGGAAAAGGAAGCCATCCTGCGTGAAGCGCTGGCTGACACCAACGCCATTATCTGGGATGGCACAGGCGAGAATCCCTACCAGGCCATGCTGGCGCTGGCCGACGTGATCATCGTGACGGAAGATTCGGCTTCAATGGTTTCGGAGGCCTGTTTTACCGGCAAGCCTGTCTATGTTGCCAGGCTTGATGGGGGCTCGAAGCGCTTTGATGAACTTCATAAAAGCCTTCAGGGGGCTGGCTTCACCAGACCCTTCAGCGGGGAACTTGAAACGTGGGAATATCTACCGCTCGACGAAAGCCACCGGATTGGCGCAATCGTCCGCGAAAAATTAGCCTCCTACTTGGCAGCTCATTCCCGCAACACCTAAGCGGCGATCATGAAGCCTCGTCAATCCACGCCATCTGGATGGCCTCGAGGATCTTTTCGTTTGACTGGTCGGCTGCGCCCTCAAAACCTGGCAAAGCCATGACCCAGGCGTGCAGGTCGGTAAAGCGCACATATTGCGGGTCCACGTCTGGATGGGCTTCATAGAGTTCGATGGCGATATCGTTTACGTCAGTCCACTTCATAGAATGCACCTCCATTAATCGGCGGTGCAGCCAGTCGGCCTTGTTGCATGATGCTGGCAAGCCTCATTTATTTCTGAACACAACGCGCCGGTTGCCGTGCTCCATGCGCTGCGCATCCCGGCATCCTCATTGCGATGACTGTGGGCATTCAATGTCCCCCCTCTTTAACCATATTGATCGTGTATTTTGGAATTTCGATCACCAGATCGCTACCCGCGACCTTGGCCTGACAGGAAAGACGTGAAGACGGTTCGAGCCCCCAGGCCTTGTCGAGCAGGTCGTCTTCCTTTTCTTCGGATGGCTCAAGCGATTCAAATCCCTCGCGCAGGATCACGTGGCAGGTGGTACAGGCGCAGGACTTTTCGCAGGCGTGTTCGATTTCGACGCCATTCGCAAGCAGCGTGTCGCAAATGGTTTCCCCTGTCTTCGCATCCATCACGGCACCGTCGGGACAAAGTTCAATATGGGGTAATACAATCAACTGAGGCATTAGCCAATTTCTTCCAGTTTATGGCCGGCAAGTGCACGACGAACATTCATATCCATGCGACGTTGGGCAAATTCAGTCGTGGCCAGATTAAGTGCTTCGACGGCACGTTTGATGGCCTGGTGATCCAGACCTTCCATGGTCTTCTTCAGTGCGGCGATCCGGGATTCAATCTCCTGACGTTCATCCATGGTCAGCAGCGCCTCGCCAGCTTCTGCAACGGCCGCTTGGGTGGCTTCGATCAGACTTGACCCCTCCACCCGTTGCTCGTTCAACGCCCGCGCCAGCATGTCGTCTTTGGCGTGGGTGTAGGCGTCCTTGAGCATGCGCGTGACTTCTTCGTCTGACAGGCCATAAGATGGCTTGACGGTGATGGACGACTCCACTCCGGTTGCCTTCTCCTTGGCATTGACAGACAGCAGACCATCCGCATCGACCTGGAAGGTGACGCGAATGCGCGCCGCGCCTGCGACCATGGGAGGAATGCCGCGCAACTCGAATTTGGCCAGCGAGCGGCAGTCGTTCACCATTTCGCGCTCACCCTGCACCACATGGAAACTCATGGCACTTTGTCCATCCTTGAATGTGGTGAACTCCTGAGCCCGCGCCACCGGGATTGTGGTGTTACGGGGAATGATCTTTTCCGTCAATCCGCCCATGGTTTCAATGCCAAGCGACAGGGGGATCACATCCAGCAGCAGCCAGTCGTCTGCACGATTGCCCGCCAGCACATCGGCCTGCATCGCCGCCCCCAATGCCACGACCTTGTCGGGGTCGAGATTCGTTAGCGGTGTCTGCTTGAAAAACTTGCCTACCGCCTGCCCTATGCAAGGCATGCGAGTGGCGCCACCAACCATTACAACACCCTTTATGTCCTCGGGTTCCAGTCCCGCATCGCGCAGTGCTTTGCGGGTTGGCGCGAGTGTCTTGTTCACCAGATTGGCATTGATATCATTGAACACTGCCTGATCCAATGTAAGATCAATCAGCTCGCCGGTGGAAAGCAAGGTGGTTATTCTCGCTTCCGTATGTTCGGACAATGATTCCTTGGCCTCCCGGGCACGGGTCAGCAATAGCCTGGTATCCGAAGCCGAAAGTGGTGTAGGCTTGGCGCGCTCGACCATCCAGCAAAATACCCGCTGATCAAAATCATCGCCGCCCAACGCTGAATCGCCATTGGTCGCCAGCACCTCGAACACACCCTGAGTGAGCTTGAGGATTGAGATATCAAACGTGCCACCGCCCAGGTCATAGACCGCGTACACCCCTTCGGCAGCGTTGTCCAAGCCATAGGCAATGGCAGCCGCCGTGGGTTCATTCAGCAGGCGTAATACGTTCAGGCCAGCCAGTTTGGCCGCATCCTTGGTGGCCTGACGCTGGGCATCGTCAAAATACGCAGGCACGGTAATGACTGCGCCGACCAGTTCGCCACCGAGGGATTCTTCCGCACGGTCGCGCAGCACCTTGAGAATATCGGCGGAGACTTCAACCGGACTCTTGTCACCTGCGACCGTGTGCAGCTGCACCATGCCCGGTGCATCGACAAACTTGTAGGGATAGCGACCCGGGTCGCCCAGATCCCTCAACCCGCGTCCCATGAAACGTTTCACCGAAACAATGGTGTTATGCGGATCCTTGTTTTGCGTGGCTTGGGCGGCGTGCCCCACTGTAACTGTTCCATCCGCCTGATAACGCACCACAGACGGGAGCAGGGGATGGCCTTCCTCGTCATTGAGCACAATCGCCATGCCCGAGCGCACTGTAGCCACGAGTGAATTGGTCGTACCGAGATCGATCCCCACCGCCAGCCGATGCTGGTGGGGGGGCGTGCTCATTCCAGGTTCCGCGATTTGAAGCAGGGCCATATCAAGTCGGTATATTGTTCAGGCGAGTTCGAGCTCTTCCCGAGCGTCGCCAATCTCTTCCGTCAGTTTTTGCAGGAACTTGAGTTTGCGCACAGACACGGCCGCGGCCTCAAAGTCCTTCACATCATCAATCTGGAGAGCCATTTCATTCTCCAGCCGCGTTACCTCGCTGCGCAGATCCCTCATCAGTTCATCCAGGGTGCCCATGTTCCTGCTGGACCGCGCACTGGCAAGCGCTTCCCGCCACTCCATCTGCTGCATGAGGAATGCGGGTGGAATGGACGTGTTGGTTGCCGCCAGGGCATCAATACCTTGCAAATGCAGGAAGTAGTCGGCTCGGGTCAGCGGCAATCTGAGTGTTTGGTACGCCTCATTGGCCTGCATCGCCCACTGCATGGAGAGGCGCTTCTCTGCCTGCCCTTTGCTGGCGAAGCGATCGGGGTGGACCTGATTCTGTATTTCCCTGTAGGCCTTTCCCAGCCCGGCGTCGTCGATACGAAACGCAGGCTCCAGGCCAAATAGTTCAAAGTGGTTCTGCTTAAAGTCCATGCAGCGACGGGCCGGAGACCTTGGTCAGAAAAGTGGAGATTGGGCCGTTAGGCTCTGAACCCTTATCCAAATCAAACGTTGAAGCTTTCTCCGCAGCCACATGTGTTCTTGACATTAGGGTTGTTAAACTTGAAGCCCTCATTCAGTCCTTCACGCACAAAGTCGAGTTCTGTGCCATCGAGGAAAGCCAGGCTCTTGGGGTCGACAAAAACGGTCACACCATTGCTGTCGAAGCGAACGTCCTCACCTTCCACCGCGTCCACAAATTCGAGTTTGTAGGCCAGCCCTGAACATCCGGTGGTACGTACGCCTAGACGCAGGCCGATTCCCCTGCCGCGTTTGGCGATAAAATTGTTGACATGCTTGGCAGCACGATCAGTGACGGTAATGGACATATCGTGCTCCTCTCTTAGGCGGCCTCGGACTTGGCTTCGCCGTTCTTGGCCTTGTAATCTGCCACAGCAGCCTTGATGGCATCCTCGGCGAGGATGGAACAATGGATCTTGACGGGGGGGAGCGCCAGTTCTTCGGCAATCCTTGTATTCTTGATTTCCATAGCCTGGTCCAGGGTTTTGCCTTTGACCCACTCGGTTACCAGGGAGGACGAAGCAATGGCAGAACCGCAACCATAGGTCTTGAATCTGGCATCTTCAATGACGCCGTGCTCGTTCACCTTGATTTGCAGCTTCATCACGTCACCACAGGCTGGCGCGCCCACCATGCCCGTGCCTATTCCCGTATCTTCCTTGTCAAATGACCCGACGTTACGGGGGTGCTCATAATGATCCAGAACTTTGTCGCTGTATGCCATGATCTTTACTCCTTATCTAATTCCACTTACAAGACCTAACTTAGTGCGCCGCCCACTGCACGCTGTTCAAATCAATACCTTCCTTTACCATCTCCCAAAGCGGTGACATCTCACGCAGCTTGTTGACCTGTTGCTTTACCAACTTGATGGTGTAGTCGATTTCCTCTTCGGTGGTGAAGCGGCCGATGGTAAAGCGGATGGAGGAGTGCGCCAGTTCGTCGTTGCGTCCCAAGGCCTTGAGCACATAGGATGGCTCCAAACTGGCAGAGGTGCAGGCGGAACCGGACGATACCGCTACATCCTTGATCGCCATCATCATCGACTCGCCTTCCACATAGGCAAAGCTGATGTTGAGGTTGCCGGGGATGCGTTGCTCCATGTCGCCATTGACGACCGTTTCTTCCAATTCCGACAAGCCCTTGTAGAGCTTGTCACGCAGAGTCCGGACACGCTCGTTTTCGGTCGCCATTTCTTCGCGTGCGATGCGGAAAGCCTCGCCCATGCCAACAATCTGATGCGTGGCCAAGGTGCCGGAACGCATGCCGCGCTCGTGACCGCCGCCGTGCATCTGGGCCTCCAGACGAATACGCGGCTTGCGCCGGACATACAGTGCACCCATGCCCTTGGGTCCATAGGTCTTGTGGGCGGAGAATGACATGAGATCCACTTTAAGTTTCTTCAGGTCGATGACGACCTTGCCGGTAGCCTGGGCAGCGTCGACGTGGAAAATCACGCCTTTTTCGCGGCACAGTTCACCAAGCTTTTCGATGTCCTGGATGACGCCAATCTCGTTATTGACGTACATGATCGACGCAAGGATGGTGTCAGGACGAATCGCCGACTTGAATCTTTCCAGGTCAATCAGGCCGCTGGGTTCAGGTTGCAAGTAGGTGACCTCAAACCCCTGGCGCTCGAGTTCACGCATGGTATCGATCACCGCCTTGTGTTCGGTCAGGCTGGTGATGAGGTGCTTGCCCTTTCCCTTGTAGAAGTGCGCCGCGCCCTTCAGGGCGAGGTTATTGGATTCAGTCGCGCCGGAGGTCCAGACAATTTCCTTGGGATCGGCATTCACCAGGGCGGCTACCTGCGCCCGCGCTTCCTCGACCGCTTTTTCCGCTTCCCAACCGTAGGCATGAGAACGCGAAGCTGGGTTGCCAAAATGCTCGGTCAACCAGGGAATCATCTTCTCTGCCACACGAGGATCAACAGGGGTAGTCGCTGAATAATCAAGATAAATCGGGAATTTCATTTGCACTCTCGCAATCCAGTCTTACGCTGCAGCAGCGATCTTTTCAGCGTTGATCTTTTCATCCAGCACAGCCTTGCCACAGCCCTGCTGCTTGGCAACCAGATCTGCCAGTGATACCGAGTTCAGATATTCATAAATCTTCTCATTCAGGTTCATCCACAGGTCGTGGGTCATGCAACGGCGGTCGTCATGACAGTTTTCCTTGCCACCGCATTGTGTTGCATCGATGGGCTCATCCACGGCGCGGATGATGTCGGCCACCGACAATTCGGAAAGTGGCTTGGCCAAGGTATAGCCTCCACCGGGCCCGCGCACGCTTTCCACCAATTTGTGGCGGCGCAGCTTGCCGAACAATTGTTCAAGATAGGACAGGGAAATATCCTGCCGCTCGCTGATGCCGGCCAAGGTTACTGGCCCTCTTCCACTACGCAATGCCAAGTCCACCATTGCGGTTACAGCGAATCGTCCTTTTGTCGTCAGTCTCATTTGTGTCACCCTTTAATGAAGGATTAAACTGATTGAACTATAAAATACCCGACAATTTTAGTCAACCATTTAGTCGACAATTTTGTTCAGGTATTCAGGATCAAAATTATCCTTACCGGATTCACTCTCTGACAGCTTGCCGCCCAGCTTCTCAAGTTGGGCAAGAATGGCCTCCATTCGCTCATCCACATGGGCTGCATGGTCAATAAGGCCATGCACTGCCTTGACCATGGGGTCATTCATGTCGGCAGAGATCGCATACGCGGAAAACCCCATTTTGCTGGCCTGGTCCTGCCGAACCTGGCTCTGTGAATCTTCCAGAATGCGGGCCGGGATGCCCACTGCCGTCGCTCCTTCCGGCACGTCCTTGACGACCACCGCGTTGGAACCCACTCTTGAATTCGCCCCCAACGTGATCGGGCCGAGAATTTTTGCTCCGGCGCCGACGACCACGCCCGGCATCAAGGTGGGATGGCGCTTGCCCTTGTTCCACGACGTTCCGCCCAGCGTCACGCCATGATAAAGCGTGCAGTCGTCGCCGACTTCGGCCGTCTCGCCAATGACTACGCCCATGCCATGGTCGATAAACACCCGGCGACCAATGGTCGCACCCGGATGAATTTCGACCCCGGTCAGCCAACGTGCAATGAAGGAAACAAATCTCGCAAACCACTTGAACCCCATATCCCACAGCCAGTGCGCAAAGCGATGCAGCAACAAGGCATGAAAGCCGGGGTAGGTCGTTACAACCTCGAACACCGAGCGGGCAGCCGGGTCGCGGTCGAACACAACAGAAATTTCATCGCGGATTTTGCTAAACATAATGCGAGACTGCTTTATCCGAGTAAATTCGTCAATTATTCCTCGAAGGGGTCCCTGCCGTGTCATTTACTGCGGACAGAAGACCGCGCAGGATATTCAATTCCTCCTTTGCCAAGCGGGTGCGGGCAAACAGGCGACGCAGCTTGGGCATCAGGCGTTTGGGCGAGGCGGGGTTGAGAAAGCCGATATCAATCAGGGTCTTTTCCAGCTCAACATAAAATCGTTCCACATCTGCAAGATCAGCGCCGTCGATTTCCGCTGGCGTCCATGCGCACTCATCCAGCGCCTGCTGACGCAATTCATACGCCACGACCTGCACCGCCGCCGCCAGATTGAGCGAGCTGTAATCCGGATTGGCGGGAATCGACATCAGCCACTGGCAGCAGCCCAATTCCTCGTTCGACAGGCCGAAGGTTTCGTTGCCAAATACCAGCGCAACCGCGCTGCCGCCCGCGGCTTCCTGCAATACTCCCGCAACTGCCTGTGCCGGCGTCAACACCTCGGCGACGATTTCGCGCCTGCGCGTCGATGCCCCGACGGCCAAGGTTGTTCCGCTCAGGGCGTCCGCCAGCGAGTCGCAAATCACGGCACCATTCAGCACATCAGTTGCGCCCGAGGCCATGGCCGTCGCCTGCTCGTGCGGGAATGTTTCAGGCGCCACCAGATAAAGCGCCTTGAGTCCCATCGTCTTCATCGCCCGTGCGGCGGCCCCGATATTACCGGGATGGCTGGTGCGCACCAGCACAATGCGTATTCGCTCCAGCAAGTCAGAATTATCGGGCATCGGGTAGAATTCGGGCTTCGTTCTTTTACATGCGCAGTCTCCCATGCACCCCATGCTTACCACGGCCATCAAGGCCGCACGCAAGGCCGGGGCGATTATCAATCGCGCCGCGCTCAATCTTGATCGCATCACGGTCCACACCAAGAAGGATCGGGACTATGTCAGCGAAGTGGATCAAGCCGCCGAGCAGACCATTATCGAAACGTTGCTCGAGGCTTATCCAAACCATGGAATTTTAGCAGAGGAGACCGGCGCAAGGCCGGCCGCTGAAGGTCATCCTGATGAATACCAGTGGATCATTGACCCGCTGGACGGCACCACCAATTTTCTTCATGGCCTGCCTCAGTATTCGGTTTCCATTGCGCTCAAGCACAAAGGCCAGATCAGCCAGGCCGTCGTGTACGACCCCGCCAACAATGAACTTTATAGTGCCAGCCGCGGGCGCGGCGCGTTTCTAAACGACCGCCGGCTGCGCGTTTCCAAGCGTGACAAGCTCGAAGACTGCCTGGTCGGCACCGGCTTTCCGTTCCGCGAATTCAGCCATGCTGAAGCCTATCTCAACATGTTCCGCGATGTGATGAAGCGCACTTCGGGCATTCGCCGTCCTGGCTCCGCCGCGCTCGACCTGGCTTATGTAGCCGCAGGGCGCTACGACGCTTTCTGGGAAATTGGTCTCAACCCCTGGGATCTGGCCGCCGGTTCACTGCTGGTCCAGGAAGCAGGTGGTCTGGTGGGAGATCTGGCCGGCAACGAAACCTGGCTCGAGACCGGCAACATCCTCGCCGCCAATCCGAAAATCTTCGCTCTGATGGTGAAGACTCTCAAGCCCCATCTTTCGCCAGATCTCAGAAGCTGAACCTTCTTGCCGAGCTTTCTACTCGCTTATCTTCCTACCCCGCAGCGATGCCAGCCGCCGGACTGTTGCTCCTTGTCAACCGCTGCTTGAACGCTTCCATGTATAGATAAATCACTGGCGTGATGTAGAGGGTCAGCGTCTGTGACACCAGCAGGCCACCCACCACGGCAAGACCAAGCGGGCGACGGCCTTCCGAACCGGTTCCGATGCCAAGTGCAATCGGCAACGTTCCCATCAGCGCCGCCATCGTCGTCATCATGATGGGACGAAAACGAATCAGGCAGGCCTGATAGATGGCTTCCAGCGGCGTCCTGTTGCCCGTGCGCTGCGCTTCGATGGCGAAATCGATCATCATGATGGCATTCTTCTTGACGATGCCGATCAGCATGATCAGGCCGACAAAACCATACATGTTCAGGTCAAGATGAAACAGCATGAGGGTCAACAACGCGCCCAGACCGGCAGTGGGCAGTCCCGACAAAATGGTGAGTGGATGGATATAGCTTTCATAAAGAATTCCCAGCACCAGGTAGATGACGAAGATCGCGCCCACAATCAGAAAGCCCATCCCGGTAAGCGATGACTGAAAGGCCTGGGCCGCACCCTGAAAACTGCCATTCAACCCTGTTGGAATCTGCATCTCCTTCATCGCCTTGTTCACCAGGGTGATGGCATCGCCCAGTGCAAGGCCCGGCGCCAGGTTGAAGGAGAGGGTCACCGAAGGCAGTTGCCCAAGGTGCGTGATGGATAGCGGGCCAATGTCATGCTTGATGCTGGCGACCGTATCGATGGGAACCAGATTTCCGCTGGACGAGCGGATATAGAGCATCGAGAGCGCATTGGGGTCCTGCTGGAACTCGGGGGCAAGTTCCATGATGACCTGATATTCGTTGGTGGGCATGTAGATGGTGGACACCTGGCGGGTGCCATAGGCATCGTAGAGCGCGTCCTCGATCTGCTCTGGAGTGACGCCAAGCGAAGCAGCCTTGTCGCGGTGGATCTGGATAACCACTTGGGGATTGGTGATCTGCAGGTCGCTTGTCACATCCTGGAAGCCAGGCAGGGAACGCAGCTTTTCCTCGATGCGCGGTGCCCAGGAAAAGAGGGCTTGGGTGTCGGTATCCTGCAGAGTGTACTGGTACTGGCTCTTGGTGAGTTGACCGCCAATACGGATAGTCGGCAGATTCTGCATGAACACCTTGAGGCCCGGAATGGTGGCCAGCCTGGGCCGCATGCGCTGGATGACCTCATCCGCCGAAACCCGTTCGCTGCGCGGCTTGAGTCGAACAAAAATACGCCCCTGGTTCAAAGACTGGCTCGAACCGCTGGCGCCGATGAACGCCATGGCCGACCCCACGGCAGGATCGGCCCGCACGATATCGGCGGCCTCGCGCTGCATCCTGGCCATGTCCTCAAAGGAAACGTCCTGGGCGGCTTCGGTAAACGCGAAAATCTGGCCGGTGTCCTCGCTCGGCAGGAATCCCTTGGGCATTACGACAAACAGCCAGCCAGTACCGACAAACACGGCCAGAAAGCCCAGCATGGTGGCTCTGCGATGGCGCAGCACCCAGCTCAGGCTGAGGTCATAGGCATGTTTCATGGCATTGAAGGCCGCCTCGCTCGCCATGTACATGTGCCCATGTTTCACGTTGTGGCTGGGGCGCAGCCAGCGACTGCACAGCATCGGGGTCAGGGTTAGCGAAACGAAACCCGACAGCAGTACTGCCGCAATGATGGTGACGGCAAACTCATGCAGCAGGCGGCCGAGAATACCGCCCATGAACAGGATCGGAAGGAACACAGCGACCAGCGACAATGTCATGGACAAGACCGTAAAACCGATCTCTCGTGTGCCCTTGAGTGTGGCGTCCCAGCGCGATTCGCCCATCTCCATGTGGCGCGAGATGTTCTCCAGAACCACGATGGCGTCATCCACCACAAATCCCACGCACAGGGTAAGCGCCATCAGTGAAAGGTTGTCAATGCTGTAGCCCATCACGTACATCACCGAGAATGCGCCGATCAATGCCAGGGGCAAGGCGAGGCTGGGGATGATGGTGGCCGACAGGTTGCGCAGAAACAGGAAGATCACCATTACGACCAAAGCCAGGGCCAGCAGCAGGGTGAATTGCACGTCGTGGACCGAATCGCGGATCGACAGCGACCGGTCGTAGAGCACGTCCATTTCCACGCCGGCGGGAATCTGCGCACGGAACTGCGGCAACAGCGCACGGATGGAATCCACCACCTCGATCGTATTGGTGCCAGGCTGGCGCTGAATCGCGAGCACGATGCCACGCTTGCCGTTGAACCAGGCAGCGAGCTTGTTGTTCTCCACGTCATCCAGCAAATGACCCAGTTCATCGAGACGCACCGGCGCACCGTTGCGATAGGTAACGACGAGTGAGTTGAATTTCGCTGCATCTTCAAGCTGGCCGGTGGCCTGGATCGTGAAGGTGCGACGGGCGCCGTACAGGGTGCCGGTGGGCAAATTGACGTTATGCTGCGCCAGGGCATTGGCAACTTCGTCGATGCCGATCCCCTTGGCGACCAGGGCACGCGGATCAAGCTGGGCCCGCACTGCGTATTTCTGGCTGCCGTATACCAGAACCTGGGCAACACCGTTGGTGGTGGAAATGCGCTGTGCAAGAAGGGTCTCTGCGTACTCGTCCACTGTCGACATGGGCAGCGTCTCGGACGTGAGCGCCAGGTAGAATACTGGCAGGTCTGCCGGGTTTACCTTCCTGAATGAGGGCGGCGAGGGCATCTGGTCGGGAAGCTGACGCAGCGCTGCCGAGATGGCCGATTGCACATCGAGGGCGGCCGCATCAATGTTGCGGTCAAGCGAAAACTGAAGCGTGATCTGGGTGGAGCCCTGCGCGCTGGACGAATTCATCGAATCCACCCCGGCGATGGTGGAAAACTGCTTTTCCAGAGGCGTCGCCACCGCCGACGCCATGGTTTCCGGACTGGCGCCGGGCAGGGTCGCCGTCACCTGGATTGTGGGGAAGTCAACGTTGGGGAGGGCCGCTACCGGCAATACGCGATAGCTGAACAGACCAAATACCAGGATGCCGATCATGACCAGGCTGGTCATGATCGGCCGGCGGATGAAGATCTCGGAGATATTCATGGCGCGGCAGCGCTTCCCGTGATCTTCACCGTCGAAGTGGGGGTCAGGCGCGATGCGCCATCGAGGACGATCTTTTCACCGGGTGCCAGTCCCTTGGCGATAACCGCATCAGGCCCCTCGGTGCGTGCTATCACCACCTCCCGAATGCTCACCTTGAGATCGGGCTGCACAATGAACACATAGGTGCCGCGTGGCCCGTTCTGTACAGCGTGGTATGGCGCCACTATGGCATCCTTGTCCTGCCGCAGGGTGAGCGTGGTTTCGGCAAAATCACCCGGCCACAGTACGCGGTCCCTGTTGGCGAATTCAGCCCTCAGCTTGAGCATGCCGGTGGTGGCATCCACTGCGTTGTCAATGAAGGCGAGCTTTCCTTCCACCGGCTTCGCTCCGGCAACGCGTGGTATCGCCTCGACGTTGAGTGTTCCAACTGCATGGTGCTGACGGACCTGGCCACCAAACTGTTCCGGTACGGCAAAGCTGATGTAGATGGGACTGATCTGGTTGATGACCACCAGTGATACCGTATCGTTGGCTTTCACCAGATTGCCGCCGCTGATCAGGACCTTGCCTGCCCGGCCTGCAGTGGGGGATCGAATGGTCGCATAGGCAAGCTGCAATCGTGCGTTTTCGACTGCGGCCTGATCGGCCTTCACCATGGCCTGTGCCGCATCCAGATTGGCTTTTACCTGGGCATAGGCTTCACGCGAGATAAAGTTCTTCTGCAGCAATTCCTCGTAGCGTTTTTCCTGTCCGGAGGCATAGGTAAGCTGGGCCTGATCCTTGAGCAGGTTGGCCTGCGCCTGCTTGAGCTGGGCGGCGAAAGGCCGCGGGTCGATCTGGAACAGCAGCTGGCCTCTGGCGACATCCTGACCGTCCTTGATGCCCACCTGGATGATCTGTCCATCCACCAGGGATTTCACGTTGACCGTTGAAAGCGTTTCCACCGTGCCCACTGCCCTCAATTGGAACGGCACAGTCTTTTGCGTAACCACTCCTACCGTCACCGGCACTGGGGGCGCCTGCTTGAGAGCCCCCTGGTTCTCCCCGCCCTTCCCGCAGCCCGTCATGATCAGCAACAGGGTGGCTGTGGCCAGGGCCCACTGTGGCAACGCCTTGCGCATTCAGTTCTCCTTCTTGTCAAGCTGACCTTGGTTCGACCATGCCGCACGGACTGTAGCAGATACTCCAATTTTGATGCACGGTCAAAGCAGGCCATCGCCTGCTCCTGGAGCGATAGGTTATCAGGCCGGCCATGGGCTACACTAGCGAGTCTCGCAGAAGACCCGCCAGGCCCCGAATCTTCCCGTGATGAAAACCAAGAATCCGGAAATTTCCAAGACCTCCGCCCCGCACACTCCCATGATCCAGCAGTATCTGGCTATCAAAAGCCAGCATCCGGACATGCTGCTGTTCTACCGCATGGGAGACTTCTACGAGCTGTTTTTCGAGGACGCGGAAAAGGCAGCCCGGCTGCTCAACATCACGCTGACCACGCGCGGCCAGTCCGCCGGCCAGCCGATCAAGATGGCAGGGGTGCCGTATCACGCGGCTGAGCAGTATCTGGCGCGGCTGATCAAGCTGGGCGAATCGGTCGTCATTGCAGAACAGGTGGGCGATCCGGCCACAGCGAAAGGCCCGGTTGAACGCAAGGTTACCCGTATCATCACACCCGGCACGCTGACCGACGCCAACCTGCTGGATGACCGCCGTGATACGCTGCTGCTGGCCTTGGCGCCTGCCGGCAACAACAGGACCGGCGCGGCCTGGCTGAACCTGGCCGCCGGCCGCTTCACTGTTGCCGAAGTGGACTGTGCCTCTGTCCCCGGCCTGCTCGCCCGCCTGTCCCCCGCCGAAGTGCTAGTGCCGGACGACTCGCCGCTCACGGCCCCTTGCCCCGTAAGACGGCTGGCACCATGGCAGTTCGACGCCGACACCGCACGAACACAACTGGCCAAACAATTCGGCAGCCGGGATTTGTCCGGCTTCGGAGTCGAGCAATTGAAGGCAGCCCTCGCTGCCGCGGGGGCGCTGCTCGATTATGTGAAGACTACCCAGCGTACCGCCCTTCCGCATTTGGCCGGCATCAGCGCGGAGCAGGATGAGCTCTATGTGCGGCTTGATGCATCCACCCGGCGCAATCTGGAACTCACTGAAACCCTGCGTGGTGAACCCGCACCGACGTTGCTTTCCGTTCTCGACAGTACCGTTACTGGCATGGGAGCACGGCTGTTGCGCCACTGGCTGCATCATCCGTTGCGCGATCGTCCCATCCTGTCCGAGCGGCTGGAGGCAATCGCTGCGATCAGCAATTCACGTTCGCAAGCTGCATTGCACAGCCTGCTCAAAGGCAGCGCCGATGTCGAGCGCATCGGCGGGCGCATCGCGCTGAAGAATGCCCGCCCGCGCGATTTGTCTGGCCTGCGCGACACCCTCGCCTTGCTGCCCGAACTTGTCGCCTCCCTGCCCAAGACTACCCTGCGATTACGCTGGCTTGAAGCCGCCCTCTCGCCCAAGCCTGATCTGCACGATCTGCTGGATCGCGCCCTGCTTGCCGAGCCTGCATCGGTGCTGCGCGAAGGTGGGGTGATTGCCGACAGGTTTGATGCCGAACTCGACGAACTGCGCGGCCTCACCCGCGATGCCGGAAGCTTTCTGCTCGAACTGGAAGCGAGGGAAATAGCGCGTACCAACATCCCCAGCCTCAAGGTCGAATACAACAAGGTACACGGGTTCTACATCGAAATCACTCACGCCCACGTTGACAAGATTCCCGATGACTACCGCCGCCGGCAGACCCTCAAGAACGCCGAGCGCTACATCACGCCGGAGCTCAAGGCCTTCGAGGACAAGGCCCTGTCGGCCAGAGAACGCGCGCTGGCGCGGGAGAAGTGGCTGTTCGATCAACTGCTGGACAGCCTTGTTCCGCAACTGGCAGAACTGATGAAACTCGCCGCCGCGCTGGCGGAAGTTGATGTGCTGGCCAGTCAGGCCGAGCGCATGGACAGGCTCAACCTGTCGCTGCCCGTCTATGTCGACGAAGCCGTTATCGACATCCGGGCCGGCCGCCACCTTGTGGTGGAAAGCCAGGTCGATCACTTCATCCCCAACGACACACTCCTGTCGCGCCCGCGGCAGATGCTGCTAATCACCGGCCCCAACATGGGCGGCAAGTCCACCTACATGCGGCAAACCGCGCTCATCGTCCTGCTCGCCTGCTGCGGCCTGCCTGTACCCGCAGCTACAGCCCGCATCGGCCCGATCGATCAACTTTTCACCCGCATCGGCGCATCCGATGATCTGGCCGGAGGGCGCTCAACCTTCATGGTGGAAATGACCGAAACGGCGTCCATCCTGCACAACGCCACGAACTGGAGTCTGGTGCTGCTCGATGAAATTGGTCGCGGCACTTCCACCTTTGACGGCCTGGCACTGGCCTGGGCCGTAGCCCGCCATTTGCTCACCCACACCCGCGCCTACACCCTCTTCGCCACTCACTACTTCGAACTCACCCAGCTAAGCAGCGAGTTCAAGCAACTGGTCAATGTCCATCTTGACGCCAAGGAATACGGCGACGAACTGGTGTTTCTGCATGCCGTGGAAGACGGTCCCGCCTCGCAAAGCTATGGCATCCAGGTCGCCAAGCTGGCCGGCGTGCCAGCCGCTGTCATTGTCGCCGCTCGTCGGAGACTGAAAGAACTGGAAGATGCCCAGATCAACCGCGGGCCACAGACCGATTTGTTTGCCGGGGCCAGTCCGGAGACTGGTTCAGCCGCGACCAATGAACTGATTGAAACCCTGCAACAGCTTAACCCGGATGAATTGAGTCCGAAAGAAGCGCTTGAGATGCTCTATGCGCTTGTGCAGCTGACAAGGGACTGACGTCTGGATCGTCTCTAACACTGCAGGATTCTGCCATTGGAGGTGGCGTAGAGCCAATGATTATGCGACCGTGGACAATCGGTGCCGGCATCGATTGGCGGCTGCCTGGTCAGCCTTAATGGACTGCCATGAAGTCTGGAAACCAACTTCCCACGCGTAATTGTCCTTGCGGGTCTGCCAGACTTGCCCCTCATTCACGAGGCACCGGAGCTGTCGGCATTCTTTACACACGGAACGGCGCAACAAAAGACGATTCCCGTTTCTTTGTTTGATTTCATGCGCTTATATATCTGGCCCGGTCGATGCTTCGCAATAGTTGCCGCGCATTGAAGCTTGCAGCGGTTTGCGAAAAGATCCAGTTACTGCATGTTGACGAGTCTGTCCCTGGAGCGCCCTTCCTGACCCACACCGGGCGCCCGGTGGAAAGAAAGAATGAGGTGTGCCATGGATTTTGATCCCCTTTTTCCGGGAATGGTTAACACCGTGGGCGCCTTGTTGCCCGCCTTGATTTCATTTGCTTTTGTCGTGGCCCGACGAACCCGCAGCCGGCTTGGCATGGGCGACCAGTTCTGGCTGGGCGTGTTTTCCATCGGCCTGTCCGCAGTTCTTGTCAGGGTGACGGTTGCTTCGGACGAAATCTCACTGCATATGCTGCCCGGCGCAACGGTGCTTGTGTGCTACCTCGTCTGGCGCGGGTATTACATTTCTCCCAGCCTGGCGTTTGCCTTGACCTATGCCAGCAGCCTGCCCGTGGACGTCTGCCTGGCCCAACTGGCAACCGGGTCCCAGTTCAATTCCGAGTGTATTGGCGGGGGCGGCTGGCACGATGGCCTGTTGATTCTTCCTGCACTCACGGCAATGGCGGTCGGCTACGCCAATTGGCGCATGGTCACAGTGGGGCGTGCCGGATTAGTCTGGTTCGGTCAGCGGACCGGCGGGCACGCGCCTGAACCGGCGCCAGACAAACTGGGCCGGATCCTGGTTGCAGGCCGCTGATTCGCTCGCGTTCATCATCGCAAATATCTCCTGCGTGGCGCAGAGGGGACGGGCGTCAGCGCATTTTGCATCCTCGCCAATGACCGTTGCCCACCGCATGTCTCGGACGACCCACGGACAAGTCGTAATTGAAGTCCGCAAAGCCCCGTGGATTATTGCATTGCTGTACTCGCGATCGACACAAGTTGTTGCATATATATTCGCTCTGGCAGGCATCGCAGTCAGGCGACAACATTCGGCACGCACGCCGCATGGTGAAACCACCGCCCTCGCTCCGCAGCTGCGGCTACGCCACCTGCATGTTGCGATCCTGAAGACCCCGTACGCCCACGGGGCGCACCTTCCAGATGTGTTTTGCGTACTCGCGGATCGTTCGGTCGGCGGAGAACCTGCCCATGTTCGCCACGTTGAGGATCGCGCGTTTGGCCCACGCGGCCGGGTCGCGGTACAGCGAGTCCACGCGTTCCTGGCAGGCAATGTAGGAGGCGTAATCCACCATCAGCAGATAGGGGTCGTGCTGCCACAGGCTGTCGGTGATGGGCCGGTACAGGTCGGGCGTCTCGGGCGAGAAATAGCCGTGGCCGATCATGTCGAGCGCCTGCATCAGTTCGGCGTTGGCATGGCCATGATCCGCCGGATGGTAGCCGGTGTGCGCAAGATTCTTCACTTCCTCGCACGTCAGCCCGAACAGGAAGATGTTGTCCTCGCCGACTTCATCGCGAATCTCGACATTGGCGCCATCGAGCGTGCCGATGGTCAGCGCGCGGTTCAGGGCCAGTTTCATGTTGCCCGTTCCCGAGGCCTCGGTGCCCGCGGTTGAGATCTGTTCGGACAGATCGGCGGCCGGGATGATGTCGCCCGCGGTGGTGACGTTGTAGTTGGGGATGAAGGCCACCTTGAGCAGCCCGCGCGCGGCAGGGTCGTTGTTGACCACATCCGCGACCGAGTGGATCAGGCGAATGATGAGCTTGGCGCGGGCATAGCCGGGCGCCGCCTTGCCGGCAAAAATCACGGTGCGCGGCGCCAGGTCCTGACCCGCGCGCAGGCGGTTGTAGCGCGTCACCACATGCAGCAGGTTGAGCAGTTGCCGCTTGTACTCATGCATGCGCTTGACCTGTACGTCAAACAGCGAGGCTGGATCGACATGGAAGCCGAGCCGGTTGTGGATGAGTTTCGCCAGGTCGGCCTTGTTGGCAGTCTTGACGCTGAGGAATGCAGACTGGAATGCGGGTTCGTCGGCATACGGGGTCAGTTTCTTCAATTCATCCAGATTCCTGAGCCAGCCGTTGCCGATGGTCGTGGTGATCAGTTTGGAAAGCCTCGGGTTGGCCTGGTTGAGCCAGCGGCGCGGGGTGATGCCATTGGTCATGTTGAGAATCTTTTCCGGCTCCATGCGGTGGAAGTCCGCGAAGATGGACTCGCGCATGAGCTGGGAGTGCAGCGCCGACACGCCATTCACATGATGGCTGCCGACCACCGCGAGGTGCGCCATGCGGATGCGGCGGCCGTGTGACTCATCGATCAGGGACATGCGGGAGACGATGCCTTCGTCGCCGGGAAACCGGTGCCGCACCCGGACAAGAAAGTGGTGATTGATTTCCTGGATGATTTCGAGGTGGCGTGGCAGTACGTGCCCGATCAGGCTGACGGGCCAGGTTTCCAGCGCCTCGGGCATGAGGGTGTGGTTGGTGTAGGAGAAGGTGCGGGAGGTGAGATCCCAGGCCTTTTCCCACCCCAGGTTATGCACGTCCATGAGCAGCCGCATCAGTTCGGGAATGGCGATGGCCGGGTGGGTGTCGTTAAGCTGGATGGCTACCTTGTTTGGTAGCGCATCGAAACCTTCGTGGGTTTTCATGAATCGGTACAGGATGTCCTGCAGCGAGGCACTGGCGAAGAAGTATTCCTGTTTGAGGCGCAGGGTGCGGCCGTCACTTGTACTGTCGTCGGGGTAGAGCACCTTGGACAGTTTTTCCGAATCGGTCTTTGCTTCGACCGCATGGATGTAGTTGCCGGAATTGAACAGGTGCAGGTCGAAATCGCGCGTGGCCTTGGCCGACCAGAGGCGCAGGTTGTTCACGGTATTGTTGCCATACCCCGGTACCGGCATGTCATAGGCCATGGCGTTGACCACATCGGTGTCCACCCAGTGATGCTGGATGTGGCCATGCGCGTCGCGGAAGCGGGTCACGTGGCCATTGAACTGCACCGGATAGAGCACCTCGGGGCGCGGAAACTCCCACGGATTGCCGAAGCGCAGCCAGGGGTCGGAGATTTCTGTTTGCTGGCCGTTATCGATGTTCTGATGGAACATGCCATATTCGTAACGGATGCCATAGCCCACGCCAGGTATGCCGAGCGTCGCCATGGCATCCAGGAAGCAGGCTGCCAAGCGCCCCAGGCCGCCGTTGCCTAGCCCGGCCTCGAATTCCTGCTCGCGCAGCGCCTCCAGGTCGAGTCCGATTTCCGCCAGCGCCTTGTGCACGGATGCGTCGATCTCCATGTTGAGCAGCGCATTGTAGAGGGTGCGCCCGATGAGGAATTCGAGCGAGAGGTAATACACGCGCTTGGCGTCGGAATGGTAATAGCTGCGCTGGGTCTCCATCCAGCGTTCGATGAGACGATCGCGTACCGCGTAGCACAGCGTGTGCAGCCAGTCGCGGTCGGTCGCGGTGTAACCGTCCTTGCCCACGGTGTAGGTGAGCCGGTTGGCGATGGCACGCTTGAGCGCGTCGACATCGAAGCCGGAAGGGTCGTGAGTGGGGATTTTGAGGGACTTCTTGGAGGTCATGTTTTGTGCTCTCAGCGAGTTGATTTGTAAGCGCGGTTCAGAATGCCTGCAGGTTGCCGCCATCCACTTCGAGGGAATGGCGCCAGAACTGGTCTTCGCGATCGAATAAGCGGTAGGTGCCGCGCGGGCCCCACGAGCCGGCCTGATAGGTGTTGATGAAATCACGCTCCATCGACCAGACCTTGAGCACCGGGTCGACGACGCGCCATGCCCATTCGACTTCGTCGTAGCGCAGGAACAGCGAGTGGTCTCCGTTCATGACGTCGAGCAGCAAGCCCTCATACGCGTCCCCGTCCACCTCGCCATTGCTGCGGTAGGTGGCGTCGAGGCTGAGGGTGCGCGTCTTGAGTTCGAGCCCAGGCAGCTTGACGCGCATCTCCATGCGCATGCACTCCTTGGGCTGGATACCCAACAGGATCCAGTTGGGATGGGATCCGTCATGATGGGTCTGACGCAGCAGATCCTGCGGCGGCACCTTGAAGCGGATGCAGACCGCCGAAGCCCCTTCGGCCATGCGTTTGCCGGTGCGCAGGTAGAACGGCACGCCGCTCCAGCGCCAGTTGTCGACGAAGAGTTTGAGCGCCGCATAGGTCTCGGTCGTGCTGTCGGGCGCAACGCCGTTTTCTTCCAGGTAGCCGGGGACGTCCACGTCATCGATGCGCCCGGCGGTGTACTGTCCGCGGAAGGCATGGGCATGCACCGAATTCTGGGTGATGGGACGAATGGCCTTGAGCACTTTCACCTTCTCGTCGCGCAGATGCTCCGCGCTTATGGTCACCGGGGGTTCCATCGCCACCAGCGCCATCAGCTGCAGCAGGTGGCTCTGGATCATGTCGCGCAACGCACCCGAATTTTCGTAGTAGTTGGCGCGGTTGCCGATGCCAAGCGTTTCGGAATGGGTAATCTGCACGTGATCGATATAGTGGCGGTTCCACAGGGGTTCCAGGAGCATGTTGGCGAAGCGCAGCACCATCACGTTCTGCACGGTGCCCTTGCCCAGGTAATGATCGATGCGATAGATCTGCGGTTCGTTGAGATGGTGGTACAGCGCCTGCTGCAGGGATTGCGCAGACAGCAGGTCGTTGCCAAACGGCTTCTCGAACACCACCCGGCGAAAACCATGGTTTTCCTTCAGCACGCCGGTTTCCCCCAGCCTCTTGATGATGGGCGGAAATTCCGACGGACGGACCGACATGTAGAACACTGCATTGCGGGGGAATTCCGCATCGTTTTCGATGGTATTGCTCAGGCGTGCGTAGGATTCGGCATCGCCCGTAGGGTTGGCATGGTAGTGGAGCCTCGCGCGGAAGCGCTCGTAGGCGCCTTCGTCCAGGCCATGCGGAAACTTGGCGTGCAGCATTCCGGCGACCTGATCGAGCCACTGTTCGCGATTCCATTCCTCGCGGCTGACGCCGATGATGCGCGTGCCATGCGGCAGCCGATGCTCCGCTTCGAGACGATACAGCGCGGGAATCAGCTTGATGCGCGCCAGATTGCCGCTCGCGCCGAAGATGACGAGCGTGCAGGGATTGAGGTTCTTCATGCAGCCTTCTCCATGCCGTGGCCAGCAATGCCATTGAGCATCAGGGACAGGAGGCGGAAGCCATCGCTCAGTTTGTCCTGGCTGTTGAAGCGCATGTTCAGCGCGAATGACAACACCGGCGCCGCTGCTCCCTGCCCGATCGCTTCCATGCAACTCCAGCCGCCCTGGCCCGAATCTGGCACCACGGGCGCGAGTTCATGCAACGGTTGCGCGGTGGGCTCTGCACTCGGCAGCATCAGCCAGACGATGCGCGGGCATGGCCGCTGCGACACGCCATTCCGGACGGAGACTGCGGGAACCATTCTGTCCTCGCGGGCAGGTTCGTCGACAACTCCGCCCGCGCAGCCATGCGCAATGACCTCAGTATCGTGACGGCACAGGCGGCGCATCATGCTGCCCCCCATTTTGTCGAGTCCAATCATTGCCATACGCACCGGCCTTCTCCCTTGAAATTGCGACGTCAGGCTCCAACTACGTGCTGGACGTCGATAGCTGAGAATCGGCGGGTATCGATGATTTTCTAGGTACGCGGCAGCAATTCGTCATGCCGCAGAGGACACGGGCTTTTCCGGCGTGATTGAGGTGGTAAAACTGATCGCAACAGTCAGGAATAACGATTAATTCCTGCCAACAGTAATAGGTGGCGATTGCCTGTTGCGAGTCTTGTCAGCCAAGAAAGGGAGCCAGCCCCGGTGCCACCCTGAAACACCCGGTGTCAAAACTCGACCCCCGCCTGTAACCCTGAAAGCATGGGTTTTCCGACACGAGTGCGGAGGCGTTCCTATTCACGCCGAACTCCAGCCCTGTGCTCACTTGGTCAGTTCCAGTACGCCATCCCAGTCACTTGGCGGCGGATGCGCACGGAAGCGGGTGACCAGGTCAAGAAAGAAGCGGGTGGGGCGGTCGTCGGGGTCCAGTTCCGCGCAGGCGGCAAAGTGGCCCTCGGCCCCATCCCAGTCACGCCTGCGATAGCATCCTAGGCCGGTCTCGAAGCGGTCACGCAGCTTCAACATCTTGTCGTCGACCTCGCCCACCATTCCCAACAGTTCAAACACCTGTACCGATTCGTTCTTGCCGGCGACGCGGATGCGGTCAAGGTCGCGGACCTCGATGGCGTCACCGGCCAGGTCGCGGGTGGTGTCGCTGATCAGCAGGTAGGTGCCGAAGGTCTTGTTGGCAGACTCCAGGCGCGAGGCCAGGTTGACGGTGTCGCCGATGACGGTGTAGCTTTTCGCGGCCTCCGAACCCACGCTGCCAGCCGTGACCTCCCCCGTGGCGAGGCCGATGCGGATATTGAAGGCCGGGAGCCCCTTGCGCAGGCCGATGACGTCAGGCAGGGAGGCGCGGAAATCAACCAGCCGCGCCCTTTGGTCTAGCGCTGCCTGGCAGGCCAGCAGGGCATGTTCCCGCTCGCCAGTGAAGGGTGGCGCCCAGAACGCCATGATGGCGTCGCCGATGTATTTGTCGATGATGCCGTTGCGGGCGCGGATCGGCTGTGACATGTGGGTAAAATAGCTGTTCAGCAGCTTGACCGCGGCGTCCGCCGACAACTGCTCGCAGATCGAGGTGAAACCCTCGATGTCGGAGAAGAACACGGTGGCGATGCGCTTGTTGCCCACCTCCGAGAACGCATGTTCGTCAAGCAGGTCCTTGACGATGCGCGGGTCGATGTACTTGCCGAAGGTCTCCTTGATATTCTCCTTCTCCCGCAGTCCACCGACCATGTAATTGAAGGTCTGCGCCAGTTGCTCGATCTCATCGGCCGATTTGACGTGGATGGCGATGCTCAGGTCGCCGCGCTCGACTGACCTGGCGCCCTTGAGCAGGGCACGCACCGGTCTGATTACGTTGCGCGTGATCAGGCTCGCGAACAGGATGCCGAGCGTCGCAGCGGCCAGCGTGATGCCCCAGTTGAACATTGTGGTACTGCGCTCCACTCGGCTCGCCTTCGCCGCGGCCTCGCGCGTGATGTTGTGCAGCAGGCGACTGACGGTGCTGCTCGCGCGGCCGACCGCACGTCGGTCGGTCTCCATCTGATCCTTCAGGATTTCCACCGCCTGCGCGTCAGCGGTCTGCGATTGGGCAGCGAACTTGTCGACGCTTGCAATCATGGTCGCGCGCGCCTCCGGAATGCGCTGCATTTCGCCCTGCAGTTGCGTGAATTCGCGCACCAAAACGGGGTCGTCGAGCACATATGACAGCGTCAGTGCCTTGTCCACCAGCGCGGTGGCGAGCATGGTCTTGCGGTCGCCACAATAGCGATTGAGTTCGAAACCCAGCAATGACTTGTCCACCGGATCCTTGACCGAATCGCGGAGCTTCCTGCTCGCCGCCGAGTAGGTTTCGTAAGCGCAATCGCCAAGTTGTCCGGCTGAGGACTGAACGATCTTGCGGACTTGCGGGAGAGAAGCGAGTCCGGAATTGGCCGCCAGTGCCCGTTCCAGCAGCAGGCCCTGGAGCAGATGGTGGTAGCGGATATCGCCAAGGATCTGGTCAAGCGGGATGTAATAGTCCGATAGCAGCACCATCTGGCGCTCGACCCGGCTGAAGTTGATGCTGGAAATCAGCGTCACCAGCGCCATCAGCATCAGCAGCAACCCGGTGATACCGAAGATCTTGAAGCTGATCGGATGCCTCACCCGACTCTCGCGTTCCACGCTGCTGTCTACGTCTGCCCGCCGCTTGTTATCGGTCGTTAGGGTGCGTTCCAACTGCTTACTTTCCACTATCGAAGATTTTGCATCATCGGCCATTGCCGCCACTCACAGTCTTAGCAGTATTCTCGCCAACTTGATTTAGCCGTTTCGGACGCCTCGGGTGAAAGATCCTTGATGCTCAACAACGGCGTCCATCGGGACATCTTCACTCAATACTCCTTCAAGCCCAAGACCAACCCGCGTAAGCACAGGAGCCGGCACCCGCTATGAGCCGTTTCTTCCACACCATCACCGCTGCGGCATGGGGCCACCCGTCTTCCAATCGGTCTGATGGGCTGGCTCGCCGAGCTCTGTATTGAGCTGGTCGACAAACATCTCCACCGGCGCGGGCGTGCGCAGACCGACTTGCTCGATGTCGACAATGTCTCCACTCTTGAGTGGCTTGCCGTAGAGCCTCAGGTTGGCCTGATCCAGCAGACGAATGTGATACTCATCCACCGACTGGCCCAGCATCAATCCCCGATGCAGGCTGTATGTGACGATCCCAGTGGGTAAGTTGGAAGTATCGGTACTTCCATACACATACGAACCGCCGGGGGTCACCATCCCATTCAAGAAACGTCCCGTCAGCAGGTCCTGCATGCTCTTTTTTGTCTTGAATACGATCAGCACATCGGTCACCCGCATGCCAATCTGAGGGCCGACGCTGGTTCCATAGACCTCCAGCATCAACGGAGGTCCCCAGCGGCCACTCTTCAGGCGGTAGACCAGAAACCCCTGTCCATGTATCTGAGCGTCAATAAAGCCCACCTTCACCAAATTCTCCAGCACGGCGAATCCCTGACTGCCCTTGACCAGATTCCTGACCTTGGCCGGATCGACCTGGTAGATGGCGACTACCCGATCAAGCGCTGCCTTGGCCAGTTGCATGGCGGTGGCCACCTGTGGGTTCGGACTGGCAACGGCGCCTTCAGCTGATGTTGCGACGGCAGCCGTGCTTGCGTGGCTCCTGTCAAGTCCCGCACGGGCCCCCGGCTCGGCCGCGGCCACTGCCGTGGCGAATGTGGCCATGGCCACGACAAGCAGGTACGGCATCGACAATGTCTTCATTGAGTACTCGCTTTCCAGACAGCGTTCAATATACTATCCGCGCCGCAACCAGGCGCGCCTCGGAATCCACGCTTCGACTGCCCTTCCCCCGGTTTCCAGGGTGATTTGCGCTGGGCCAATACCAGCAAGCGCAGATCAAACTTTACTACAGCAAGGTGACCCCATTGAATAAACGGACGAACGGATATATCAGGGAAACGGGTTTTGCGTGATAGCGCCCGCCAGTCGATGATCGTGAGAGCAGACACACACAGGAAATGGAACGCATTCACATGCGTCGGCAAAGGCCGGCGCTGTCTGGAAACGCGGTCAGAAATTGGGGGGGCGACATCCTCTCTGAAGAAGGAATGACGAATGCCGGAAATGAAAAGCTAAGCCCCCCATGTCCGCGCGACGCGTCAATCAGATTATTTGTTTTTCTTGCCTTTCCTTAATTCAGCCATCCTCTCGCGCCATTCCTGCAGGGCCTCATCCTCAATCTCCAGCTGTATTGCCACACATTCCAGCGCACTCAGTTTCTTGTCTTCCAGTCTGCGTCCGAGCTTTGACCGCATTCTCGCCAATAGACGTTCCGTCTCTTCCTTGCTCAACAGCTTGGCTTTTTCGAGGTACTCTTTCGAAGGCGTTTTTCCCATTGCAATTTCTCCTTTTCAATTCCTTATGACGTCTTGCTTTACTCCGTACCATGCTGACCTGATCAGCCCACAGTGCACGGAGTCCATCCGCTGCATGCACGTCACCAGCTAATTCGGCTCTTCATGCTCGTGCTCAAGGAGGATAGCTGTTTGCCATCCCTTGACCCGGGCGATCAACCCCTCAGGTCGCTCGCTGGTGATTTTTGGCGAGTCCGCATAGATGGTACCGGCGTCTCCATCCAGGCAGAGGGGGTCACCTTCCAAAATGACTGTATCTCCCAGCCTGGCTCGCTTTGCCTTTTCATCAATGACCAGATTGGCGCATCCCACCAGACAGACCTTGCCCATCTGCCGTGCGACCACGGCGGCATGCGAGGTCCGTCCACCAGTGGCCGTGAGAACGCCGCTTACAACCGCTATCCCGGCGATGTCGCCGGTGGCGACGTCGTTCCGCACCAGGATGGCAGGCGTGCCGTGTTGGGCAAATTCCTGGGCTGCCTTGACGCTGAAGGCGGCAGGCCCTTGCGCCACGCCAGTCCCTGCGGGGATAGCCTGACCCAGGGGCGGCCTGGTTGACTTGACTCGACGAATGGCGATCTGGTCGATATCGATGGTAGAGAGCCTTTCAAGCGCTGTTGCTGAAGTAACAAGTCCGCTATCCACCATCTCCACCGCCATGCGCAGCGTTGCCAAGGCAGTGCGCTTTGCAGTGCGGGTTTGCAGCATGAACAACTCGCCGTTTTCGACGGTAAATTCAAACTCCTGTGCGTCCTGAAAGGCCTTTTCCAGCGATTCGCTGATGCTGGCCAGTTTTTGCAAGAGCCAGTCGGGAACATTGTTTTCGGATGTCACGCGGCGCCGCCCCGAAACAATGTCCTCGCCCTGAGCCTGGGCCAGCCAGTCAAGATAAGGGCGATTTTCGCCGGTTGAGGGGTCGCGGGTGAAGCCAACGCCAGCGCCCGAATTCCCGCCCGAATTCCCAAATACCATGCGCTGTATGGTTACTGCGGTGCCCAGCTCATCGGGCAACGTATTCAGGCGGCGGTATTCAACCGCCTTGTCCGACATCCAGGAAGCAAACACGGCATGGGTTGCAGCGGCCAGTTGCTCGTATGGGTCCTGGGGAAAATCGTGGCCGGTGTGGTCGCGATACAGTTCGAGATAAGCCCGCGCAAGATCGCGCAGCGCCCGAAAGTCCAGTTGCCTGGCAATATCGGCGCCGGTCCGACGCAGGGTGGCGTCCAGGGCGGCTTCGAAGGGAGCAGCCGGGACACCGGCAACGATCTCGGCAAATGCCTGGATGAGCCGGCGATACGAATCCCAGACCAGACGGTGTTCGCCCGTCAGCCGCAACAGCCCGGTCAGTGACACTTCGTTGAGTCCGACATTGAGCACTGTTTCCATCATGCCCGGCATGGAGACTGGCGCACCCGAGCGAACGGACACCAGGAGGGGACGGCGTGCGCTGCCAAATCCAAGCCCGGTCGCGCGTTCAAGGTTACGGACGCCGGATTGCAGTGCACCCAGCAGAGGCGGCCTCACCCCATTGCCCCGTTGCACTGCGCTGCACCAGTTGGTTGCCAGAACAAATCCTTGTGGAACAGGCAGCCCCATCGCAGCCATCCGCATCAGGTTGTGCGCCTTGAATCCGACCAGGCCCGCCTCCGGCAAGCCGTCGCGGCCTTTCAGGTCGAAGACGGGCAGCGCAGAGGCTGCCCTGCTTTTTCCCTTAGGCATGAATCACCCTGCCCAGAACATGGTCGCGCAGCAGCAGCGCAACATGCAGCAGGCCATCCGCCGCCTGTTCAAGATTGCGCGCGGCCTCGACAACGCCGAACACCTCGGCAAAGGGTTGCGAGTCCCTGGCAAGGCTTCGTTTAACTTCGCGTTCGGCCTGATCGCTCGCATGCTCCATCGTGCGGATGGCATGCACCGCCTGCAGGAAATCCTCCATGTCTTCGCGCGGCACCCCGCGCCGGGCATGCCGTGATGCAGCAAGGGCTTTGACAAATTCTCGACTTGCATTTGAAACCGGATCAACCAGCTTGCCCAACGCAGCAATTGAAGCGCCCGACGCCTTGGGCGAAAGGCTGATGTGAAATACGGCCTCTTCCAGATCATCGGCGATGTCATCCGCTGCGCTCATGAGCTGGATCGTGAAATTGTCGCCCTCGAGAAGAGTGCTGCGCGCACTGTTCAACTCCTGGTCCGCCGCGGTCTCCCAGGCTTTTGCCCTTTCCGCCATGGCGGAAACTTCCTGCCGACGCCCTGCCTGTGCAGCCCCCAGCGCACCTCCCACCGTCTCCGCCAGTTCCACAATCAAACCGGCATGCTCGAGCGCGGTGTCCAGCAGCGCATCCTCGGTGGAACGCACCTGCGACGCCAATTCAGTGCGTATCTCGTCCGTGACGAGGGATGCCGGACGGCCCTGAGTAAGCCCATCCAGCGCCTGTTTCAGGTTGAAGCGCAGAAACTGCACGGCACGACTTTCCGTGAGCAGATCGTCCAGTCGGTCCCCCGGCTTGAGTTGACCGCCGTAGGCAAAACTCATGGCGTCGAAAATCAGTTGCTCTCCGCCGGCCTTGAGCCAGGCCATGTGGCCTATGTTTTCGTCGGCCGCCCACTTGAGCAATTCGATGGCAGCCTTGCGCGGGACAAACATCCGCAAGCGCTTGCGCGCACGGTTCCAGTCGATGAGAAACACCAGGCGCGAGCCGAGATGACCAAGATAGTTGCGCAGCTGGGCGCTGCTGTGCGCTGCGTAGCTCCCCACACACAGGTGATAAACGCCATCCTCCATGCCAACGTCCTTGCGCGAGCGCGTGTCCTGCCACGTGACGCTGTAGTCCTCGAACAGACTCTGGAAGAACAGCAGGCGAGCCAAATGGACGTCGGTGTAGGTTACGGTCACGGTGCGTCCGCTGATGTGGATGACCAACACATGTGCGTCCGTGGTGCCAATGTCATTTTGCAGGACCAGCTTGTCGCCCATGCGAGTTGCCGTGGCAGACAACCCGGGATGGTCGAACTTGAGCGGCGCAGTGCGGTTGACGCCGGCCATGAAGGCCGCAACCAGTGGCCGGTCCGCGTCGCGGATACCATAAGCGCGGCAGCCGTCTATCGTCTCACTGGCCAGGCTGGCCTGCAGCGCATTCAGCGCCCGATGCATGTCCATGACCAGAATGTGCAGGCTGTCCCCGGTTTCACGGTCTCCCGCGGTAATGGCATGAATCTCGTCTGCAGCCAGCTCATCGCTGCCTGAAGCCGGAATGGCAAGAGCCTGCAGTCGCTGTGCGAATGCTGCGCGTTCCGCAATCTCGGCGGCACGCAGCGGTTCCAGCATCTCGGCCACATCGGCAAACGCGTCGCGGACAATGCGGGCAGAACCCGGTACCCGGTAACGGCCCTCGCCGACTCGCTCCGACTCCCCGACCACCCGGTCCAGTTCGCCGTCTTCCACCCCCGCGGCCAGACGCTCGGCACGAAGGCTTGAGCTCACTGCATCCGGTCGTTCCGCATGCGCTTGTGCCGCCTGCAAGAGAGTAAAACGGTACTTTACGCGGTCATTGGCCGCCAATGCCCGATTGACCAGGCTCGGCAATAACAAGGCCTGCTCATTCAGCGAATCCAGAATTCGAGTCTTTTTCGTCATTGTGGGAGAGTATGTCAGGAAGGTTAAGATTTTGTTACAACCGGCACTGCCTGATTAATCCTTGAGCAAGCGTGCACACGTATAAACGGTATATACTGTTTATATTGTTTATGACTGGAGTGCGACCATGATCGATAACATCAGCAAGCCCGCTGACAAAGCCTCTGAAAAGTCCCAGGCAGCCAGGGGCGCGCCCGCGGTGGCCAAGCCGGCCGTGAAGCCGACACGCCCAAGGACTGCCTCACCCGCGACTTCATCACCTGCAAGGAAACGACCCGCAACTGCCGCCAAAGCCAGGCCAGTTGCAGCCAAAACGGCTAAACGCCCTGCAGCCGCGAAGAAATCGGCCGCTGGGAAGAAACCAGTCGCCAAGGCAGCGCCCGCCAAAGATAAGAAAACCGACGCAGCAGAACCCGGCAAGGTGAAAAAGCCCAAGTTGGTGCGCGATAGTTTCACCATGCCCAAGGCGGAATATAGCGTTATTGCAGCATTGAAGGAACGTTGCCTGAAATCGGGGGTGCCCGCAAAGAAAAGCGAGGTCCTGCGCGCGGCAGTTGCGAATCTGGCCAAGCTGAGCGATGCGTCGCTGGCAGGTGCAATTCGGCATCTCGACGTCATCAAGACCGGACGACCAGCCAAGGGCTCGAAGTAGGTTCTTTCAAGAAGTTTGGAGAAACGTCTTGATGGGGTAGCCGCCCAGAGTGCCTGATGCTGAAGATCGGCTGTTGGTATCAGTGAGGGTCCAAGGGGGGTCGGCTGCCAACTGTCCTCGCCGACAAAAGCCCACCCGGTTGGGACCTTCACTTCCCGTAACTCGAAATGGACTTCGCTAATCAGCAGCGGCCAGGTGGGTTCTTCCGAAACCAAGCGTTTCCTCCATCACTGCGACTCCAGCTTTATGGGCAAGGACTGATGACTCCAAGCCCTTGTCTGTTCCGTCAGGCAATTCCCTCTTGTTCGCCAGGCTGCGAAATGAGCAATTGGCTTCACCAGCCCGAATTCGCGAATCGCTTAACGCGCTCATGCTTGGCCTAATAGTATGATCCGGATGCGACACTCTTCATCCAAGCGAGCAAAGGAAACGCGGCGCATATGCATTCAACTTTGGCGATCGCGGTCAGGTCAGGCGTGAAGTGCTGCGGCTGATGGATCCCAAGACGTTGTTCGGGGTGGCCCGCCGGCATGCATGGTTCATGGTCCCGCTCGGGCTGGCTGGCCTCAATGCATTGCTGTGGACGGTTTTCGCCACACTGGGTGGAAGCCCCGACCTGCCTGGCGATTCTTCCGAAGCCTATGTATGGGGGCGAGAGTTCCAGCTCGGCTACTACAAGCATCCACCCTTTTGGGCCTGGATAGCGGGCGCCTGGTTCTCTGCCTTTCCGCACAGGGACTGGGCGTTCTATCTTCTCTCCGAGCTGAACGCCTCCCTTGGCCCCCTCGGGGCGTGGGCCCTGCTCGGACGATTTACCAAGGGCCCGGAGCGTCTCGCCGGAACCCTTCTACTGCTCCTCACGACTTTCTACACCTTCAATGCGCTTCGCTTCAACGCCAACACGATCCAGCTGTCGCTCTGGCCGTGGACGATGTATTTTCTCGTGCGGTCCATCGAGAAAAAGACAGTGATGAGCGGTGCTGCGCTGGGGCTGATTGCCGGCGCGGCGATCCTGTCAAAATATTACACGGCCCTGCTGCTGCTTTCCTGCTTCCTTGCAGCCCTCGTTCATCGCGATCGCCGCCAGTACTTTGAATCTCCCGCCCCGTGGGTCGCCCTCTTGATGTTAGCTGGGGTGATCGCTCCCCATCTTGTCTGGGTCATTCAGCACAACGATCAGCCCATCGTCTATGCGGCCAGCCAAACGACGCACCCAAAATCCGCAGTCACCCTGTTCGGGTTTCTTCTGATGTGCGCGCTTTACCACGTGCCGCAACTAGGCGTCATTCTGGCTGTCAAGTTAAAGCAGAAGATGCGAGGCGAGTTCACGCCCGCATTTCACATCCAGCATGGCTTGGCGTTCTTGTCCGTCCTGGCACTCACCCCAGTGGCCCTGACCTCACTCGTCGGGCTTGCGAGTTACCGCGTCACCTCACCTTTTGTCATGCCTATTTTCTCGCTGACGCCATTCCTCCTGCTATTCCTGCTCGGCGCTGATGCAAGACGGGTAGCGCGTTCATCTGCCTGGGTGTATGGCCTCCTTGCAGGCATCTGCTTGATTGCCGCGCCATTCCTTCCTGGCATCATCAAGCCAGGCGATGAGCCAGTTCAACCCAAGAGACAGGTATCCCGTGTCGCACTCGATGAGTGGAAGAAGACCATCCAGGCGCCCCTGCATCTCGTATCCGGGACCGAACCCTACTCCAGGGCCTTGACGTTTTATGCCCCCGGGGACGTGTCCGAATTCACCGAGTTCAACCTGAACTACGCGCCATGGGTAACGCCACAGCGCATCAAACAGCAAGGCTTGCTGGTGATCTGCCTGGCAAAGGATCATCAGTGCCTCGAACAGGCCTCCCCTTACGAAACAACCGGCACCAGAGTCATGCAAACAACGGTTGTCCCGAAGTGGGGAGCGTTTCTCGGGCCAACGCTCCCATTCACTATCATCACGATACCGCCGGGGAAATAAGGGCTGGCCATGCTGATAGCAGTAACATGGGATCGTTCACTGCATTGTCGAATTCAAGCCTGCATCACCACCCCGTTAACAAGTCATGGCTTGCCATGGTGGCTTCACCACGGATGGTGACTGCAACTGCGGCGCCCTGAAAATCTGTACAGGGGAAAAGTGAAAGTGCGGCTTCAAATCGAGGCAACTTGCAACGGAACGAAGCAGGATGTGTAGGAGATCATCATCACTGCCATCATGATCACCACCATCACGCCCACGAAATGATGGATAAGGCAGCTCATGACCATGATGCAAGTCATGGCATCCATCAAAAAGATGAGGCCCACTAAACTTAGGGCCTCATGTGCGCCGTAATACCTCGCGTGTGTTTCTCACTTGCTTTCAACTGGCTTGGCCGTCTTCTTTTTTTTGGCATGGTGACGAGCACGGCGGTGAAGAGGGGTCTTCTTCATCTGTTCATGGGCCACGGCAGGGACTGCGGATGTGCCGGGTGCCGAAACACCATAGTTTGCTGCTGGAGCCTGCTGATTCATGGCCATCATGGCCATCGGATTCATCATGCCCATGACAGTGGACAGCATGGGTGCAATCATGGCGATCGGATTCATCATGGTGTTGGGATTCATCATGGTGTTGGGATTCATCATGGTCATCGGATTTGACATGGCGTTGGGATTCATCATGGCCATCGGATTTTGCATGGCATTGGCATTTATCATGCTCATGACAGTGGACAGCATGGGTGCCATCATGGCCATCAGATTCATCATGGCATTGGGATCCATCATGCCCACGGGTGCAGCCATCACCGGACCCATTCCGTTGGCGGGAGCCATCATGGTGGCCGGATTCATATAGCCCACGGGAGCGGACATCATCGGTGCCATCATGCTCGAAGGCGCCATCCTGGTGTTGGGATTTACCATGGCCATCGGATTTGCCATCGCGTTGGGATTCATCATGCCCATGGGGGCCATCATGGTTGCGGGATTCATATAGGCCATGGGGTTCACCATCGATCCATAACCAACTTGCGCCTGGACAGGACTACTTGCCAGTACGAGGGTGATGATGGGTAGGGCATGGATGTTCATGGTATCTCCTCGATGGTTGGTGTTTCACTCGCTTCACCCGTTCCCGTATATTTCTCCGGTGCCCGGGGTAGGATGCAGCTTACGCAGTGCAAGCCAGCACTGAGAAACTCATACGATTCAGTACAGGGGGCTGGTCTAGTCGACCAATGATGTATCGCTAACGGCGCGCTTAATTTTGATAGTACCACTTTCCCGCACGCCATCATGGTCAGGGTACTGCCATCGTGCCAATCTTCACGAACTCTCCTGCTTTGCGAAGAGCAGACGGCCATCAGTGGAATTGTGCTGCTTGGCCAGTGCCGGCACCTGGCCAGAAGGAAGCAATCAGCAACACCCGCGCGCGATCCTGGCGAACAACCGCCGAACGAAATAACCGGAAGCAATGTTCGACATGCTCAACGGACTTCATTCGCCTCAACCCTTGACCGCCCGACCTTGCAATGAATCGGAGAGGACTGTCGTCCGCTCAACGCTGACTCGCTAATTGGATCTGGTTTTGACGCCGGAGACGGCGTCGTTCATTTTGCTGCTGACCTTGAACTTGACGACCTTTTTCGCGGGAATCTTCAACTCCTGGCCGGTGGCCGGATTGCGGCCCATGCGGGCGGCACGCTCATGAACCATAAACGTACCGAACCCCGTCATCTGGACCGTATTGCCGCTCATGAGTGCATTCTGCACAACCGCCATGAAGGCATCGAACATTTCTTCAGTTTGCACTTTCGAATGCTGGGTCATCTTGGCCACTGCATCAACCAGTTCTGCCTTGTTCATTCCGCTGTCTCCCTATTTGATGTGGAAAGGTGAAAACATTGTAGGGGATGCAAGCCCTTCGCGCCAAGAGGCGTTCTGGTTGGCCTGCGGTAGATGCCTGTCTTTGATCCCGCCCGATTAATGCAGGGTTGCCCTGTCGGCGTCACCTCCTCGCAATGGCGCCGTTGCGAGTGTTCCGGGCGAGGGCCTTCCGGACTTTGCCGTTCTGCATCGACGACACCTCATCGAGTAAAGGCTTTGCACTATCATTCAGGTTCAAGAAGGCCCAGCATGGACAGGAAATGACAAATCACCGCAGCCAATCGACCGAAAAGGATGTTGATGCCATCATCAACTTCTGGCGAAAAGCCGGGCCCAAACACTGGTTCGCCAGGGACGCCGCCTTCGATGCCGAGTTTCGCACCCGTTTCCTCAGCCTTCACGAGGCAGCCGCACAAGGCAAACTCGATGACTGGGCAAACGATGCGTTTGGCGCACTGGCGCTGCTCATTCTTCTGGACCAGTTTCCCCGCAATGCCTTTCGCGATACGCCCCGCATGTATGCAACAGACGCGCAGGCCAGGCAGGTTGCGGACCATGCAATTGGATCAGGATTTGATTTGCACGCGCCCAACGACCTGAGGCTGTTCTTTTATCTGCCGTTCGCCCATGCGGAAAGCCTTGCCGATCAGGACCGGTCTGTCGAACTTACCAAGCGACTCGGCCTGGAATATGTGAAGCATGCGCTTGAACATCGCGAGATCATCCATCGCTTCGGACGTTTCCCGCATCGCAATGAACTGCTGGGGCGGACAACGACGGTTGAGGAGGAGCACTTTCTTGATGAGGGCGGCTTTGCGGGATAAACCCTGGTGAGCCAGGCTGGGGTGGGGAAACGATGCTGAATTCATACTCCGGGCATTGCAAGTGCGAGCAGTGCCTGGCCGGAGGCCATCCGGTGCAGAATGACATCAACGCATGACTGAATCGCCGTGTAATTGAATTCCCCACGCCGACCTATGAACCCGCGCTGGCTTAGGCGGATTCCGGTCATTTCATATTCTCCTGCATCATTTTTTCAATTTCTGTTTCCCTCTTCTCGGCGTTTGCCTTTACTTCGCCCTTCTTCATGCCAGGCTTTGCCATGCCGGTGGGCATCGGCTCTTCCATCTTCATCGATTTCTGATAATCCATTTGCATGAAGTCACTCCGGCCCGCACCCGCCGGGTTGTCCGCTGCGGTGGGTTCGCTGTCCGCCGAAGCCGCGAGATGGAACACTGCGATGCCCAACAGAAGGGTAAAAACTCGGTGCTTCATCGCCACGTTGAAGATTATGAACCGGAGAACCAGTTGTAACCCTGGTCTTCCCAATAGCCGCCAGGAAAGGTGTTGGTAACGAAGATGGCCATGATGTGCTTGGGGTTCTTGAAACCCAGCTTGGTCGGGATGCGCAGCTTCATGGGAAAGCCGTACCTGGCGGGCAGGATCTGGTCGGCATACTTGAAGCTGAGCTGGGTCTGGGGGTGAAGCGCGGTTGCCATGTCAATACTGGTGTAATAGTTGTCGGCGCAGACGAAACCCACATACTTCGCGCCAAGGTCCGCTCCCACGCGTTCCAGAAATCCGCGGAACGGCGTCCCCGACCATTTGCCGATGGCGCTCCAACCCTCCACACAGACATGACGTGTGATCTGGGACACCTGCGGCAGGGCATACAGTTCCGGCAGCGTCCATGCTTTTCTGTCGCGGATCAGCCCGCCCAGTTGAAGGCGGTAGCTGTCCGGATCAACAACGGGAACCTCTTTCTCGCTGTAATAGGCATTGAACGGGAAAGGCTTCGTGATCGCACTTTCCGGATAGGTGGGCGCCAGCTTGTTGGGGTCAAACAGCCAGCCCTGCGCCTTGTCGTTCCACGTTGACATGGCCTGAAGGATTCGCTGCACCGAATGTTTTTGCGTGATGTCGCAGCCGCCCAGAAGCATCAGTGCACCCAGGCTCAGGCCGCGTTTGAGAAATAACCGACGTTCGATGCGTTCAATCTGTCTGGCCGGAAGATCATCGAGAAGAGCAATCATGCGCGGCGGGATCTTCACCTTAATTCCCCTCCCTCGTTAATTCACGGGAACTCCGCGGAAGGCGGCCCGTGAACATGGGGGGCAGCGTGCGCGGCACAAGCAACACCATGAACACATGGATCACGATGAAGCCCACCACGCCCGCCATGGCGAAAAAATGGACCACTCTCGCCCCGTCATAGCCCCCCATGAGCGCCGCCAATTCCTGAAACTGGACCGGTTTCCAGATAGCCAGGCCTGACAGCACCAGCGTAATGCCCAGCAGGATGACCACCAGATAGGCCAGTCTCTGGATCGCGTTATAGACGCCAAGGGTATGGCTGACCCGGCCATGGAGAAGACTGGCAAATTCGTCAAGAACGGCCTTCATTCTCAGCGGAAGGAAACTATTCCTGAAGTGGCCGGACAAGATGCCATACAGCACGTACGCCCCGCCGTTGATGACCAGCAGCCACATGGCGGCAAAATGCCATTGCAGCGCCCCTCCCAGCCAGCCGCCCAGCGTGATGCTGGCAGGGAAACTGAAATGGAAAATCGGCGAAGCATTGTAGATGCGCCAGCCGCTGAAAATCATGATGAGAATGGCGAACAGGTTTACCCAGTGACAGATGCGCACAACCAGGGGATGTATGGTCGCGCGCGCTGCCAGTGGGGTGGGTGTTGAGGGAATGTCCATAGGTACTTCGTTCCCGATGAATCCCTATTGATGAAGCAAGCTGGTTTATTATTTACCTGAAATGTCCAACATGAGCAAGAGCGATACAAACAAGGCCTTGCAGGACGACCAGGAACAGGACGACGACGCGCGCGACCACCCCGGCCCGCATGAATGCTTTCGCCTGGCCGGACGCATGATATCTTGCAAGATCATCACATCCGTTGCGGCCAGGAGCCAGAATCCACGTTCATGCGAGACCCATTGATTTGCAAACATCAATAGCCGCTCAAGACCTTGGGGCAAATCGTGCAAGAAATGCATCGAGACAGGAGTGCGTCCAATATCCCACGCTCCAGAGCGAACGAGTAGCCAATCTTCCTTTAAACGATAAGTAATGAAGAACCCACCGGTAGGTGGGGCTCATGTTCATGGCCTATCTATTGAAGACAGATTATTCACATTAATGAGTGTATGGATGCTCCGCCACGCTTTCCATGTAGGAGGCGGTCAAAACGTCAACCAGCATTGTAAGCGCATGGATATTTACCAGCACTTCCGTGGCGGATAATGCATCGCCTTTTCTGGGGTCCAGCCTGTCGAATTTCGCATTCATGTGAGACATTAATTCGCGAGCGGTCTTGAGATACTCTCTTCTCGCTTTTTCGGCGTTTTCCGCCGAGGCACCGCATTCTCCACAAAACTCAAGGTACAACTTGTCCAGCTTTCTCATGGTATCTTGAACATATTGTGTATACGACTTCTCATCATATGCAGGAGTATATGCAGGAGTTGACTTTACTTCCGCTGCATACCCACCATTCCCCATCATGGCTCCCGCCACAAATGCCATAGCAACTATGGTGTGTTTTACTATCTTCTGACTCATCGTATCTCCTCGTCTGTTGATTAACTTTTGGACAGCCCAGTCGGATCAAAGGATAACAAATCCAACAAGGGCTCTTCAGACACCCACAAAATTGGGCATCCACACACCACGTAGCGAAATGCGCTTCAATCCAGCACCTACTACTACCATTTAGACGTTGCTGGCTGGTCATTTATTCCATCAAGGTGCAACTTGCTGGTTTTGCCGGTGGGGATGGCTCGTGGCTTCTTTGTTCTGCGTCCAGGAAAAAGGGGATCTTGTGGCCGCCATTGTTGAAGCGGGCTGAGACCATCTATCTGGTTTCCTCGACCTCGACGCGATGAGCGCAGGCGTTGCACGTTCTTAATATTGGGCCGCCAGTTGCTCGAAATGCCCAAAAGCCAATTGCGTGAAGAGGCTGGCACCAGCCTTAAATCATGGCTGCTCGATTTCCAAATGAAATGGTGAAGCGGGAATTTCTGCGTCAGTTGCGAATACGCATCCATGGCTCCTGCACTTGATCGCCGCATCGGTATCAACACAATCAGTATCGACACCGGGGTCCTGTTGCAGGAGTGCTGTGCCACGAACCGACAGCCACAGCAATTCCTGGGCCGGGATATCACTGCCAAATAATTCTTTTTGAGAAAAATGGAATAAACAGGTTTGGTGATTCGTCGTACACAGTGAAGGGCTATCAAGGCGCGCCAAGATAGCCGCGCCGGATGGCGGCGCTCATAACAACGTACTGGAGACAAGCAATGCTCAATTATTTTCGATCTGTTTTCGTCGTCATTTCCTCTCTTTTCATTCTGTCAGCTGCCCCGCCCGTGCTGTCGGCTGACCAGAGCTTCGCTGATTACCACTATGTACTCCAAATCAGCGACATGGATCCTTCCAAGCAGGAACTCATCCTGAACAATGCTGCAAACCTGCTGCAGGCCTATCCACCCAGTATGGTGGACATAGAGATCGTTGCTTATGGCCCCGGTCTGCGGCTGTTGTTTGCCGATAATGTGAATGCTGAACGCATCCAGTCACTGTCCATGAGCGGCGTCAAATTCTCCGCGTGCGGCAACACCCTCAAAGGGATGACGAAGCAACTCGGCTTTGAACCGAAAATAAATCCGGCTGCCACGGTGGTGCCGGCCGGCATCGTACGCATCGGCCAACTCGTTAAACAGGGTTACATCTACATCAAGCCCTGAACGACCGCTTTCACTCGATACATCTGTGACAAACCTGCGGCACCAAGCCGTGACGACATAACCTTATCTGCTCAAGGAGGAATCATTGATGGAAAACAACAAACGACTCAAGCGCACCATGATCGCCATTGCCTGTACATTGGGCCTCGCGGCAACTGAACCGGTGCTGGCTGCCAACTGGATCATGATCCAGGGCACCGAAGATCCAGCGGCCTCGGCCCGCGCCTATGTCTGGGGATTTGTTCAGGCCCAGTACCAAAAGGATTTCAGCGATGCCAACCCCGGCCCCGCCGGATGTGCCGCTGGGGTAACCAATTGCTATGTTCCCCCCAAGGTGCTTGGTCCCAACCTGGATTCACAGAGCCAGTTCAACATCAATCGGGCAAGAATCGGCGTTCGTGGAACCGGCTTTCCAATCGATAGCCGAATCAACTATTTCATCTTGACAGAATTTGGCAACAACGATGCCAACAAGGACAACACGGCAACCTTGATGGATGCCAGCATCACAGCGAGCTATATTCCTGGCGCCCGCGTCAGGGCCGGCCTGTTCAAGTATCCTGGTGCCGAAGAGGGGTTGCAGGGAATTGCGGTGTACGACTACATCAACTTTACTGAAGTGAGCAACGCCCTGCTGCTTGAACGCTTTCCGAACCAGCGGGATTTATTGGCGAGCGATGTAAAGCCTGCACAGGCGCTTCCCATGTCGGCCAATTCGCTTAATGGCTTTGATAAGGGAAATGGGGCCTTTCGTGATGCCGGTGTTCAGGTTTTCGACGCGTTTGATGTAAAGAACGACTGGGAGCTGTCCTATGCTGCGATGATCGGCAATGGCAGCGGACTCAGCCTCTCAAATTCTGACGGCAAGTACGACACCTACCTGTATCTGTCAGCGGAAAAGCAGATGGGCGGAAGAGGTCCCAAGGCCGAAGGCCTCAAGTTCTTTGCCTGGAGCCAGCAAGGCAAGCGCTTGCTGGATGACACGATCGATGCGAAATATGACCCGAAAATGCATGATCGAAATCGGGCCGGCCTGGGGGTGAAGTACTTTAACAAACCGTTCCGCGTAACGGCCGAATACATCGATGCCAAGGGCATGATCTGGGAAGGCCCTGACAAGCCTGATTTCAAGTTTGCCAACGTCAGCGGCGCCGATGCCAAGGCCAACGGGTGGTACGTGGAGGGGGGTTATTTCATCCCCAAGACAAAATGGGAGCTTGATGCCCGGTACGACACCGTGGATCTGTTGAAGGGTACGGCTGCCGAGCATGAATTCAAGAAGACGACTTTGGGTGTCCAGTATCACCTCAACCCGAAGACCCGGGTAACGCTCGATTATGAATTTCGGGATTTTTCCTGCACCGCTGCAAGCACGAATTGTACAGCGGCCAACAAGAACCTGAATGGCGTAGGGAACAAAGTGGGAATTCAGCTGACAGCGATTTTCTGAATTGTTCGCAACTATTCTCTTCCTCCTTAGGCCACCGGGAAACCGGTGGTTATTTTGTTCTTGATTTAGCATGATACTGGTTGGATTTACTCGGAAGCCTAAACTGTGCCTCATTACCTACCACCATCAGCACCCTTCAAGTTATCCATTAAGAGGCTCTCATGACATTGCGCCACTTTACTAAGATACGTCCCTGGCTGGCATTGATTTCAGCTTCTTCGCTGGCGATTGGCTGTGCCAGCGTTGGCCAGTCTGATAACGCTCCAGGCAAAATCAGAATCACCTCCGAGCCCGTTGGCGCGGTCGCCTATGCGGACGGCTCGGAGCTCGGCACTACACCGCTGGAAATCGTGCCCGGCAACTACTTTCGTTCGGGCTTCGTCGGGTTTTCCTACCGGTATTTTGGCAAGCTCAGCATGAAGAAGGCCGGCTGCGAAACCTGGTCGACCGAAGTCAATGACTATATTCTGTCAAAGGATGTAAACGCCACGCTGAAATGCGATCCGAACTTCCAGCCTGCTTCCACATCAACACCTTCTGTTACTGGCACATCGGTTTCAATGCCCAGCTCACCAGCCACGGATCAAACCGTTGAACGGCTGGAACGACTTGAAACTCTGCACAAAAAGGGACTGATCAGCGATGACGAGTACAAGCAGCTGCGGGCCCGCGTTCTTGACAAACTCTGACGCCGCTATATGTGAGCAATGCCGCATGGCAGATGGATTGCCTTCCATCGTCCAGGCGTTCTTTCAGGCATCTGCCAGGATTTCTGCTAGTGGGCTAGCTCAGATCATGCCCGATGTCGTGGCGACGCACGGGCGGCAGAGTGCATCACGGCTTTAGATAAACATAGCCTTCCCTGGCCTGCAGCCGGGCTACTTCAGCGACACCAGATGGGACAACGGATGCTTCCTGAATCACATCGTCCTGGGTAAGATTGCGGCCTTTCAACGTGTTATTGCACACCCGGAAGTCAACGCCCTGATTTGTCAGGTTTGCGACCGAGGCTTCATACATATTTCCACGCTCATCCTTGGCATTGTTGAGGAGGAAGTCGATGCCCTTGCCATGGGTCACCACGACAATCTTCACCCCCGGGCTCCCATTAAGATGGTTCTGGATGTTACGCATGGCCTGCGAGGCACGGCTACTGTCATCGATGTGATAGACCACCTTTATCTGGGCCTCCTCCTGGCTGGCTGCATGAACAGAAGGGGAACACAGGACGAGGGCCGGGCTCAGTGACAGCAGGACTGGCAAAATCAGACGGGGAAGCAGCTGATATGATTTCATGACGGTCTCCATGGATTTGAATTGCCCCAAATTTCGAGGCAGTCTGAGTAAGACGCGACTCTATTTGGTTTTATTCCTTACATTTGGAATAAATTTGCCATATGTTACGTCTTATTCATCAGCTACCCTTATTTTCTGCTTCTTTGTCCTGGGGACTGGAATGATCTGGCCTTTGAATCGCAACAAGGAATTGAATCGCATGCGCCCACGACTCTATCGGCTGGCCTATGCCTGGTGCCATGATTCCCACTTGGCTGAGGATCTGGTCCAGGAGGCATTGTCCAAGGCCATTACCACCACTTCCTCGCTAAAGGAGCCGCGGGCAATGGAGTGCTGGCTGATGTCCATTCTTAACAATTGCTGGCGCGACCATCTGCGCGCACGCAAACCCCACGACGATATCGATCAATGGAGTGAAAGCCTGGAATGCCCGCGGCCCGGCCCCGATGATCAGTATGCAGAACAGCAGCTGGCTCTCCAGGTCCGGCAGGCCATTGGCGCACTGCCCCTGGCGCAAAGACAGGTATTGACCCTGGTTGATATAGAGGACTGCAGCTATGCGGAAGTCGCTGCAATTTTGGACGTGCCCGCGGGTACGGTCATGAGCCGTTTGTCCCGCGCCAGGCTGGCCCTTAAAGAGTCCATGCAGTCCATGCGTCCGGGCATCGCCACACCTCGACTCAGGAGAATCAAATGAACACGCCGTCAAATGAATATCTCTGCGCTTTTGTGGACGGAGAACTTTCCAGGCAGGAAGTTGACGACATGTTCAAGGCGATGAGTGAGGATCATGACCTGGCCGAATCTGCCTGCGAACTGCGCAACCTGAAGCTCATGGTCCGCCACGCCTATGAAGACAAGCTGGAGAAGCCTTCCTCCCGTGCCCCTTCCTGGCATGGACACCTGAGCAAAGCCATTGCAGCCGTGCTGGTACTGGCACTTGGCACATTGACTGGATGGAAGCTTCATGAATCGACATCGACGGCACGTTGGGCAACTGCATCGTTACTTCCCAAGAACGTGCAGGTCGTCAGCCTTGCTGTTACCCCCCGGTCTGATCGGGTGCTCCTGCACGTCGATAACGATAATCCCGATGAGGTCCGCTTGGCTCTGGCGAAAGCTTCCGACTTGCTCAGGGATGCGCAGGCCAGCCGGCAGGATGTTCATATCGAAATTCTGGCCAATAACCGTGGCCTGGACATGATGCGTGTTGACCGAAGCCAGGATGCCGCCAGAATTGGCCAGCTGGAAAAGGAATATCCGAAAAATCTGAGATTTGTCGCCTGTGGCCAATCGATAAAGCGGTACGAGCAGGAAGGAGAGGTTGTCAGGCTGCTTCCTCAGGTCCATGTTGCGCCCTCGGCCATTGGTGAAATTGTCACTCATTTGAAAGAGGGTTGGACCTATATCAAGGTTTGACCCGCTCTGTTTCACGCCACGGGCTGCTGCTGCATCATATCGTGGCAGCATCATCGCTTCCTTCAAACAGCTACTTATTGCGAAAGGAGAAGTCGTGTTTGCAATCCAGCGTGCATTACTAGCCTTGGTAAGCCTCACCCTGGTCACCTGCCTGCCTGCTGCGAGTGGGGTACAGGCGGCTGAGACGCCTGCTGCGCCCACCTACCGCGTCGTGTTCGCGGTGACTACAGGTGACCAGCATATCTGGAACGAGGTGTTCGGAAACTTCCACAACATCCAGCGCGCCTTGGGGCCAAAGAACGTGGCCATCGAAATGGTGGTGTATGGCGATGCCATTCCCATGCTGCGCGATGATTCCCTGGTGGGGAACAAGGTGGCCGAGGCCCTCGGGGAAGGCGTGAAAATCGTCGCCTGCGAGAACACCATGAAGGCCCAGAATATCAGCCACGATGACATGTTGCCCAACATAGGCTATGTAGAGGCAGGGATTGTTGAGCTCATCAAGCTTCAGGCAGCCGGATGGGCATACGTCCGGCCCTGACTATGGTTTCCCGCAGGGTAATGATCAGTTTGAAGCACAATTCATGGAGAAACCAATGAAATTCAAGGCCACCTTATTGCTATCGCTGTTTGCCATGACCGCAGTGGCCGCGGATGCTCCCACGCCCCAGACCAATCCCTACCTGCAAAACAATCCGTATCTGCAGGGCACCACCACCACCCCCTCCTTTGGCTTCTCCCCCTTCATGCCGTTTGGCCAGCCCGCCCAGCAGGCCATCAAGCCCTGGACGATGTCCCCGAGCAAGACCAAGGAAGAGAAGACCCGCATGATGAAAATGATGATGCCCTGGATGGCCCAGGGCATGCACATGAACATCCGGGATGTGATGAATTACATGACCACCAAGTACAAAGCCAAGCCTGGATTGAGCTTTGATGACGTGGTGGAATCCATGAAG
>JBAUMF010000049.1:0-102455 GCA_049578545.1 Thiobacillaceae bacterium
TCCAGATAAGCGCGCCGCTCTTGTTTGCCCATGGCAGATTACCTTTGGTATTTCGGTAACCTTTAACTTGAGGCAACGATTCCCCTGCACGACTATGTTCGGTAACTTTTATCTTGAGGCAATTCGCTGCCACGGTCCCCGCCTTATAAAAGTTCTTTGAAGCACTATAATATTTGCCTTGACCCCATGACCCAACCGACCCGGAAATGAAAAAATACTGGCTGATTTTTGCCCAGGCCGTCACGGCGGCGCTTGGCGTCTTGATGGTGATCGCGCTGTTCAAGCCTGACTGGCTTAGCTGGCGCGAACCTTCAAATCCGGTCACGATCAATGAGGTAGCCAGAGGGACGCCGGCAAGGGTGACGGGGTCTTTTGCGGATGCAGCTCAGTCAGCCACCCCCTCCGTAGTCAATGTCTTTACCCAAAAGCAGGTCAGGGAATCGAGCCACCCATTTGCCAATGACCCCATATTCCGGCATTTCTTTGGTGATCGCTTTAATCCCCGTCCACACCAGGTGTCCAGCCTTGGATCGGGTGTCATCGCCAGTGCTGACGGTTATATCCTCACCAACAACCATGTCGTGGAGGCCGCAGATGAAATTCAAGTGGCGCTTTCAAACGGAAAGATTTACCCAGCCAAGGTTGTAGGTTCTGACCCCGACACTGATCTGGCCGTTCTCAAACTCAACGCCACCCATCTTCCTGCCATCACCTTTGGCCAATCCGACAATTTGCGCGTGGGCGATTGGGTACTGGCGATCGGCAACCCGTTTGGGGTCGGCCAAACCGTAACCTTGGGAATCGTGTCCGCGCTGGGTCGCAGCCATCTGGGGATCAATACCTTTGAAAATTTCATCCAGACGGATGCGGCCATCAACCCAGGCAACTCTGGAGGGGCGCTGATCGACAGCGCTGGCGATCTGGTGGGAATCAACGCTGCAATTTATTCCCGTACCGGCGGCTCGCAGGGCATCGGTTTTGCCATACCAGCTAAACTTGCCAAACAGGTGATGGAACAAATCATCAAGAATGGAAGCGTAACTCGGGGCTGGGTCGGCATCGAAGTACAGGATCTCTCCCCCGAACTGGCTGAATCGTTCAATCTGAAGAACACGGAAGGGGCACTCATTGCAGGCGTTCTCAAAGGCGGCCCTGCCGATGCAGCCGGCGTCAAACCCGGAGACATATTGCTGGCAGTGGATGGCAAGGCCGTTGCAGATTCTTCATCCTTGTTGAACCTGATCGCCAATCTGCAGCCAGGCGCTGAAGCCCGTCTGACGCTGGGTCGCGATGCCAAGCGTATCGACCTCAGCGTCAAGGTTGTTAGGCGACCTCGTATCGAGCAACCGGTTCAAGCTGACGAAGGGCCCTAATCGAACAACCCGTTGATGAGCCCAATCTGGGTCGGATAAGCAAACGGGTCACTTTGTATTTCTGCACTATGCCAATTCAGGGCACGCTGAGCCTTCTCAACCGATTCGGGAGTGTTCAAACGCAAGCTTGCAGCAATCAAGACAGCGGAGGGAGAGGGAATAACCCCGTCTTCCAACACAGCTCTGGGTCGTGCAGATTTCAGTAAAGGTGACTTCTCTCGTCTCCAGCCCGAAACCCCAGAGAAATTCTTCCAGCCCTCTATAGCCCATTTATGGGCCAGAGATTCTGCTTGTTTGTTCTTCATCGCTTCGGCAAAGTCGAGCAAGCCCGATGCCCCATAGGCATAATCTTCAAGCTCGGGATCGGGCAATATTTGATGACCGAACTGGCCTTTTCTGACACTTCCATTACGCCACTGGGAAGCCATGAACGTGTATAGCTTGTTGGCTGCGTTGCGATACCGATCATCCAGAACTGCTGCATGGCTGAAGGCCGATAGCGCCAGTCCGTTGAGTCCTGTCAGCATTTTCCTATCCCTCGGCACGTCCACATTCGGGCGGGCTGTCCGGAGTTTGTGGTATGCCCCGGATAGCACGTCCCGCTCATCAGCAGTCACCTGTTGGTATTCGGCTGGAAGGAAATAGCCGCTATCGAACGATGAGCGATCGAGCTGCCAGACTCGACGTGCCACCCGTAACTCTTCGGGTGACAGCAGTGATTTCAAGGATTCATAACTCCAAAGGTACGCTGCTCCCTCCCTCCCCTGGCTATCTATGGCAGAAGTACTGGAATAGAATCCGCCGCTTTCGGGGTCGCGCAAGACTGACAACATGAAATCCAGAGTTGTTCGCCCAACCTCCTGATACCTCGGCTCGTTCAAAACCCGGGCCGCCCGCAGATAGAGCATGGCAAGCTGGGCGTTGTCGTAAAGCATTTTTTCAAAATGCGGTACCGTCCAGCCAGGATCGGTCGTATAGCGGAAAAAACCGCCGTACACATGGTCTCTCAGGCCTCGATCGGCCATGGAATCCAAACTCAATCGCAACCATGCTTCGCGCTTTGGGTCGGGCGATTTCGTTTGGATAGCCAATAACAAATTCAACCGGGGCACATGGGGAAATTTGCTTACCTCCCCGAACCCGCCCTGCAGGGGATCCGATTCTGCCTGCGCAGAATCCAGGAAAGAATTGAGCAAGGACAACTGCTGTTGCGGTCCATACGGCGCTACGGATAGGGGCTGCGGATGGGGAGCCGCCAAACGAGCCATTTCCGCCAGCTTTTCCTGGTCACGCGACCATCGTTCTGCTATCCGGTCCAGCGTCTTAAGGAACTCATCCGGCCGCTGGTACAGGACAACTGAAAGCGGATAACCCTGGGGTGTCACAAATGCATTGAGCGGCCAGCCGCCCTGATGGATTATGTCACTGGCAAATCGTTGCAGTTCATCATCCAGCCCGGTATTGAGCTCCCGGTCAACCTTGACCGGAATGAAGTGTGCATTAAGGTAAGCTGCTATCCGCGGGTTTTCATAGCTCTCATGATGCATGACATGGCACCAGTGGCAGGCAAAGTAGCCGACCGATACAAAAAGCAGCCGCCCGCTGCGCTTCGCCAGATCGAATGCTTCCGGCGACCAGGTTTGCCACTTGATCGTGTCCCTCCCATGCATCGCCAGGAAGGGCGAAGGACTGCCTTCAAGTTTGTTCCCGGGCAACAGCCCAGAGGCAAAAGCCGGCCCATAAACAAGAAAGAGAATCGAGACAGCTCGGACGATTAGCCGCATGATCAAAGAAGATCTAGCCTCAAGAACCTGATCTCATTCAAATTCTTCCGTATGAATAGGCACAGAAGTCAAGGCAAGCCGTTCGCAAGCAGGGTGCACAGAAAATGGCACAAAGTACGTGAAGTTTCCCAACACCGGGCAACGCAGCCACCCAGATCCACAGCAGGCTCATGTCATTACCTGCCCGTGGACGAACGATCTGATTTCATACCGACCCTGGAAGAGAAGATGTCGCATTACAAGTCAGTATCCCCTGAATGAAAACGTATCGATTCCAGTATGTTCCTCGACCCTTTGAAAAGCTGCGGTCTGGACAAGCGCGCTGTCATCCTCGAATCGGCATCGCCTGCCTGCCATCCGGGAAATTGCTGAAATTGGCTTTTCTATCGCCAGGGGAAGCTGCCTTCCCGGAAACCCTGGCTTGTGAGCAGCGTTGCAAACTAGCTAATTGTGCTACTGGCCAGCCTTTTCTGCGGCGGTTTGAATAAAGTGCTCCCTGTAATACTTGAGCTCATCAATCGATTCGTAAATATCGGCCAAGGCTTCATGCTTGCTGGCCTTTTTGAAGCCTTCCGGTAAACCGGGCCGCCAACGCTTGGCAAGTTCCTTGAGCGTGCTCACATCGAGATTACGATAATGGAAATAGGCTTCCAGCCTGGGCATGTGCCGCGCCAGGAAGCGTCTGTCCTGGCAGATGGAATTGCCACACATGGGAGAGTCCCGTTCTGGAACATGTTGCTTGAGGAAATTGATCATCTGCTCTTCCACTTCTGCCTCATCAAGCTGTGACGACCTCACTTTGTCAATCAACCCTGACTTGCCGTGGGTGCCCTTGTTCCATGCGTCCATGCCGTCCATTACAGCGTCAGTTTGATGTACTACCAAAACCGGCGCTTCAGCAATGGTATTGAGTTCTGCGTCAGTCACCACAAGCGCCACCTCAATGATGCGATCGTTATCCGGCGACAGGCCTGTCATTTCCATGTCAATCCAGATCAGGTTGGAAGGGTTTTGCGGCATAGCGTGCGATCTCGAAGCAAGAAATGGCATTTTCGCACAAGCAGTAGCATAAACTTTCGATGCCCTCCATAATCAAATGACCATCGAAACCTTGGAGTAAAACCATGAACCGTTTGTGGATGATGACCTTGGCACTTGGGATGATGGGCACAATTGCCCATGCGGCAGACAAGCCCGACCCCAAACGCGGGCAAGCGCTGGTGGAGAAGAACTGTATTTCTTGTCACGTCTCAATGTATGGGGGTGATGGCAGTGAAATCTACCTGCGCCCTGACAGGAAAATCAAGAACCTCCGCCAACTGGAAGCCCGGGTAGCCGGGTGCAATGCCAACATAGGTGCAGGTTTGTTCCCGGAAGAAGAGGCCGATGTTATTGCCTACCTCAATCAAAAATATTACAAGTTCAAGTAGGGAAAGGAAGGAGTCTTTATGTCTGAGATGGCCAACGAACTGGCGAGAAAGAAATGCGCTCCCTGCGAGGGCGGCGTTGCGCCCCTGAGTGATGAGCAAATTGCACCCATGCTGAAAGGCTTGTCCGGATGGGTCAGGGATGGCGTCAAAATTAATAAGGAGTATAAATTTAAGGATCATTATCAGACCCAGGCTTTTGCCAATGCCGTGATGTGGGTCTCCCACCGGGAAGATCACCATCCCTGCATGATCGTTGGCTACAACACCTGCCGAGTGGAGTACTGGACTCATGCGATCGACGGGTTGTCTGAGAATGACTTTATTTGTGCCGCCAAGGTGGATGCATTATTCGACATATAGGCATATTCCCAATCTCTTGCCGGGCCATTTGCAATCGTTGTTGTAAAGTCGTTGATATCCATTCCCGTTAAACACATACAAAAACTGACCCAACTAACGGAGAAGACATGGATTGGCTCGGAATTATCGGAACCCACGTGCTATGGAAGAAACGTCTTTTGGCCCTGCTGGATGGAACCAGCCAGGAGACTTTGGACCCAGAATCGATTAGTGTCGACAACAACTGCGCCCTGGGCAAATGGATATATGGTGATGGTCAGTCATATGCCAGCGCCTCAACATTCGAAACGGTACGATCCATGCACGCCGAGTTTCACCGGCTGGCGGCTCAAGTTGTCAGTCTTCACAAGGCCGGCAAGAAAGATGAGGCAGAATATGTGCTTCAGCACGAATATTCGAAACTTTCAGAGAGGCTGAAACACCGGATTCTGGCACTGGCCAATGAGGTAAAATCATCGGAAACCACACCTCGATTCTAACAACACTGGCAAGTCAAATCGTGGCGGCTCATGGCCGTCGTTTTATTGTCGAGAGCCCCGGCGGGAATCGGACGGAATGCGCTACTCGAGGAAGAAAGAGCGACGCGGTCTGTGGTGATCAGGTCGAGTTTTCCGTTACGTCTCCTGGCGCGGGGGTGATTGATCGAATACTGCCTCGTTCCAGTCTCTTTTACCGTTCAGACCGATTCCATACCAAGGCAATTGCAGCCAATGTCACTCTGGTCGTTATTGTTGCAGCCCCTGTTCCAAGCTTTTCCGTGGAACTAATCCAGCGTTGTCTGGTGGCCGCAGAAAGCCAACAACTCTCAGCGTTGATCCTCCTGAACAAGTCGGACCTGCCGGAACATCATGAAGCATATCGTCGATTACAGCCCTTATCTGATCTCGGTTACCCACTAATTGGTGTCTGCGCGACACAAGATGTAGCCAAATTACGTAGCGCGATTGAGGGTCACACCTCGCTGTTGGTGGGCCAATCAGGAATGGGGAAATCAACCCTGCTCAATGCCCTTGTACCGAACGTTCAGGCCCGCACACGGGAAATATCCCACTTTCTGGATAGTGGCAAGCACACCACCAGTCACAGTGAACTATATCGGCTAAGTGAAACAACATCGCTGATAGATTCGCCAGGATTGCAGGAATTTGCATTGGCTCATCTCGATCAGGCTGCATTGGAGCAAGCTTTCCCGGATTTCCGCCCTTTTCTTGGAAAGTGCCGATTTCGCGATTGCCACCACACTGCTGAACCTGACTGCGCCTTGACCAATGCGGTAGCCGAAGGACTGATTGCCAAGGAGCGTCTGAAACTGTTTCGATTGTTATTGGCAGAGTCGAGCTCCCATCGGTTGTAGTGGATTCAAGCCCTCAAGTTAAACCAGACTCCCCCCTCTTGTAGGCCGTTTTTGCCTTCGAGATTAACGCCGTTCGAATGCCAGCGGACTCAGCACGCCGCGAGACTGTCTCTTTAGTTTCGAAGTAAAGCCAATCGCTGCAATCAAGTCGATGTGCCAGCTCGCATTAGACCCAGACCAGAATCACTCCGGCCAGTGCTTGATATAGCGTTTCAGCAGCAGATTCTCGAAATTGGCTTCTTTCAGACAGGCACGAGCGACATCGTGGAAAGAAATAATGCCAACAAGATGATGTTCGTCCAGCACGGGCAAATGACTTACCCTGGACCGCGTCATGACGTCACGAACGTAGTCTACTGAATCCTCCGGGCTGCCAATGACCGGTTCAGTCACCATGATGTCCGAGACCTTGGCCGTGGCGAGGTTGCAGCCATGCTTGCCCAATGCACGCAAAATATCACGCTCCGTAATCAGCCCCACCATATGGCCGCCATCCATGACAATAAGCGAACCCATGTCGTGACTTGCCATTTGATTGATGGCATCGGCGATCAGGGCATCGGGCGACACAGTCAAAAGCTCATCTGCCTTCACTGTCAGAATTTCACGTATCAACATGGGGCCCTCCGAAAATAGTTGTGCTGCTCGCAATAATCGAATTCTAGAATATCAGACCCGGGTATCGACCCCAAATCAAGCTCTGACAAGGCTGGCTTCAACTTCTCCCCGCTTGCTCTCGCCGACAAGAATTTCAATTAACTCCAGGGCAAAATCCATTGCAGTGCCTGGTCCGCGTGAAGTCACAACCTTGCCATCCCTGATTACTGGTTCATATTGCAAGGTGACATCAGTTAAACCGAGCTTTTCAAGCGTCCCGGGATAGCTTGTTACTCTATGCCCGGACAACAGCCCTGCCTCAGCCAATGCAATAGGGGCAGCGCAAATTGCTGCGGTGTATTTGTTTTCACCTGCCATCTTCTTCAGCAGTGCTTGAACACGCCCGTCCGTTTTTAAATGCTGGGCACCCGGCATGCCTCCCGGCAAGACAATCATGTCAAAGTCATCATTCAGCACGCTGTCCATGATGGTGTCAGGGACCAGCTGAGTACCCCTGCTCGCCCTGACAATGCCGGGCTCAAGCCCCGCTGTGATGACTTCTATCCCAGCCCGCCGCAACAGGTCAATGATGGTAACCGCTTCAAGCTCTTCACACCCTGCAGCAAGTGGCACCAATACCTTGGCCATCATTTCTCCTAGTCGCGGAAGTTGTTGAACTGCAGCGGGAAGTCGCTCACGCCCTTGCGTACCAAAGCAATGGCTTCCTGCAGGATATCGCGCTTGGCACCTGATACCCGGACGGTTTCACCCTGAATGCTGGCCTGAACCTTCAGTTTGCTGTCCTTGAGCAGTTTGACAATCTTCTTTGCCAATTCAGTCTCTACCCCGGTCTTGATTGTCACCTGCCGCTTGACCTTGTTGCCGGAGATCTTTTCCGACTTGGCCACGTCCAGGCATTTGACATCGACTCCCCTCTTGGCAAGCCTGCCATTCAGAATGTCCTGTACCTGATCCAGCTTGAAATCATCGTCAGCAAAGACAGTCAGCACGTACGCAGATTGCTCGACCCGTGCATCGCTACCCTTGAAATCAAAGCGGTTGGCCACTTCCTTGTTGGTTTGTTCCACTGCATTTCTGACTTCCTGCTGATCCACCTCAGAAACGATATCGAAGGACGGCATGACTCCTCCTCAGGCGTTCAAGTTAATTGCTATCACATGCACCGGCAAGCCGGTGCGGTCGTCGAATTCTGCAGCAGCTTCGATCGCCCGGCGTGCTATCTGTTCGGCTGTAAGCTGCGAAGGATACAGCGCAAACATCGCACCCAGTGCCAGTTCGGAGCCACTACCATAAGCATAGAAACGGGAAAACTCCTGAACAGAACGGTGCTCCGCCACACCGAAGATGCCCCGCGGATTTGCAATCAGCACATCCATCTGACTGGACTCGATATCGTCATCCTTGTCTTCACCCGACTGCAGAAAATAGCGATCCTTCAGGACGGCATGCAATTGTTGCCAGGTGCGAAATATTCCCGCAACACCGGAGAAGTCAGCCTCAACATCCTTCTGGGCGAAATAATCCTTCAAGATGGAAATGAATGTGGTGTAGCCGGTGACCGCAATCAGGTTGTCCCCGACCTGAAGAATCTTGCCGTGATTAACCACATAGTCAGCAGACTCTTTGATCGAACCCCACTTGGTCAGGGTATCCGCCGCTATCGCTGCTGCACCATTCTTCTTGACCACCACAAGGGTTGTCATTGCATCACCTCAAAACACATTAGCGACATAAGTCCCAGCAAAGGGTTGATGGCCATGGCGCACGGTGCGCCGGAACCGGAGTGATGACGCGAGCCCACCATGATTCCGAGCACCATCCAACACAGCTACAGATCCATGCAGCCGATTTACGGAATCTTGTTTAGCCAAAGTGGCAAACATAATGATACGGCTCGTTCAGCACTTCAATTTCGAAACTGGAATTGCCCGGCACAGTGAATGACTGGCCTGGACCATATTCCTTCCAGTCCTGATCACCGGGCAGTTTCACCCGGCAGCGTCCTTCGACGGTTTCCATGAGTTCCGGGACACCGGTATTGAAGGTCAACTTCGCCGGAAGGATCACACCGATCGACTTACGGCTGCCATCAGCCCATTGCACAGTGTGCGACACACACTTTCCATCGAAGTAGACGTTGGCCTTTTTAAACACTGCTACATTGTCAAACTGGGACATGCTTATTTCCTTCTCGCTTCAAGTTGAGCCGCGATCCGCATACGCAAGGCATTGAGCTTGATGAATCCCCCCGCATCCTTTTGATCATATGCACCCGCATCATCCTCAAACGTGGCAATGGTCGCATCAAACAGTGAATCCGTATTGGAATCACGGCCCGCCACAATCACATTGCCCTTATAGAGCTTGAGCCTAACCCAGCCGTTTACATGCTGCTGCGTATGATCAATCAGGGCCTGCAAGGCAAGGCGTTCCGGGCTCCACCAGTATCCGTTATAGATCAGGCTGGCATAGCGCGGCATGAGATCATCTTTCAGATGCGCCACTTCCCGATCCAGCGTCAGTGACTCGATGGCGCGATGGGCACGCAGCATGATCGTTCCACCCGGCGTCTCGTAACAGCCCCTGGACTTCATGCCGACGTAGCGATTCTCAACCAGGTCAAGCCGGCCAATGCCATGCGTGCCTCCGAGCTCATTGAGCATGGCCAGCAATGCCGCCGGACTCATTCGGGTTCCGTTCAGCGCTACCGGATCGCCTTTCTCGAATTCGATATCCAGATACTCGGCTGCATCAGGCGCATTCTCCGGAGACACCGTCCAGCGCCACATGTCCTCTTCCGCTTCGGCCGCCGGATCTTCCAGATGGCGTCCTTCATAGGAAATGTGCAAAAGATTCGCATCCATGGAATAGGGACTGCCACCCTGCCGATGCTTCATCTCTATCGGGATACCATGTTGCTCGGCGTAGGCAAGGAGTTTCTCACGGGACAGCAAATCCCACTCCCTCCAGGGAGCAATGATCTTGATTCCCGGTTTCAGCGCATACGCGCCCAACTCAAATCTCACCTGGTCATTGCCCTTGCCGGTGGCACCATGGGAAATGGTATCGGCACCAGTCTGATTGGCGATCTCGATCAGACGCTTGGCAATAAGGGGACGAGCGATTGAAGTTCCCAGCAGGTATTCCCCTTCGTACACCGTATTGGCATGGAACATCGGAAACACGAAATCCCGAACGAATTCCTCTTTCAGATCTTCGATAAAGATTTCCTTCACGCCAAACTTCTGTGCTTTGACACGGGCAGGCTCCAGTTCCTCGCCCTGTCCAATATCAGCGGTGAACGTAACGACATCGCAGCTGTATGTATCCTGCAGCCATTTCAGGATGACAGAGGTATCCAATCCGCCTGAATAGGCGAGAACGACTTTCTTAACATCACTCATTTTTTGGCTCACTTAATGGGTATTGCCGGACTGACTGCGGTCGATGACTTCAACCTGACCGGGAAAATTGGCGACCCTCAGTAGATCCAGACGACTTTTTTCACTTATCTTCTCGATCTCGATTCCAACAAGCCGACCATCCGCTGATATATTCAGAACAAGACCTGGATGTGCCTCCCATGCATGCTCGGCATTATCAGGGGTCAACTCCAAATAAAGAGAATCCATGTCCTTGAAGTAAACAAAGTTCACGCGCTATCTCCCTCGTTGCTGATCCGGCCCATCAAAAGGTATTCCATCAAAGCTTTCTGGGTGTGCAATCGATTTTCAGCTTCATCCCAAACCACGCTTTGCTTGCCGTCGATCACCTCTGCTGCCACCTCTTCGCCACGGTGCGCAGGCAGGCAGTGCATGAAGACTGCGTCAGGGTTGGCAATCTTCATCATATCGACGTCAACCTGCCAGTCGGCAAACGCCTTCATACGCGCTTCATTTTCTGCTTCAAAACCCATGCTGGTCCACACATCCGTCGTTACCAGATCGGCGCCCTTGCAGGCATCCATCGGGTCGGCAAAGCTTTCAAAGTTGGCCGTACCGTACAAGCCGGCTCGTTCAGGCTCGACTTCATAGCCAGGCGGGGTGGAGACATGCACATTGAAGCCCAACGCCTCGGCGGCCTGCAGCCAGGTATTACACATGTTATTGGAATCGCCCACCCACGCTACGGTCTTGCGGTGAATGTCGCCACGGTGTTCAATGAAGGTGAATATATCCGCCAGCACCTGGCAGGGATGGTATTCGTTGGTCAGGCCATTGATCACCGGCACACGGGAATGCGCTGCGAATCGTTCGATGATCTCCTGCTCAAAGGTCCGGATCATGACAATGTCCACCATGCGGGAAATCACCTCGGCCGCATCTTCCACTGGCTCACCACGCCCTAATTGCGTATCCCGGGTATTGAGGTATATGGCTGCCCCGCCCAGTTGGTGCATTCCTGCTTCGAAAGACAGACGAGTACGCGTGGAACTCTTCTCGAAAATCATCGCCAGCGTCCGGTCTGTCAGCGGATGATATTTTTCGTAAGTCTTAAAGCGGGCCTTGATGATCCGCGCGCGCAGGAAAAGGTATTCGACCTCTTCGCGGGTCAGGTCCTTGAATTGGAGGAAATGCCTGGCTGCCATTAGGCCGCCTGCGTGAGAAATTCAGTAATTAATTGGGCCACGCCAGCAACCATTTCACCAGCCTGTGCTTCACTCAATACAAGCGGCGGGACCAGCCGAACCACATTGTCTGAAGTCACATTGATCAGTAGCCCCTTGTTGTCCCTTGCCTGAGCGACAAGCTCACTGCAGGAACGATCCAATTCAATTCCTATCATGAGTCCCTGCCCCCGAATCTCGACTACGCCCGGCAACTCTGCAAGTGCCTTATGTAATGCATGCACAATGCCGTGTCCAACTTTGACCGCATTGTCTATCAACTTTTCCTGCTCTATCGCATCCAGGGTCGCAAGTGCTGCTGCACAAGCCAGGGGATTGCCCCCAAAAGTGGAACCATGATTGCCGGGTTTGAAGATATCTGCCACTGTTCCCCTGCCCAGGCAGGCCCCGATAGGTACCCCCGAACCCAAGCCTTTGGCCAGGGTCATCACATCCGGCATGACGTCGGTATGCTGGAATGCAAACCACTTCCCGGTTCTGCCCATGCCCGTTTGGACTTCATCCAGCATCAGCAGCAGGCCGAATTCGTCACTGATCTTTCTCAGTTCGGCAAGATAGTCCGCAGCCGCCGTGTTGATTCCACCTTCGCCCTGAACAGGCTCAACCAATATGGCAACCACGTCCCTATTTTTTTCAGCCACCTGACGAACAGCCTGCACATCGTTAAACGGAACGCGTGCAAATCCGCCCAGCAGCGGCTCAAACCCGGCCTGTATCTTGCGGCTGCCCGTAGCCGACAGCGTTGCCATGGTCCGGCCATGAAACGACTTTTCCATGACGATGATGGTGGGATTGTCGATGCCCTTCTCGTGTCCATAAAGGCGAGCAAGTTTGATCGCTGCTTCATTGGCCTCGCAGCCCGAATTGCAGAAAAACACGCGATCCATTCCGGACAGCTGGCACAGGCGATCAGACAGCTGTTCCTGGCGCCGCACCCTATACAAGTTTGACGAGTGAATCAGCATGGCCGCCTGTTCGGAGATTGCCTTCACCAGGGCAGGGTGACCATGGCCCAGGGTATTTACTGCCACGCCAGCGACGCCATCCAAGTAGCGCTTGCCGGTTTCATCCCACAAATAGGCGCCCTCCCCCCTGACAAACGCCAGGGGCTGACGGGCATAGGTATTCATCAAATGATCTGTCATGGTGCTGCCTGAAAATAGACACGGCGGCCCAAGCCGCCGTGCTGCACGATCCAATAAATGAAATTATAGGCCGAAAATCGCCCTGTGAGACCAGCCGCCTGCCATGAAAAACAACATGGGGATGGACAGCATGGTATTCGTCCGCGAAGCCAGGAAGGCCAGTCTGCGAGCCTTGTTCTTTTCTTCATCGCTTGCCTGGACCATGCCGAGGATCTTCTTCTGATTGGGCCAGATCAGGACCCAGACATTAAACAGCATGATGGTACCCAGCCATGCGCCGATGCCGATGCCCGCCATGCCGTTTGAAAGGGTAAAGGCACTGCCGAACTGGTTGCCCAGCAGGGATGCGCCAGCCAACCAGGTGACTACAGCCGACCAGCGGAAGAAGAGCAACGCCCTTGGCGCAACATGCTTGGTAATGCCGGCTCCGGTTCCATCGGCACTTGCCGCCTTGAGTGCAGCAACCTGTACGAAATTGAAGTAATAGAGCAGGCCAATCCACATTACGCCAGACATGAAGTGGATCCAGCGGGACAACGCAGGAACGATTTCCATTTCCATTTTCTTACTCTCCCGGATTATTCAAGCCAAAAAGTGTTTAACGAAAATATACAGTACGGCCGTGAGAATCAGGCCCGAAATTACGGTGCCCCACAGAGTGTCAAGCGGATTTTTCATGGTTGTCCTCCTGGAATAGTTGATTAATTTGGTCGGCAATTGAGGCGCAAGTATCAACTTATTTATCCTGAATATCAAGGCAGATGCAGTCCAGCGCCAGCAGTGCCCTAAGTTGAGAGATGCCGACATGCTAGAATCCGCAAAAATCGCCTGTTTACATATGCCTGACGCCAAACCCAACGAAATTATCATTCGAGGAATCACCACCTCCGGGCGAACCTTTCGCCCCAGTGATTGGGCGGAACGCCTTGCCGGTATTCTTTCAACCTTTGATGAAGACAATCGCCTCGGCTATTCGCCCTGCGTAAAGCCTACAACCCTTGACGGCGTCAAGTGCGTTGTCGTCAGCAAACGGCTCAAGGAACTCGACGAACGAGCCTACAATTTCCTACTCGGTTTTGGTCGCGAGAATGACCTTGCGATCGAAGACGGCGACTCCCATCCGCCGCCACCCCCCACCAGCACGACAACAACGAACGCGTAGGCCACAAATTGAAACGCCGGGGAAGTCCCGGCGTTTCAATTGAAGCTTGCTTTGGCTTCAGGCCATGGCCTTGATGGCCTGAGCCAGACGGCTCTTGTGACGCGCTGCCTTGTTCTTGTGAATAATCTTCTTCTCGGCAATTCGATCGATCACGCTCATCGAAGACTGGAAAACTGCCGCCGCCGCCGCCTTGTCGCCTGCCTGCACGGCCGCACTGACTTTTTTGATCGCAGTGCGCAATTCGGAACGCTGGGCCATGTTATGGCCACGCGCTGCGACGGCCTGGCGGGCCCGCTTGCGGGCCTGGGCGGTATTCGCCATAAATCTGACTCCTAGAATCTGTTGAACCGGATGATCCCGGAAAGCCGTGGATTATATGAGAAACATCCGTCCTTTCGCAAGCCCCGCTTGCAACGTGGATAAAGCCCGTCCAGAATGCGGCAACGCCGAAGCGACGCCCGATGAATCTTCTAAAAGCCCTTGCCACCATCAGCAGTTTCACCCTGCTTTCACGTATTTCCGGATTCATTCGTGACACGCTCATTGCCAGAATCTTTGGTGCAGGCCTCTATACGGACGCTTTCTTTGTTGCATTCAAACTCCCCAATCTGCTGCGTCGCTTATTTGCTGAAGGTGCATTTTCTCAGGCATTTGTTCCCATATTGGCAGAATATAGAAACAAGAAGGGTGAAGATACAACCCGGATCCTGGCCAGCCAGGTGGCCTCGATTCTGACGCTTTCCCTCGTCACAGTTGCAATCCTCGGAGTACTTGGCGCCCCTATTCTCGTCTATATCAGCGCTCCCGGATTTGCCGATGAGCCAGCAAAATTTCATGTCACAGTATTACTGACGCGCATCACCTTTCCCTACATCAGCTTCATATCGCTGGTCGCGCTGTCAGCCGGCATTCTCAATACCTGGAGCCGCTTTTCCATTCCCGCGTTCACTCCAGTGCTGCTGAATGTGGCAATGATTCTCGCTGCCACGGTGTTGTCGCACCATGTTAACCCGCCGGTTCTGGCACTCGCTTGGGGCGTGTTACTGGGTGGGGTATTCCAACTGGCGTTCCAGATCCCCGCGTTGATCAAGATCGGCATGCTGCCCAGGCCCACCCTCAACTTTTCCGAGCCAGGAGTACGTCGGATATTGATGTTAATGGGCCCCGCAACCTTGGGTGTGTCAGTGGCCCAGATCAGCCTGCTCATCAATACCATCTTCGCTTCGTTTCTTGGCACCGGCAGTGTTTCCTGGCTCTACTATGCCGACCGGCTGATGGAGTTTCCCACCGGGATGCTCGGTGTTGCTCTCGGCACCATTCTCCTGCCCAGCCTTTCCAAACACTATGCGGACGAGTCACCGGAAGACTATTCCAGATTGCTGGACTGGGGGTTGCGACTCACCCTGCTCTTGGCACTGCCTGCCGCCGCCGCCCTGGCCGTGCTCGCCGTGCCGCTCATCTCCACCTTGTTTCTTTATGGCCAGTTCACGCCGAACGATTTGTGGATGACGCGGCAAGCGCTGATGGCTTATTCCGTAGGCTTGCTTGGATTGATTCTGATCAAGGTATTGGCTCCCGGCTTCTATGCCCGGCAAAACATTCGTACCCCCGTGAAAGTCGCGATCTTCACACTCATTGCCACACAAGCCATGAACCTCGTTTTCATCGGCCCGTTGAAGCATGCGGGGCTTGCCCTGGCCATCGGCCTGGGCGCCTGCCTGAATGCAGGGGCTCTCCTGTACCAGTTGCGCATACAACAAGTATTTACCCCACAACCCGGCTGGTACGCATTCTTCGCCAAGGTCGGCCTGGCCGTAGGCGCGATGAGTCTTGCCCTTTATTTTGCTTCGGGTGATGACAGTTTTTGGTTGCATAGCCGGTTTCACAGCCGCATTGTTTACCTGATGGGGCTCGTGGCATTGGGGGTGACTGTCTATTTTCTTGTGCTCTGGCTGGGCGGCGTGCGCTTGCGCCAGTTCTATCGCAAAGCTGCCTGAACGAGCGAAAAGCCGCTAAAATTCAGCCTTTTAAGTTCGCAGTTCCGGTTCACCCTCAGCCGGTGACCATACATATTGGCAGAAATCGCGACGAGTAGTCGGCAGACGAGGCGCCCGGCGCGCAGGAACCGGAGTGTATGGAAGAAATGCATGAGGATTTCAAGCGCCGCACAGCGCAGCCATCCAGGTGCGCAGGAGAAGTTTTGTCGCCATGTATTCCGGACGCAGATATCCATAGACCTAATGCGTGTTACTCACGGTTTTATTTCACCTGACGGCCCCTGCGCGTTAACCATCGGCAATTTCGATGGCTTGCATCGTGGCCATCTGGTTATGCTGGATAAGCTCAAGCGCGCAGCATCGGCTCGCGCACTGCCCACCTGCGTGCTGACCTTCGAGCCTCACCCGCGTGAGTTTTTCAATCCAGCCCAGGCGCCTACGCGTCTGACCAGCCTGCGGGAAAAGGCAGAGTTGCTCAAGTCCGCCGGCATTGATCGCTTGCATGTATTCCGCTTCAACAAATCCTTTGCCGCACTGAGTCCCGAAGCCTTCATTGAGCAGGCGCTGGTCAATACCCTGCGCGCCCGCTGGATTCTGGTCGGGGACGACTTCCGTTTTGGCGCAAAGCGGGCCGGGGATTTCCGGCTGCTTGAATCACTCGGCAGCCAGCATGGATATGAGGCCGAATACCTGCCCACCGTGACGGTAGACGGAATACGCTCATCCAGCACTGGCGTGCGTGAAGCCCTCGCAGAGGGAAACATGGAAAAAGCCGCCCAACTGCTGGGCCGGCCCTACAGCATCAGCGGTCGGGTAATCCATGGTGACAAGCTTGGACGTGCCATCGGCTTCCCCACGGCCAACATCCAGCTTCGCCATAACCGTCCTCCCCTCACCGGCATCTATGCGGTGGAGGTATGCGGCATAGACAAAAATCCGCTGCGGGGCGTATCCAGTCTCGGTGTCCGGCCCACAATCAAGGCCAATGGCCGCCCCACACTGGAAGCGCATATATTCGATTTTGATCGCAATCTGTATGGCCAGAGAGTACGGGTCGATTTTCTGAAGAAATTACGCGACGAGGAAAAGTATCCCGACCTGCCCAGCCTCATTGCCCAAATCAAGCGTGATGTAGACAACGCGCAGTCTTTTTTTGCGACGAGACATGGCTGATTACAAGAACACTCTCAATCTTCCTGATACACCCTTCCCCATGCGGGGCGATTTGGCGAAGCGCGAGCCCGGCTGGGTAAAGGCGTGGCAGGAAAAGAAACGCTACGAACGCATTCGGGAAAAGTCCACGGGACGTCCCAAGTTCATCCTGCACGATGGCCCACCCTATGCCAATGGCGACATACACATCGGCCATGCGGTCAACAAGATTCTCAAGGACATCATCGTCAAGGCCAAGACCCTGGCCGGTTTCGATGCGCCCTATGTGCCGGGCTGGGATTGCCATGGCCTGCCCATTGAACTGCAGGTGGAAAAACAGCATGGCAAGGATCTGGATCCCGCCAGGTTCCGGGACCTCTGCCGCGCCTACGCGAGCGAGCAGATCGAGCGCCAAAGGAAGGACTTCATTCGACTGGGCGTGCTGGGTGATTGGGACCATCCCTACCGCACCATGGATTACCCATTCGAAGCGAACATCATCCGCCAGCTGGCCAAAATCCATGATGCCGGATTACTTTACCAGGGTGCCAAGCCGGTTCACTGGTGTGTGGATTGCGGTTCCGCGCTGGCCGAAGCCGAGGTCGAGTACGAGGACAAGACCTCTCCCGCGATCGATGTCGCATTCACCGTCGCAGACAACAATGCGCTTGCCTCACGGCTGGGTTTAGTCGTCCCTGATGTGCCGGTCCACGCCGTCATCTGGACCACCACGCCATGGACCCTGCCAGCCAACCAGGCTGTGGCCGTGCACCCGGATTTCGATTACGACCTGGTGATGACGCCGCGCGGCATCCTGATTCTGGTCAGGCAGTTGGCAGAGGCCGCACTAAAACGCTACGGAATCGAATCGGCTGACATGGTGGCGCAGGTCAAGGGCAGTTTGCTTGAAGGGCTGATGTTGAATCATCCTTTCCAGAATCGCCAGGTTCCAGTCATTTGCGGCGACCACGTCACGCTCGAAGCGGGTACCGGTCTGGTGCACACCGCTCCCGGGCATGGCCTGGAAGACTATGCGGTCGGCCATCGCTACGGACTGAAGGTCGATAATCCGGTTGGGGATGACGGACGCTTTTACGCTACCGTGCCTGATGTTGGCGGCCAAAGCATCTGGGAAGCCAACCCCATCATCGTTGGCTTGCTGGAAAGAAATGGCCGCCTGCTGAGTCATGACAGACTGCGTCATAGCTACCCGCATTGCTGGCGCCACAAGACTCCAGTCATCTTCCGCGCCACGCGGCAGTGGTTCATCGGCATGGATGTCAATGCTCGGGAATCAGGGGTCAGGAAGCAGAAAACCCTGCGCACTTTGGCGATGCAGGCTGTTGAAGCCACCGAGTTCTTTCCTTCGTGGGGCCGCCAGCGGCTGGAAGCGATGATCTGCAGTCGGCCCGACTGGTGCATCTCGCGTCAGCGCGCCTGGGGCGTGCCGATCCCCGTCTTTACCCACAAGGAAACCGGTGAACTGCATCCGCGCACAAGCGAATTGATGGAAGCCGTGGCAAAGCGCGTCGAACAGGCCGGCATTGAAGCCTGGTTTGGCCTCGATTCAGCGGAACTGTTGGGCGCGGATGCGAAATCCTATGACAAGTCCCGTCACACGCTCGATGTATGGTTCGATTCTGGTTCAACCCATGCCTGTGTCCTGAAGCAGCGTCCGGAACTCAGGCATCCGGCCGACCTCTACCTGGAGGGCTCCGACCAGCATCGCGGCTGGTTTCAGAGCTCGCTGCTTACCGGCTGCGCCACGGACGGCCATGCCCCGTTCCGCGCTCTGCTGACGCATGGTTTCGTCGTCGACGGCAAAGGCCACAAGATGAGCAAGTCCAGGGGCAATGTCATCGCGCCGCAAAAGGTGATGGACCAGTACGGTGCAGATATCCTGCGCCTGTGGGTCGCACTGACCGACTACTCGGGGGAGCTGTCCATATCGGATGAAATCCTCAAGCGCGTGGTGGAAAGCTACCGGCGGCTCAGGAACACCCTGCGTTTTCTGCTTGCAAATACCGCCGACTTCAACCTGGCCAGCGATGCCCTCCCCGTTGCACAGTGGGTCGAGATCGACCGCTACGCACTTGCTCTCACCCGGCAGTTGCAGGATGAGCTCATTGGCCATTACGACAACTACGAATTCCATCAGGTCGCGCAGAAGCTGCAAGGCTTTTGTTCCGAGGATCTGGGCGGTTTTTATCTTGACATCCTCAAGGATCGCCTTTACACAGCGGGCGTCAATTCGCCTGCACGTCGCTCTGCACAAAGCGCGCTCTACCATATCGTCCAGGCGCTGACACGGCTGATGGCACCGATTCTGTCGTTTACCGGGGAAGAGGTTCACGCCGCACTCAACCAGACCGAAAATGACAGCGTGTTCTTTCACACCTGGCATGGGCTACCGGTCATCACTGACGCCGCTGACCTCCTGGATCGCTGGGCACGGATCCGCACCTTCCGTGCCCAGGTGCAAAAGCAGCTGGAAGATTTAAGGGTGGCCGGCGACATTGGCTCATCGCTGCAGGCGGAGGTCGACATTGCTGCAGGTCCGGACACCTATGCTCTCTTGTCACCACTGGGCAACGACCTGCGTTTCGTGTTGATTACCTCCTCTGCCCGATTAAGCCGGTCCCGCGAGGATTCGCTGAGCGTCAGCGCCAGTTCCCAGCGTAAATGCGAACGCTGCTGGCATTATCGTGAAGACGTGGGAAGCGATCCGGATCACCCTGCACTGTGTGGCCGCTGCCACAGCAATTTGTTTGGCGATGGGGAGCCGCGTTGCCATGCGTAAGAACCCGCCAGGAGATGTCATGAGCCGCACAATGGAGGCGCGCGACGCGCAGGAGCCGAAGGCAGATATGAACATACATAAGGATTCCCGGCACCTAGCAACACAGGATGTCGGGCGCGGAGCAATGTTGCAGGGGGTTTCCAGGTGGTTGTGGATTTCGGCTCTCGTAATCGCCGTCGACCAGATCACCAAGTGGTCGGTTTTTATCGGCATGGAATACCAGTCCGCAATTCCTGTACTGCCTTTCTTCAGCCTTGTTCATGTGCACAACACCGGGGCCGCGTTCAGCTTTCTTGCGCATGAGGCCGGCTGGCAGCGCTATGTGTTTCTGGCTATAGGCCTGGTGGCCAGCGCCTTCATGCTCTACCTGCTCAACAAGCATCGGGACGATACGCTAATGGCTGTCAGCCTGTCGCTGATCCTCGGTGGTGCCATCGGCAACATCATTGATCGCCTGTGGCATGGCTTCGTTGTCGACTTCCTCTACTTTCACTACCAGTCTTTCACCTTTCCGGCATTCAATGTCGCCGACTCCGCAATTACGGTAGGCGCTGCGCTGCTGATTCTGGAAAGCCTGTTTAGGACCGGGAAACATGGCTAGCAAAGCCGAAGTCGCCTGGGGCGATACACTTGCCTTGCGCTATGCAATCCGTCTGCGCAATGGGGCGGAGATCATTTCCAACTTTGATGAAGCCGAGCCGGATACACTGACGCTGGGCGATGGCACATTGACCCAGACCCTGGAACAATGGCTGATCGGAATCAAGCCGGGCGAGCGGCATGTGTTTCTGCTCGAACCCTGGCAGGCCTTTGGCAGCCGCAACGACGAGCTCATCCAGACCCTTGCGCCGCAAGACATTCCCGGCGGCATGGATATTAGCGCCGACCAGCTGATTGAGTTTTCTCTTCCCACTGGACAAACGCTTCCAGGGCGCGTTCTCGAGGTCGGGGCGGAAGGCGTCAAGGTTGATTTCAACCATCCACTCAGCGATTGTCCGATCGAATTTGAAGTGGAAATCGAGTCGATTCATTAATGAACAAGAGCAGCGCGAACCGCACGATTTTTCTTGCCACACCTCGCGGCTTCTGCGCGGGCGTGGATCGGGCCATAGCCATCGTCGAACGCGCGCTGGAAAAATTTGGCGCGCCGATTTATGTGCGGCACGAGGTCGTGCATAACGCCTACGTGGTCAATGACCTCAAGCACAAGGGCGCCGTGTTTGTCGAGGAACTGGATCAAGTTCCAACCGGCGCTACTGTCATCTTCAGTGCCCATGGCGTTTCCCAGGCCGTGCGCAGCGAAGCGGCCAGGCGCGGTTTAAACGTATTCGACGCGACCTGCCCGCTGGTCACCAAAGTGCATCTGGAAGTATCCAGGATGCGGGACAAAGGCCTGGAAATCATCATGATCGGCCACAAGGGCCACCCGGAAGTCGAGGGCACCATGGGCCAGGCACACGGAGGCATGTATCTGGTGGAAACGCCCGAAGACGTGGACAACCTCAAGGTCACTGATCCCGGCAAGCTCGCCTACGTGACCCAGACAACCCTGTCGGTTGATGACGCCGCCCGCGTCGTCGAGGCCCTCAAGCAGCGTTTCCCCAACATCGTTGGACCCAAGAGGGATGACATCTGCTACGCGACCCAGAACCGGCAGGACGCGGTCAAGAGGCTAGCCGCTGAATGCGACGTGGTGATCGTGGTCGGCTCGCCCAACAGTTCCAACTCCAACCGTTTGAGAGAAGTTGCGAGAAATCTTGACGTACCCGCCTATCTGGTCGATGGCGCCAACGATATCGATCCAGCGTGGCTCATCGGCAAACAACGGCTTGGTGTCTCCGCCGGCGCTTCAGCACCTGAAATTCTGGTCGAAGAGGTGATCGAGCGTCTGAAGGAACTCGGGGCCACCAAAGTGGCCCCGCTGGATGGCTTGCTGGAAAAGGTCAATTTTCCCTTGCCCAAAGGCTTGTGAGGCCCGTTACCTTCGCCTCGCTGGTGCTCAAGTCCCGTGTTTTCCAGCCGTTAAGAGTCGTGATCAAGTTTGCCTCTTGCCACCCATCCGTGCCAATCCACCTCCGGTCAGCATTATCTGGCCCTTGTGAGAAACGGCCATTAGAGTGCAACTAAACCGATCCGGGAAAATTATGTGTCGAAGAAATCTTGGCTTTACGCTGATCGAATTGCTGGTAACCCTGGCAGTGGCGGCCATACTTCTCGTCATCGGCGTGCCTCAATTTCAAAGTGTCATTAACCGCAACCAGGTGGCCGCCGTGACCAACAATTTTGTTTCAGCACTCAGCAGCGCCCGCAGCGAAGCAGCAAAAGGGGGCGCCATAACCACCCTGTGCATGTCCAGCAATGGCGCCGCGTGCACCGGTAACAGCGGATGGGCGAATGGCTGGATCATCTGGTCCGACCGCAACAATAATGGCGCCCTGGACAATGGTGAGATCATCGGCGTTCAAGGCCCGCTTATTGCCGGAAAGGCTACGGTTGGTGGAGGCGCCCAGACTAGTTTCAGCTTCAACGGCCAGGGTGCACTTACCACCGCCGCCGGAGGAGACACGATCAATGCCTGCACACCCAGCGATCTCACCTTGTCGAACCAGATCAAGATTGACGCGTCCGGACATGTGCAGAGAATAGCGAACCCGACCCTTGGCAATTGCCCCTGAGGAGATGCGCGTGCGGCAACATGGATTTTCCCTGCTTGAAGTGCTGATAACCCTGATTATCGTATCCATCGGGTTGCTTGGGCTTGCCGGCCTGACGACAGCCAGCCTCAAGAACAACCAAAGTGCCTACCAGCGTTCCATCGCCAGCTGGCAGGCCTACGATATTCTCGACCGGATGCGGGCCAACCGGACTATCGCCAACGGAGGCGGCTACAACGTAGCGCTGGGGGTTGCGCCTGCGGCAGCGAATCCGATCGCACAGACAGACCTGACCCAGTGGAAACAGCAGCTGGCCGCCAGCCTGCCCAGCGGCGACGGCTCTGTCACGACCAACGGCGGCATTTCCAGCATCGTCGTCAGGTGGAATGACTCGCGCGGCCTGGGCACGCTCAATGGCAGCGGTTACGTGGGCAACAGCGTGCAATCCTTCACGATCAATACCCAGCTATGAAACACGGTTCTCCCTGCCATCCGCGCCAATCAGGCCTGAGCCTGATCGAACTCATGATCGCCCTCACGATTGGTTTCATGGTGGTGGCCGTGGTGGGCTACATGTATCTTGGCAGCCGTGCCTCGTTCCGCAGCCAGGACAGTCTCTCCACCATCCAGGAAAACGCGCGCTACGCCCTCGACATGATGGGGCAGAATATTCGCATGGCCGGCTATATTGGCTGTAGCAATCTGGCCAGCATCCCACCCGGCAACCTTGTTGACCATACAGCACTTGGTCCCATCAACGCAGGCCTGCAGGTGTACCCAAATGGTGCCGGGTGGGCAGCACCGGCTGGGGTAGTGCGCGTCGCGGGGGATGTGCTGCGGATTTATGAAGCCTCCGGAGGCGGAGTGGCGGTTCTTCCGGCATCCACCGCTACCAGCACCGTCATCGGCGCAAACCCCTTTGCATTCAAGAACGGGGATGTTCTGCTGGTGAGCAACTGCCAGTTTGCAGACATCTTTACGGCAACCAGCAACCCCAATGCCATTGCTCACGCGGCACTGGTACCGCCCTACAATACCGGCGCACCTGCCGCCAATGTCTATGCGTTCCAGAGGATTGATTATTTTGTGGGCTGTCCCGCCGCCTCGTGGTCTGGCGCCGCCTGCAGCGTGCCGGTGGCCCTTTATCAGCGGGTCAACAACGGCCAGGCCCAGGCATTGATCGACAACGTGGAAAACCTGGCCTTTCGGCTGGGGGTCGATACTTCTGGCACCATTCCGCCCGCCGGGATTGTTGGTGTTTATCAGACACCTACCACCGTGGCCGCTGCCAACAACTGGGCCAATGTGTTGACGGTGCAGGTGCACCTGCTCATGGTGGGCGGGCCGCCCGGAGCCAACAGCAACGTCACAGTTACAAATCAAACGTACAACTTCAACAACGTCAGCTATACAGCCGCCGTGAGCGACCGCCGCCTGCATCAGGAAGTCACGGCAACAGTCGCCATTCGCAACCGCATTCCCTGAGCCATGGACAAGCAACCCAATTCCTCAAGACAATCCGGCATGGCCCTGGTGGTCAGCCTTATCTTCCTGGTACTGCTGACGCTGATTGCCGTCACGGCGATGCGCAGCACCATACAGGAGGAACACATGGCCGGGAATGCGCGCGATCACATGCTTGCATTCCAGGCGGCAGAGGCGGCATTAAAGGCAGCTGAAGCCACTTTGGGAGCAGGCACGCTGCCCAGTGGCACCGGAATATACATGGTGCCGAATTCGTCCCCTGCCGCCGCATACACTTCCACGCAGGATTGGGCCAATTACAACTGGGGCGCCTCGGCCGCCACCCTGCAGACCGCCCTCTCTGGCATAGCACAACAACCCCAGTATGTGATTGAACGGCTTACGACCACCTCGCCAGGCGCCGGCAACCAGGTCGGCAACGCCGCCTTTGGCCCTGCATCCGGATCCGGCTACTTCCGCATAACCGTCCGCGGCACCGGCGGGTCAGCCAATGCCGTGGTGATGCTGCAGGAAATTTATGTTCGCTAACAATGCCCGCTTAGGAGAAATCATGAAATCCCACGTTACCCTGCTCGCTGCACTCTTGGTCCTGTCCGGCCAGTCCTCATTGACCTGGGGCATGATGCGTGCCCCCGCTCCGGGAGAACAACCCGCTCCGGCGCAGGGAAATCAGCAGCAACCGCCCAAGGATCAGGCTTCGCATAAACGAGTCAAGATCATTACTGTGCCTGGCCAGGCGAAGACCAAACCGTCCACTCGCTAATCCGGGAATCCAGCCTGAAAGAAATGTAGAAGGGAGATTGTCATGCGCGCTATCGTTCATCACCCCCGCCGGAATCATGTTTCCGTGCCCCATTGGCCCTTTCGCGCGGCAGCGCAGGCCCTGGTCGCCGGGCTCATGCTCTGGGGCAACGCTGTTCATGCGGGTTGCGTCAACAATCTAAACGGCCCTTGCGTCAACAACACGCCGCTCTACCTGGGCACCAGTTCGCCGCCCAATGTGCTGATGATACTGAGCAATGCGCAGAACATGGACGAAAACGGCGACCCCAATGCCGGGGTCCCGATCGGGGCGGCCATTGGCGGCAGCAGCCCCTACAGCAAGTCAGAGGTTGCACGGCAGGCAGTCCGCAACCTGGAAGCCAGTTACCTCGGCCAGATCAACATGGGGCTCATGAGCTTCGCGCAGAATGCCCCGGCATCGAATTACTACATCTATAATTCGCTGTACGACGCCAGCTACGATCCGGCCAATTACGCGCCGCCACCGCCCTATCAGGCGAAAAATTCCTCCTTCAAGAATTACCGCATCACCAACCCGGTGGACCCCCTCAATTTCATCTATTACAACTGGGCATCCTCTTTCTACGATACCGGCCTGTACCCGGCGAATTTCTGCTATTCAGCGACGGCGAAGTTCGACAATACGACCAATATCACCAGCAAGGACACGTACCGCTGTTTCTGGACCAAGACGGGCACCAGCGACGGCAACTCGCCGCTCGGTGCCGGCGGTAGCGCCAACGCCACCGAACAGGGCTGGGGATACAGCGGCAACCTGCTGTACCAGGGCTACTTTGTGCCCACGGATTCGGACTACGCCACCAACACCCTGGACTTTGGCGCACGGATTCCCTCGCTCTATGTTTCGACGACCTGGTTCAACAACGGTTCGCCCGGCAAAGGCACGCTGAATGTGCCGATTGCGGCGCTCAATGCCGGCCAGCAGACCACCATCAACAACAAGCTGACCTGCAACGTTCCCAAAGCACCGGCCAACGCACCCAACCCCAACCCGGTGCCTCTTAATCCGCCTTTCGGCGGAGGCGCATGCAACACGAATTCAGCCAGCAGCATCTTCAACGCCGGCCTGACTCCCATCGATGGCACCCTGCAATCCGCCAAGACCGTCTTTACCTCGGCGACCGGCAATGGCGGGGGAAGTGTGCCCAACTCCTGCGGCAAGAACTTTACCGTCCTGTTGACCAACGGCCTGCCCAGTGTCAACTCAACCGGCAGCGTGCCAAAACTGGGCAATGGTCAGGTGGATGTCTGCACGCTCACCAGCCAGGCAGTGGCCTCCGCCCAGGCGCTGAAGACGGCCGGGGTGGATCTGTATGTGGTCGGCTATGCGATGCTCCCCCAGGTCTTGGCCAACTACACCAGCCTGTGCGGCAATGCCACCAATCCGCTGGATCAAATGGCCGCTGCCGGCGGCACGTCCAGTTCCTATTCAGCCAGCAACCCCACCCAGCTGAATACGGCGCTCAGCGGCGTGTTCAACAGCATCCTGCAGTCGTCCGGCTCGTCGTCCGCCCTGACCTCCAATTCCACCAGCATCAGCAGCAATACCTACGTGTATGAAGCGAGCTTCAATACCGTGGACTGGTCCGGTGAGCTGCAGGCATTCAAGGTGACCAACAGCGGCGTCAGCAACACGCCGAGCTGGAGTGCGTCCAGCCAGATACCCGCGGCTGGAGCCCGGAATATCCGGACCTGGGATGGCAGCAATGGCCAGCTCTTTCAATGGGGCAACCTGAGCACAAACGAGCAGTGTTATCTGGCCGGGCAGGCCCCGGGTTGCGTCCTGACTGCGGCGCAGATCACCAGCGGACAGAATGTGCTGGCTTACCTGCGCGGCGACAAGAGCCTGGAACAGAAGCAGGGCGGGACGTTCCGCGACCGCAGCACGCCCCTGGGCGACATCGTGGATTCCAACCCCCTATACCTCAGCAATGAGGATTATGGCTATTCGGTGCTGCCCGGCGGCGAAGGCACAAGCTATTCCACGTATGTGCAGGCCAAGGCCGGCAACATGATCTATGTCGGCGCCAACGACGGCATGCTGCACGCGTTCAACGCTGCCACCGGCGTGGAATCATGGGCCTACGTGCCCAGCACCGTGTATGCGCATCTGGCAGACCTATCCACTCCGGCTTACAACGGCAGTCATGAGTATTTTGTCGATGGTTCAGCCGGAAGCGGAGACGCCTACTACGCGGGCAGCTGGCACACGATCCTGTTGGGTACCCTGGGGGCAACCAGCGGGGCCAACGCGGTATTCGCGCTCGACATCTCCAATCCCGGCAGCCTGAACAATGGCAACGTGAAATGGGAATTCACCGATGCCAACGATCTTGGCCAGACCTGGGGCGAGGGTGCTGTGGCGCGCTTCAATGATGGGCACTACTACGCCGTGGTCAACAATGGCTACAACAGCGTCAACAAGCATGCGGTCCTGTTTCTGGTCCAGGTGGACAACCCAGGCAACGTCATCAAGCTCGACACAGGGGTAGGAAGCGCGCTTGCGCCCAATGGCCTGTCCCAGCCTGCTCTGCTCGACGCTGACCACAATGGCACCATCGATGCGATCTATGCGGGCGATCTGCAGGGCGACGTATGGAAGTTCGACGTCAGCAGTTCAATCAAGGCCAACTGGCAGGTGGGCTACGCCGGCCAGCCGCTGTTTGTCGCCAAGGACTCCCTCGGCAACAGGCAGCCCATCACTGCTCCACTCGCCTTGGGCAGCCTGCCGTCCGGGGCGTCGGGCACAGTCATGGTGTTCGTCGGCACGGGACAGTATCTCAACAATTCTGACCTTGCGAATACGGCCACCCAGAGCCTGTACGGCGTGCTCGACCGCAGCCAGCTCGCAGCCGGTTCGTTCGTCGGCGGCACCAGCAACTTTACCCGCAGCACGATGGTTGGCGGCAACCCTGTCATGGTAATGCAGGACATCGATACACAAGGGGCCACTCGAGGTGTGACGTCAAATGCTGTGAACTATGCGGGTGGAAACCTGGGCTGGTACATGGATCTCCTCAACCCGCCATTTCCGCCGGGAACCCAGAAGGGCGAGCGGGTGATCAGCCAACCTGTGATTCAGTCCGGACGCGTGATCTTCATGACGCTGATCCCGGCTGCCGGACAATGTGCTTTCGGTGGCAGCGGCTGGGCGATGGAACTGGATGCCGCCACAGGCGGAGCGCCATCCGCGCCTTTCCTCGATTACAACAATGACGGCACTTATGATTCCGTGACCCTGAGCAACGGGAGCAGCTCGGCCGCAGTGGGGGTAGCCATTACCTCGGGCTTTGGCCATACCCCCGTATCCATGACCAATGGAAATCAGAATATGACCGTATTCAATACCTCAAGCGGAAATACGGGTAGTTTCAACACGTCCAATCCCACAGGCAGCCCCCGGGCCTCATGGAGCCAAATACAATGAAAGGGCAAAATGACGTTCAGGCTGGCTTTACCCTGATTGAACTGGTAATTGCGGTGGCCATCATCGGCATTCTTGCCACAATCGCCTATGCCAGCTACACAAATTACGTGAAGCGGGGCCACCGTGCGGAGGCCAAGTCTGCCCTGATGCAGGACGCCACCATCCTGGAGCGGAATTTCACCGAGGCGAACCGGTATGATCAGACCTCCGCCGGCAATGCCACCGGCGGGCTGATCATGCTGCAAGCGCCAACCAACGGCAACGCGGCATACAACATTGCGGTCGCATTCGCGAACGCCGGCCAGAATTTCACGTTGACTGCCACACGAGCCGGCGTGATGGCCGGCGATTCCTGCGGCGACTTCACGCTCAATAATCTGGGCCAGCAGAACTTGACAAATAACACGGACAGCGTGGCGGACTGCTGGGGCAAGTGAGCCGGTTTGGCGAAGCTGCCGGTGGTTTCACCGATTGATTACCACAAGCAGCTAAGGAAATCGGACCGGGTCTTCTAGCAGGCCGCCCTTGAGGTACGTATCCGTCCCGCATTATTCAGAATTACACGATGCTCCTCGCCCGCGAGGCAAATGTGAAAAGTTCCGTTCGGGAGATGATTGGTGCCCTGGCTAATGCCGCTGGGAAGGAAACTTGCAAAGCTGCTGAAATTGCTGGTGGTGACAGACGCCCCAACCGGCGGGTGTGCATGAGCAGCAACAACCTCGTCTGATCCGTCCAGGACGCCGACGACCCCTTGATCCACAAAGATCAGCCAGCCCTGATGCCACTCGGCAGCTGGGTCGCACACTGGCGTCGCATTGTTGGCCAGCGACGTCTTGCACAATGTCACCCGCACGTTCCGCTTGATGGCCTCTGAGCGTGCAAGATTGAGCGCTCGCACCATGCCGTTACTCAACATCACCAAGCGGGCGTTGTTCAGCAAATAACTATAGCTCGGTATTGCTACCCCCAATAAAATGGTGATGGTCGCTATGACCATTATCAATTCAACCAGAGTCATGCCATGCTGCTTCATGTTTCCTCCCCTTAGATTGGCTTTTGTTGACTTAGAAAATGGCAGAGGCGGAGAAAAAAATCCATATAACAAAAGGCATAGGTTCAGGGTGATTTACCTTCGCGGGTTTCTGGCAGTCCATGAACGTTGAAGCATTTTTCATCGGTGCGGGTGTGGTTGGCCTGAGTGCCGCCCTCGCCCTGAGCGACAGAGGTGTGCGCGTGACGATTGGAGACCGCGGCCAGCAGGAAGGCATGTCGACCTGGGCAGGGGCTGGAATTCTCTCCCCGCTGTCCCCCTGGGCTTACCCTGAGGAAGTTAATCAGCTTGCGATGGCGGGCATGGCGGCATGGCCGGAATTGGCAATCAGTCTTGAACGGCGGGCAAGAACCTCAGCAGAATATTGGGTCTGCGGCATGGAGGTTCGGCGCGAAAACGACACCAGGCAAGCGCTCCTCTGGTGTCAGGCCCATCATTTTCCGGTCGAGCTTGACGGGGACAACGTTTGGCTGCCCAGCGTCGCTCAGGCGCGAAATCCCCGCCTCCTTGCTGCGCTGAAGGAAGCCATTGTCGCGCAGGGCGGAAGACTTGTGCCCGATTGCGAAGTCACGGGCTTGAACGTCGAGCATCGCCTTGTCCGTTCTGTCTGTACCACCCAGGGTGATTTTTCTGCCGATCTGTTTGTCATGGCCACGGGTGCGTGGTCTGCCCTGCCCATGGGCAACTTGCCTGCTATAAGCCGGGTACGGCCGATTCGGGGGCAAATCCTGCTCTACCCGCCGGGCAGCCACCGGCTTGATCACGTTGTCCTGCAGCAGGGTTTCTACCTTGTGCCGCGCCGGGATGGCCATCTGCTGGCAGGCAGCACACTCGAAGATGCGGGGTTTGATGCGCATACCCGGCCCGATGTGCTTGATACCTTGAAAAAGGCAGCGTGCGAGCTGTTACCTGCCTTGAAAAAGCACGACCCGATCCGGGGTTGGGCTGGACTGCGGCCTGGCAGTCCGGACAATATCCCGCTCATCGACCGCCATCCCGACTTCGACAACCTGTGGTTAAGCCTGGGGCATTACCGCTACGGCGTGACCATGGCACCCGCCAGTGCTTTACTGCTGGCGGACCTGATCGAGGGCAATCGACCTGCCCTCGATCCGTCGCCCTACTCGTGGCCCGCCTTCAACAAACGGGCATGGACAGCAGAAAACAGTCCTGCACCGGCCAGATGCTGAACATCCGGCTGCTGCCTGTTGGCGAGCGCGGCCACGAAAACCGGTCGCCGGGTTCGGCCGCGGCAATTGCCCGCCTGACATCAGCTCAAATTGAGGTCATTCACGTGAATGATGGCCTGGGCTGGATTCTCGCCTGGCCGCTGGTTGAATTACCTCGCAGGCACAGTCGCGCAAAGTCCGACCTGATTCCGGCAGCAGGACATGACGCGCGTTTGCCATTGCCTGCTGCACATCCTGCCTTTGCTGGCAAGGCGATCGCGTTGTTGAGGCCCAGTCTGCGGCCCATCTTGCTCGACGAAATCGTCCTTCCACGCCACGTTGGGTTAACAGCCAATGGCAACAACAACCCTGCATCCCGGAGCCCATCCACCAATTCAGGGCGGCAGATCGATTCGCTGGCGAGATACTCCGGAGCCTCCAAAATTAATGGCTGAAAAGAAACTGACTGTGCTTCAGGTACTGCCCGAGCTTGAGTCCGGTGGAGTGGAGCGTGGCACCCTGGAAATTGCCAGGGCGCTCGTCGATGCGGGGCAGCGGGCGCTGGTCATATCGTCCGGCGGGCGGATGGTTGAAGAATTGGAACGGCTTGGCGCAGAACACTTCACCTGGCCCGTTGGCAAGAAGTCAATGTTTGCCTTGCGACTGATCTGGCCACTACGCCGCTTCCTGGTCGAGCAGAAAGTGGACATTCTCCATGTCCGTTCGCGCTTCCCTGCATGGATCGCCTGGCTGGCGTGGCGAGGCATGGACCCAGGCACGCGCCCCCGGTTTGTCACCACCGTCCATGGCATGTATTCGGTCAGCGCGTACAGCCACATCATGACCAGGGGTGAAGTCGTTATCGCCGTTTCGGAAACCATAAAGGACTACATTCTTAAGTACTACCCCGTCACCCAGGTCGCCCGCATCCGGGTGATTCACCGGGGCGTATCCAGCGCGGATTATCCTCATGGTTACCAACCCGATGAAACCTGGAAGGCAGACTTCTTCCAGAATTTTCCTCAAGCTGCTGGCAAACAGCTGCTCACGCTCCCGGGACGAATCAGCAGACTGAAAGGCCATGACGTGTTTATCGGAATCATATCTGCACTGGTGAAGGAAGGCCGGCCGGTGCATGGACTGATCGTGGGCGGAGCCAGCGATTTGAAGCAACGTTACCTGGATGAGCTGAAACGGAACGTACATGCCCTTGGCCTGGATCATCACATCAGCTTCACCGGCCATCGGCCGGACCTGAAAAACATTCTGGCCATTTCCCGGCTGGTGTTTTCGTTGTCGACAAAGCCCGAATCCTTTGGTCGCACGACACTTGAAGCCCTGCGGCTGGGCGTTCCAACCGCAGGTTATGATCAGGGCGGCGTGGGAGAAATTCTGCATGCCATCTACCCGGCAGGCTGCCTGCCCATGGACGATCTAGCCGCGACGCTCAACACGATACGATTACTGCTGGACAACCCCCCCAAGGTGCCGCCGGGCGACCACTTCCCGCTTTCCGCCATGCTGGAGAAGACGCTTGCCGTTTATGCACGCCTTGTCGGATCAACTGACCAACCGCGGTAGTAACATAGTTCGAGCCCATCCTGAACATATCAAGCAATCAATAGCTGATCCGAGTTCGAGGAAGACGCTCCGGCTGTTGACTGCACAACGCTGAGCCGCTCCTCATATTTTTACTGCACCTGCGTGACTGGCAAAAGGAACAACAACTTGTCCTGGATTCCTTGGTTCCGTTATTTGCTGAACTGACTGATCCTTATCGCCAACAAGCCCATTCGAAGAACTGCTTGTAATTCTTATATCATTGACACTGTCGACAAATACGCACGATTCGTTTTGAAGGATCAGACATGGAACCATTGTCCGTTTGTGTTACCACGTTCAACAACGACCGAACCCTCCGTTCCTGTCTGGAATCCGTCAAATGGGCTGACGAAATTGTGCTTGTCGATTCCTTCAGCACCGACAAGACGCTGGAGATTGCCAAATCGTTCAACAGTCGACTTTTGCAACATGCGTTCATGGGCTACGGCAAACAGAAACAAATGGCCATTGACGCTGCATCGAATCGTTGGGCCCTCCTGCTCGACGCAGACGAGGCACTTTCCCCCGAATTGCAGAATGAGATTCAGGAGCTGATGCGCAAGGGTCCTGAGGCAGATGGTTATGAACTGCCCCGTTTGGAACAGTTATTCTGGCGCATGAACAATCCCAAAACGCGATTGAATTATTTCTTGCGACTGTTCGACCGATCAAAGTGCCGCATGAGCGAAATGCCGGTCCATGCCGCTCCAAAACTGAGCGGCAAGGTCGAGCGCGTTAAGGGCGTCTTTTATCATTATGGTGAGATTGATATTCATACCAAGGTGGAGAAAATTAATGGCTACTCGACCGGCTTGGTGGCTGACAAGCTTGCCAAGGGGAAAACAGCCAACCCCTGGATATTGGTGTTTTACCCGCCCGTGTACTTCCTGCGCTCCTATTTCTTCAAGCGCAATTTTCTCAATGGATGGGCCGGCTTTATTACTTCGATAACAGGGAGCTTTTACGTTTTTCTCAAATATGCAAAGCTTTACGAACATTATCAGCGTGTCCGCTTCGGCGACAGTCTGATGCCGCCAGGTGCGCCATCGGCGGAAGTAGAGCGTCCAGTGGTATGACTGCTATATGGTCATGCAGGACTTGATGAGAGGTTTGAGGTAGGCTTGGGCGCGTTGGCATTTCACATAGTCAGGCTTTTCGCCACGATTTTGGCGTTTTAACCAAATACTAAATCGGGACATCCATGAAAACAGCCCTCATCACCGGCGTCACCGGCCAGGACGGCGCCTACCTGGCGGAGTTCCTGCTGGACAAGGGCTACGAAGTGCATGGCATCAAGCGCCGCACCTCGCTGTTCAATACCGACCGCATCGATCACCTGTATCAGGACCCGCACGAGAAGGGGCGCCGCTTCATCCTGCACCACGGCGACCTGACTGACTCCTCCAGCCTGATTCGCATCATTCAGCAGGTGAGACCAGATGAAATCTACAACCTGGCGGCACAAAGCCACGTCGCGGTGAGCTTCGAAGAACCCGAATACACCGCCAACTCCGATGCTCTCGGGGCACTCAGAATTCTTGAAGCCATTCGCATCCTCGGACTGGAAAAGCAGACCCGATTCTACCAAGCCAGCACATCGGAGCTATTCGGCCTGGTGCAGGAAATCCCGCAGAAGGAAACCACGCCCTTCTATCCAAGAAGCCCCTATGCCTGCGCCAAGCTCTACGCCTACTGGATCACGGTCAACTACCGGGAAGCCTACGGCATGTATGCCTGCAACGGCATCCTGTTCAACCATGAATCGCCGGTGCGGGGCGAGACCTTCGTCACCCGCAAGATCACGCGGGCGCTTGCCCGCATCAAGCTCGGCCTGCAGGATTGCCTTTATCTGGGCAACCTGGACGCCAAGCGGGACTGGGGCCACGCCAGGGACTATATCGAGATGCAGTGGCTGATGCTGCAACAGGATCAGCCCGAGGACTTCGTCATCGCCACGGGAGTGCAATACTCGGTGCGGGATTTCGTCGATGCCGCTGCCCGCGAGCTGGGCATGGCGATCCGCTGGGAAGGATCGGGGGTCAACGAGAGGGGTTATGAGGCGGGCAAGTGCGTCGTTGCTGTCGATCCCCGTTACTTTCGCCCTACCGAGGTGGAGACCCTGCTGGGCGACCCCAGCAAGGCCAGGGAGAAGCTGGGCTGGACGCCGAAGATCACTTTCGCCGAACTGGTTGCCGAAATGGTGCGCGAAGACCTGAAGAGCGCGGAGCGAGATGAGCTGATCAAGAAGCATGGCTACAAGGCCATGGATTATCACGAGTGATGTGATGGAACGACACGCAAGGATTTGCATCGCCGGCCACCCGCATCATCCTTCCCTCGCCCCCTTGGGGGAGAGGGCCAGGGTGAGGGGGTAAGCCGATGGACCGGGACGCCAAAATCTATGTCTCCGGCCACCGAGGCCTGGTCGGTTCTGCCTTGACGAGGAACCTCACCGACAGGGGCTGCTCGAATCTGCTTGGCCGCACCCATGCCGAGCTCGACCTCACTAACCAGGCCGCGGTGGAGGATTTCTTTGCACAGGAAAAACCTGATTACGTCTTCCTCGCCGCCGCCAAGGTCGGCGGCATTCATGCCAACAACGAATACCCGGCCGAGTTCATACGCGACAACCTGGCGATCCAGACCAATGTCATTCACGCTGCATACAAGAACCAGGTCAAGCGCTTGCTGTTTCTGGGCTCGTCCTGCATCTATCCCAGGCTGGCGCCGCAGCCGATGAAGGAGGAGTATCTTCTTACCGGCCCGCTGGAGCCGACCAACCGGCCTTATGCCTTGGCCAAGATCGCAGGAATTGAGATGTGCTGGAGCTATAACCGGCAGTATGGCACCCAGTATCTGGCCGTGATGCCGACCAATCTGTATGGGCCGGGGGACAATTACCACCCGGAGAATTCCCACGTCATCCCGGCCCTCCTCAGAAAATTCCATGAGGCCAAGCAAGCCAACAGTCCGACGGTGACGGTATGGGGAACCGGTATGCCGAAGCGGGAGTTCATGTACAGCGAGGATATGGCCGATGCCTGTGTGTATCTGATGAGTCTGCCGGACGATCGGTTCAACACGCTGCTGGGCAGCGACGAGGCCAGGACGGGGATCTTCATGCCGCCCCTGGTCAACATCGGAGTGGGCGAAGACCTCACCATAAAGGAACTGGCAGAGACGGTGAGACAGGTTACCCACTACCCCGGCGCGATCACCTTCGACTCGACCAAACCGGATGGGACGCCCAGGAAGCTGCTGGACGTGGGCAGACTGCATGGTATGGGATGGAGAGCCAGAACATCCCTTGAACAGGGGTTATCGTTGGCCTACACAGACTTCAAGCAGACCGTGCCTGACCGCATTTATCAATCCTGATGAGCCAACCCTGCGTGATTGCACGCCTCGCAGGCGGACTGGGCAATCAGTTATTCATGTACGCCTTCAACAGGGCGATGGCACAGAGGAATCATGTACCCTTCAAGCTGGACGTAGCAGGTGGTTTCATTCGCGACCGGACCTACAAGCGAACCTTCCTTCTGGATCAGATACTCCCACCCATAACCGTGGCCAGTCGATGGGAAAGCCGGCTTTTCCCGCTGGGCCGAACGGTCAGGCGCTTCGACCGCAAGCTTAACGCTTTGCTGCCACTCGATCGGCGTTACTACATTCATGAGCGGATCCTGAGTTTCGATGCGGACATCAGGAATCTGAAAGTGGTCCGCCCCACGGTATTCAATGGTTACTGGCAGTCTCCCCGGTATTTCGACGACCTGAATCCGGGCATGGCCGACCTGATCCATTTCCCTGAACAGGTGACGGCTTCACTGAAGGAGGAGATTGACAAGATCCGATCGGAAAATGCCGTCTGTCTTGCCATCCGACGTTACGAGGAAATCCCCAGATCCCGATTCCACATCCTGCAGATGGATTATTTTCAGCAGGCCATGACACGCATCGAACAGAGGGTCGACAAGCCACATTACTTTGTCTTTGCCCAAAACATGGAATGGGCCCGGAACAACATCAAGAGCCGCCACCCAGTGACCTTCGCAAGTGAAAAGGATCTGCACCTCGGCGCAATCCAGGACCTGTACCTGATGACCCAGTGCCGGCACTACATTCTGTCCAACAGTTCATTGCACTGGTGGGCTGCCTGGCTGAATTCCTCACCTGATAAAATTGTGATTGCGCCAGAGAAGGGCTGGCCGAACTCGGATATGCTACCCAGTGACTGGGTTCAATTACCATGAAACGCGCGGCAAAAGGCCGGCTTGCGTTTCTCCACCGCACCTAGATCAACTCAATCCATCTCATGAGCCCAAAGAAGTTCTTCCGTTTTCTGCGTCATGCCCCAACGATGCTTTCAGAGTTGAACCAACTAAAGCAACAGGCGCGTCATTCCTCCCATCATTTCGATTTCGCGCAGCTTAATCCCTATCCGCATGAAAAGAAGCAACAGAGCGGAACCGCCAGGGGACACTATTTTCACCAGGATCTACTCGTTGCCCGACGCATCCATGAGCGCGGCCCTCAAAAGCATGTCGATATAGGTTCAAGGGTAGATGGCTTCGTGGCCCATGTCGCCTCCTTCCGGAATATCGAGGTGCTGGATATCCGGCCGCTCGACTCCAAGATTCACAACATACAATTTCGACAGGCGGATCTGATGTCCCTCCCGCCTCACATGGCCGGCTATTGCGATTCCTTGTCCTGTCTGCACGCCATTGAACATTTTGGACTCGGTCGGTACGGAGATCCGATCGATTTTGAGGGCCACATCAAAGGCTTGAATAATCTCTACACCATACTGAAGCCAGGTGGCACCCTGTATCTGTCGTGCCCTATCGGTCCGCAGAGAATCGAGTTCAACGCGCATCGTGTCTTCTCACTTGAATATCTAATGTCACTGTTTGAGGGCAAGTTCAAGGTTGAGACATTCTCATATGTGGATGATCACGGCGATCTGCATGAGAACGTCGCCTTGACCAGCGACATGGTCGACAAGAATTTCGATTGCAATTACGGCTGCGGCATTTTCGAATTGGAAAAAGTTTGATACGGGACTGTCGTAAGACACAATCCCTCCAAGGCGCGCTCAAATTAGGGGCCCCAAAAATACAGCAACATAAGCAACTGGACTTTGATTAGCAAAGGCCCTCCCCGGATGACGACTCCTAGAATCCTTCGCAAGCTTCTCGCAAGCGTGTTTAAGCGACTCCATCTGCTGACGAGCGGAGGCTATTCGGTCGGAAACGCATACGGCGCCAGATTTCTGTTCGATTGGCGCCACACAATCGACAAGAAGGTTGCACTTGAGCTCTATGAGCACGATCAGATTGGTCATCTTATCGAGTACCTCGATCAAATCAGAGCCGACATTTTCGTCGATATTGGTTCGCACGCTGGCCTTTATTCAATCATCCTGAAAACCCGCTTCCCGGAGCTGGAAGTCCATGCGTTCGAACCAGACCATACAAACCTTTGCCAGCTGTATGCAAATCTTTTCGTCAACAAGCTTCAAAGCAGAGTTAGGGTCCATGAAGTTGGAATTTCAAATAAAGCCGGGGCGGTTTCCTTTGTGACGTCGGAAGAAACGGACGGCCGTGGCACTCGTCGCATTTCCAGCACTGGCAATATTAAAATTCAGGTCAAGCGTCTTGATGATGTGCTTACAGACAAGAACAGGATTGCTGCAATGAAGATTGATGTGGAGGGCCATGAGAATCAGGTGGTGGATGGAGCGCAGCATTTCCTGAATGCCAACAAGTGCTTGCTGCAAATCGAATCTTCCGGCGAAAACCTGGATGTGCTTGCGCAGAAGCTAAAGCAATTTGGCTACCGGTTCATCAGCACGGTCGGCGGTCAAGACCACTATTTCACCAATATCGAGATAAGCTGAAGACAGTCAATCTACTTGCCGAAAGTATCGATCGGCCATCGATACGTGTGAGAAAACGGCAGCCCGAGTGCAGCTTCGACCATGTACTGCGACACCAGTCGTTCGTTGAACTCCCGATGCCCTAATTCGTACCCTGCCTTGGCCACCCGCTGCCGCTCAGCGTCGTTATCCAGATAAAAGCGCAGTGCGTCGATGAATTCGTCGGCGGTCTCAACCTCAACAATCGTATCTTTTCCATACAATTCCGAGAGGCTGAAGGAGTGCGTTGAGAAGACCAGCAGCCCGTTCCCCTGGAACAGCCCGATCCGATCAGATGAATACAGATACAGCTCTCCACCCGGACCGGACTTGGCCTCCCTGTTGCGCTGGCTGAAGTTGAGCCCGATCTTCGCCTGCCCGAGTGCCTGCATGAAATCCGCTCCGTAGAGCGACTCGCCCAGCCCCTGCCCGTAGATGGCGCAGCGCGCCTGCGGCAGCCTCTTCCGGATCAGCTCAGGCGCCCGGCCGCGCAGGTCATCCGGATGCTGCCACTTCGACATGTGGCCGGCAAAAAAAACATCATAGGGCTGATCCGTGCGCTCGTGGCAGCGATGGATGTCCATGCTCGGATCCACCGGATTGGGGACAAACGCCACTCTGGAACGGGAACCGGCAATGCGCGAGAGCACCGGGCCGCCCGTGGTCACGAATGACCAGTCAACAACCTCCGCCTTGCTTCGGGCATTGCGGAAATTCGATGAGTCAAACAGCGGGTCAATGTAGTACTGGAAGATCGCCACATTGGGCAGGATATGCCCTGCTTCAATCAGCGTTTCAGGTTTGATGGCTTCTGCAGAGCACAATGCGATGAGATCAGGCTTGAAGTTGCGGCACACTTCAAGAAACTTCCGATTGGTTGCCCCGATACCCATTTTGCGCGTATGAAAAATGGATGAGCAGCGCGCCAAATCACGGTCGCTCAGCCAAAAGACATCGTGGTTATTGCGAATGAATCCGTTGTTGATTCGAACCGGCAAGAAGTAATTGCGGGCGCCCAGGTATTTTAGATGCTGATGGGAGACATGGAAAATCCTCATTTATCGATTAACCTCAGAGCGAACTGGAGAGGAAGACGCGGGCTGACAGCTTAGCAGATGGGAACCGAGCGCAGTTTTCGCCGTACGGTGCTTCCGAACCGGACCTTGAGGACAAGCTGTCTCAGTAGGGCTTGTAATCTTTCTCTTCTACCAGCTTGGAGCCCAGCAAGTCATTCAGTTCGCGCTTGAGTTTTGCCCTGACGTCGTTAGTGATGTAAACACTCCGTGCCAGCCTGATGAATTCTTCATCAAACGTTTTCGTTCGCTCCTTGTCACGTATCAGGTCCTCAATTTCCCACAGCTGGTTGTTGACGTCACGAAGCTGAACAGTCAGCGCACTCACTTGCGGACTGGGCTGCACCTCAGCGCTGAGCGATTGCTTCAAAACATCCAGTTCGGTCCGAATGTTGTTCAGTTTGGCCAAATCCTTGACCTTGTCCGCCTTGATTTCAAGAATGGTGATCTTGTCGATCAGCTCGCCGTATGAAACTTCGATGGTTACTGACATGATGGTTTGATTCCTTCCCGGATGCGCTCCAGCGAGCTGTTGTGAGCTGATCTTATTGATATGCGAAGAATATTGTCCAGGACGCAAGGCGTCAAAGCCCGGCCACAAATAGTAATGGTTAAGTCATCCAGAATTCAGAAGCTGCGCAAGCCGTTTAGAAACAACTGTCCGGCCTTGAAACTTCCGGTGGCCAGCGCGGGCACCTGCTCGGCTATCCATTCTGGGGTTATCGCTTTCATGCAGGCATGATCATCCGGATTGTTGCAAAATTTCAAATAGCAGTTGATGCATGGCAGCGTTGCCTGGATGGCATACACTGAATCGCCTATCGGCTTGACCCGACGTGGATCGGTCGGTCCGCAGATTTCCAGCACGGGTCGGTTGCTCCCCGCGGCAAAATGAAGGTTGCCGGTATCGTTACCGATGATGGCTGCCGCCCCTGCACACAACGGGCCAATCTCGAGCAGATCCACATCGGTCAGGTTGGCCACAAAATCGCCTGTCTTGGCGATTTCCTCACACACGTCCAACTCATCCGGTCCGCTGATGAGGACGACCTTTTCCATGCCGCTTGCGTGCAGCAGGCGAGCCAACTTGACGTAATTGTCCGTGCCCCAGCGTTTCAGGAATCCCGCTGGCTGGGATCCCGGCAGCATCACGACATACGTGCCATCATCCAGTCCATATCGCTTGCGAATCGAATTTACTCGTTCCAGTTGTGAATCGGATGCGTAAAACACGGGATGGGTGGCTTGTGCGGGAATGGCCAGCGGTTCCAATGCCGAACGCATCATGTCCATCGCACGGGCCCGCGGATCTCGGATTGTTGGCTGATAGGTATAGGGAAAGCCGCCAAGATTGCCCAGCCTGTATTTAGCAGCGTTACCGCTAAGCCAAAGCAGCACAAGCAACCCGCGAGAATGGTCGGAACGCTGAAGGTCGATCAGCAAATCATAGCGGCCACTCCTTACCTTGCTGATCCACGCCAGGTTGTTTGACCAGCGCTCGCCTTTTTTTCGCACATCAATGGCGAACACCTCCTTGAAGCGCGGGTCGTACTTGAACAACCTGAGGTTGCCTGGCAGTGTATTGAGATGGATTTCCGCATTCGGGAAGCTCGCCGCTATATCTTCCATGATGGCGCTTGCGATGGCGATATCGCCCAGCGCGCTCCACTTGATGATCAGGATACGGCGTATCTGATCGCGAGGAATCTGATTGGCGGTCGAAGTCATTCCGTAGACTCAAGCCAGCAGATCAGGCGCTAGCGATGGAACCGCTGAATGCATCAATGACCGGCTGTAAATGAGCGCGCTTGGTCTTAAGTGACGCCTGGTTCACAATCAGCCTGGAGCTGATATCTGAGATATGTTCAACCGCCACCAGGCCATTGGCCTTGAGTGTGCCGCCGGTTGAAACGAGATCGACAATGGCATCTGCGAGGCCGACCAGGGGAGCCAATTCCATGGAGCCATAGAGCTTGATCAGGTCGACATGGACACCTTTTGCCGCAAAGTGTTCACGCGCGGCTTTGAGGTATTTGGTCGCCACCTTGATGCGCCCACCCTCTTTTACTCTTCCGGAGTAATCGAAGCCCTCCTGCACCGCGACCATCATCCGGCAGCGCGCAATGCGCAGATCAAGCGGTTGATACAGCCCTTCTCCGCCGTGCTCATCGAGTACATCCTTGCCCGCAACGCCCAGATCGGCGCCACCATGTTGGACATAGGTCGGGACATCGGTAGCACGCACAATGAGCAAACGCACATCGTCACGGTTGGTACCGATGATGAGTTTGCGAGAACTGGCTGGATCTTCCGCTGGTACGATACCTGCCGCCGCTAACAGGGGTAGCGTTTCATCAAAGATGCGGCCTTTGGAAAGAGCTAGGGTGATCATGCCTTGCTCGGCAATCAGTGGAGCCGGCGCACACGTGCACCCAGCTTGCAAAGTTTCTCTTCGATGCGCTCATACCCCCGATCGAGGTGATAGATACGCTCAATGATGGTTTCACCCTGGGCCACCAGGCCTGCCAATACCAGGCAGGCGGATGCACGAAGGTCTGTCGCCATTACCGTTGCCCCATCCAGCCGGCGCACACCTCGAACCAGCGCCGTATGTCCGGACACATCGATGTCTGCACCGAGACGACGCAGTTCCTGCACATGCATGAAGCGGTTTTCAAAAATGGTTTCTGTGATGCTGGCCGCTCCCCGGGCAACGGTATTCAAGGCCATGAACTGTGCCTGCATATCGGTAGGGAAGGCAGGGTGCGGCGCAGTCCTGATATCAACAGACTTGAGAGGCGTACTTCCACGGCTGACTTCGATCCAGTCTTCGCCTGACGCAATGTTTGCCCCGGCATCACCGAGCTTGGCCATGACCGCATCGAGCGTACCCGGCTGGGCATGCGTTGTGCGGACCTTCCCGCCGGTCAGTGCCGCTGCCACCAGGAAGGTACCCGTCTCGATGCGGTCCGGCATGATTCTGTGCTGCGTGCCAGTCAACTCCGTCACCCCCTGAACGGTGATCATGGCGGTGCCGGCGCCTTCAATCTTTGCGCCCATGGCAATCAGGCAGTTGGCCAGGTCAACCACTTCAGGTTCCCGTGCGGCGTTTTCCAGAACCGTGGTTCCCTTTGCAAGGCTTGCTGCCATCATGAGGTTTTCCGTGCCTGTGACGGTAACAGTATCCATGACAATGCGTGCGCCTTTGAGTCGGTTTGCCATGGCATGAATGTAGCCGTGTTCGATGTGAATCTCCGCGCCCATTGCTTGCAGGCCCTTGATGTGCAAATCCACCGGACGCGTGCCAATCGCACAGCCGCCTGGAAGGGAGACACGCACATCGCCAAAACGCGCCAGGGCAGGCCCGAGCACAAGTATCGACGCACGCATGGTTTTGACCATTTCGTACGGGGCCTCCAGTACGGGGACGTCCTGCGCACAGAGGCTTACCCGATTGCGCTCGTCCAGGGTCACCCGCAAACCCATGTGACCGAGCAAGGCCAGCATTGTGCTGATATCTTTCAAATGTGGAACATTGTCAAACACCAGTGTTTCTGGCGTGAGCAATGCTGCAGTCAATAATGGAAGCGCAGCATTCTTCGCACCCGATATGCGGACCTCGCCTTCGAGTACGACACCACCGTGAACCGACAACTTATCCATCTATCGACGTGCCCAGTCCTCGGGGGTGAAGGTCTTCATGGAAAGCGCGTGAATTTCCTCCCGCATGCGATCACCCAGGGCTTTGTAAACAAGCTGGTGCTGCTGCACCATGTTCTTGCCGCGGAATTCTCCACTGACAATGATCGCCTCGAAATGCTGGCCATCGCCTGCGACCTGAACATTTTCACAAGGTAGCGCCGTTTCAATCCAGCGCTTGATATCTTCCGGGTTCACCATACTCAGTATCTCAATTTGTAGCCGCTTCTCAGCAGCAGAAGCGTAAAGGAGGATATTGCCACAAAGCAGCCAGCCACGACGAGAAAGCTGGTACCCGGCGCAACGTCTGACTGGCCGAAAAAGCCGTAGCGGAATCCATCCGTCATGTAGAACACCGGATTGAGATGCGAAGCGACCAACCAAAACGGCGGCAGCGAATGAATCGAATAGAAGACACCCGAAAGGAACGTGAGCGGCATGATAATGAAGTTCTGGAAGGCGGCCATCTGGTCAAACTTCTCTGCCCAGATGCCGGCGTTGATACCCAGGGCGGCAAAGATGCCCGTTGAGAGAAAGGTATAGGTCACCAGCCAGAAAGGATGAAGAACGCGCAAATCGACAAACCAGATGGTGACAGCCATGACACCCAGTCCCACCACAATGCCCCTGAGCATGGCAGCAGCCATGTATGCCGAAAAAAGCTGGAAATAGGACAGTGGGGACAGCAATATGAAAATGATGTTGCCGGTGATCTTTGACTGGATCAGGCTTGATGAGCTGTTGGCGAACGCATTTTGCAAGGCCGACATCATGACCAGGCCGGGAATCAGGAATTCGGTATAACTGACGCCAGGAAAAACCTGAACGCGTCCCTTCAGTACATGAGAAAAAATCATCAGGTAAAGCATGGCTGAAATCACTGGAGCAAGGACTGTCTGAAATGCAACCTTCCAGAAGCGCAGAATTTCCTTATGGAAAAGCGCCTTGAACCCGCTCATGCGCTCACCTCTGCCACACTCTTCTCACCGGACCGCCCTCCATGTCGGTGCGTCGCGCTCATTCGCGGACGTGCAGATCCCCCCAAGCGGGGCCCCTCATTACTGCTCATGCGCGCCCCATGATGTCCTTGAATACGGTCTCCAGGTCTGCTTCCAGCAGCTGCAGTTCCTTTACCCTGATGTCTGCCAGGCGAAGCCGGGTAAGAAGCTGTTCCAGCTCGGAATAGTCGCGGAAGCAAAATTCCCAGCCGCCTTCAGTTGTTGGAGACAGCAAAATATCCTGCGCGGGCGCGCCACCTTCCAACTGCAAACACGCACGATGTTCGCTGGCGCCCGCAAGGAGATTTTGGGTGCTGTCCAGGGCAACGATGCGACCTGCTTTCATCATCGCAATGCGGCTACAAAGGGATTCCGCTTCTTCAAGGTAATGTGTGGTCAGCAAAATCGTATGACCCTGGCGGTTAAGGTCCTCGATGAATTCCCATAATGCCTGGCGCAGACCCACGTCCACCCCAGCCGTCGGCTCATCCAGCACAATCACCGGCGGCTTGTGCACAAGCGCCTGAGCCACCAGCACGCGTCGCTTCATTCCACCCGACAGGGCGCGCATGTTTTTTGCAGCATGCTGCGCAAGGTCCAGACGCTCCATGATTTCGCCGATCCAGGCCTCGTTGTTTCGCATGCCAAAATACCCTGACTGCAGGCGCAGAGTCTCGCGCACCGTGAAAAAGGGATCGAACACCAATTCCTGCGGAACCACGCCCAGTGCACGACGCGCGTCGCGATAATTGTGCCGCACATCATGCCCGATTACCTGGGCCTCACCTTCGTCGGCCCTGACCAGTCCTGCCATGACGCTGATGAGCGTCGTCTTGCCTGCCCCATTGGGTCCCAACAAGCCAAGAAATTCGCCACGTCCGATTTCGAGACTGACGTCATCAAGTGCACGCGTTGCTCCGAATTGTTTGCGCAACCCCTGCACACGCAGTGCAGGTATCATTGAGAAATTAGATCAGAGACGCCGTATAGCGCTGCGAGTGCAACCAGGTTGGCAGGCAAGTCTGTGAACTTGAGCGTGTGTCCCTGTTTTGCCGCTTCACGACGACAGGACAGAATCAAACCAAGAGCAGCGGAGTCCACTTCGCTGATCTCGTGAAACGTTACCTCTTTCAAACCGGCGGCAATAAGTGGTTTGAGTTGCGTCAGCAGTTCTGGCGTGGAATCGAGGGTTGCCCGGCCCTCAAGATGAGCAATGCCCTTCTGGCTCCGGACCACTGTTATCTGCTCCCACCTTTTTCCGAGCCGTTATCCATGATGCTCTTCGATTTAGCCTCGAGCATGGAAATCAGTCCATCAATACCCGACTGGCGAACGGTACTGCCGAAAGACGCCCGGTAATTGATCACCAAACTGACTCCGTCAATGGTCACATCGTAAACCTTCCAGCCGAAATCGGTTTTGTACATGCTGTAGTCGATGGGAATCGGGCGCCCACCCGGCTGATTGACTTCGGTCTTTACCGTAACATCCGTATCATCGGGTTTCACAGCCAGAGGTTTGAAAACGATGGTTTGATTGGTAAATGCAGTGAGCGCTGTGGAATAGGTGCGGACCAGGAGGTTCTTGAATTCACGCACCAGAGTTTGCTTTTGCTGCGGCGTGGCCTTCTGCCAATAGCGGCCCACTGCAAGCTGGGTCATACGGTCAAAGTCGAAATGCGGCAGAACCTTGACCTCCACCAGATCGTACACCTTTCTGAGGTTACCGCTCCTAAGCTCCTTATCGGTCTTCAGGATGGACAGAACTTCCTGTGTAGTGGACTTGGCCAGCACATCCGGGGGCGTCATCGCCCAGACCGGATTAAGCCACAACAAAGCCGCAAGACCGGCGGCACGAAACACGTTATTCAAGGCGATCATGTTATTGGCACATTTAAAAATAAGCGTTTGATAAGAGCTGGGATGCTCACTTAAGTTCACCCGTCAGCTTGGCCAGTTCAGCCACATTGACGTTGTAATCGTTGACTGTGCGGAGGTAGTCTGTTTGGGCCAAAACGTAGCTCTTGAAGGCGTCGGCCACCTTGTCGCCCTTTTCCAGACCAGCATTGAAATCGGCGGTTGCTGCGATGACCCACCGGCGAGCTGCAGCGGCCGCATCAGCCAGTACCTTCTGCGATTCAAAATTCGCCCGGGCATTGGCATAGGCTTCGGCGACCTGATAAGGGATTCCGGCCAGCGCAAACTGCTTCTTGTAATTCAGCGCATCCAGGTCCGCCTGTGCCTGTGCGGTGCGCGCATCGGCCACGCCAAAAGCCGCGTCCCACTTGATACCCACAACCGGCGTCAGCCCGGCATTATTAAAGGGATCATAAATTAATGGGTTATCAAGCCGGTCGCGTTGTGAAGCATAATTGGCGGTTCCCACCACGCCGGCATACACATCAGGCATCAGATCTGCCTTCTTTGCCGCCACCAGCGCGCGACGCGCGCGCAAACCGGCTTCCAGTTGCTGCATTTCCGGTCGATCTGCAAGCGCCTTGGCTTGAAGGTCAGCCAACTCGGCTTGAGGAAAGTCCACTGGACCGAGGCTTTCATCAGCCACCTCGAGCGGCGCTTTGAGACCAACCCCCGTCAACACTTTCAGGCCGTCCAGACTGATCTTTTCAACAGCCTTGGCCTGGTATACATACTTGGCCACCAGCCCGCGCGCGGTCTGCAGGGAATACAATTCGGCCTGAGTAACCTCGCCATTTTCTCGTTTCAGCGACTCTTCGGTCCGGTTAACAGAGTCGTTCAGGCGGTTCTGCACATCCTCGAGAAACAGACGAATATCGCGAGCCGTCAGAAAACCGTAATAGGCGCGCTTGGTGTCCAGCGCAATATCTGCCCGAGTCTCACTGACATCTCCACGTTTGATATCGATGTTGCCCTGTGCGGCCGCACTGTATTGTTCGACCTTGCCAAAGGTGTACAGTGGCTTGATCAGGGCAATTTCCAGGTGTGTCCAGTCGGACAGCCCATGCAGGTTATAACTGTCACTTCTTGGAGTACAGGGAAATGCCGCGCAGCTTGTCGCGCCTCCCTGATAAAAACCACCATTTACTTCCGGGGCCAGCCCTACAAATGCGTTGGCGCTGACATGCCAGCCCATATTGGCCTTAACTTCATCGAGAAGGGCACGTGCAGACTCAACCACTTGCTCACGTTCCTTGATCCGCGGATCCGCAGCCAGACTCATTTCCACGGCTTGCTGCAGGTTTATTGTCTGCGCTGCCACATGGCCGGTTTGGAAGCACAAGCCCGCAGCCAGGGTGACCAGCGCCAATTTAGTGGGTTCCATTACTCGCTCCGTCCTGAGCCTTGTTGTATAAAAACTGTCCGATAAGGTTTTCCAAAACCACGGCCGACTGGGTAATCTGGATCTTGTCGCCATTTTTTAATTTTACGCCATCACCACCCGGCTGGAGCGCAACGTATTGCTCGCCCAACAAACCAGAGGTCATGATCGAGGCCGAACTGTCTTTGGGAAACTGAAAGCGCTTATCCAGTTTTAGCATGACTTTGGCTTCATAGTTTCCGCTATCGAATCCAATGTCCGCGACTCGGCCGACCACAACCCCCGCACTTTTTACCGGCGCGCGTGATTTGAGGCCACCGATATTGTCGAAATACGCTGACACCTCATAGGTATCAGTGCTCTTCAATGTGTTCATGCTGCCCACCTTGAGCGCCAAAAACATCAAGGCGCCAATGCCCGCAATCACAAACAGTCCCACCCAAAAATCCAGCAATACCCGGTTCATTTAGCTCAATCCCCGAAACATAAAAGCTGTCAACATAAAATCCAGGGCAAGAATGGCCAGACTGGACGTCACCACGGTCCGGGTTGTTGCTCCGGACACCCCTTCGGCCGTGGGCGGCGCATCATACCCTTCAAACAGGGCAATGGCCGTTACCGCAACCCCAAAAACAACACTTTTGATGACTCCATTCATGATATCCAGATGAAAATCCACCTTAGCCTGCATCTGGGACCAGAAACTGCCCTCATCCACACCGATCAGCACCACACCCACTAGATAGCCCCCTATGATGCCGACGGCAGAAAACATCGCTGCCAGCAATGGCATGGATATTACGCCTGCCCAGAATCGGGGCGCGACAACGCGTGCAATCGGATCTATTGCCATCATTTCCATGGCAGTCAGTTGCTCGGTAGCCTTCATCAGGCCGATCTCCGCCGTAATGGCGGAACCAGCCCGGCTGGCAAAAAGCAGGGCCGCAACGACCGGCCCCAGCTCACGCACCAGGGACAATGCCACAAGAATACCCAAAGCTTCCTCCGACCCATAGGTCTGCAAAGTTTCATATCCCTGCAGACCCAGTACCATGCCGACAAACAGGCCTGAAACCACGATTATGATCAGCGAGAGCACACCGGAAAAATAGATTTCCCGAATAGTCAGGCCAAATCGACTCAGGGCCGTACCCGAGTGAAACAAGATGGCGAAAAAGAATCTGGTAGCGTAGCCAATACGCCAGATGCCATCCACGGCCTGGCGGCCAATGCTGGAGATACCTGCGAAAAGTGTTTTAAACACGCGCCATCCCCAGTTTCAGGTCTACTGCATACGGCTGGGCGGGGTAATGGAAAGGCACGGGGCCATCAGGCTCGCCATGGACAAACTGGTGAACAAACGGCAGACGTGAAGAACGCATTTCCTCAGCGGTGCCCTCAGCCTCGATCACGCCTTCGGACACAAAATAGACATAATCCACGATTTTCAGCGATTCCTGCACGTCATGGGTCACTACCAGTGATGTCAAGCCTAATGTATCTGTCAGCCTGCGGATCAGGTTGCCTGTGACACCCAGCGAGATCGGGTCCAGGCCAGCGAAAGGCTCGTCATACATGATCAGCATGGGATCCAGCGCAATCGCTCTGGCCAGGGCCACGCGGCGGGACATGCCGCCCGACAGTTCGGACGGCATTAATTCAGCTGCACCACGAAGCCCGACTGCATTAAGCTTCATCAGTACCAAATCGCGGATGATGTCTTCAGGCAATTGGGTGTGTTCTCGCAGTTGGAATGCCACGTTGTCAAAAACTGACATATCCGTGAAAAGCGCACCAAACTGGAACAGCATGCCCATCTTGCGCCTCAAGCGATACAGGTTGGCCTGGTCCAGATCGCCGACAATCTCGCCAGCCACCTTGACAATGCCCTGACTGGGTTTGAGTTGGCCACCGATAAGCCGCAACAAGGTCGTTTTGCCGCATCCACTGCTTCCCATAATGGCAACCACCTGGCCGCGCTTGGCCGTCAGGTTGATCCCTTTTAGGACCGGACGGGCGTTATAGCCGAAGGAGACATTGTCGATTTGAACGAGGGCATCGTTTGTCAAAGTTGAGCCTTTAGATTGTTTGTCGGATTTTACTTCAATCGCTTAATAACCCATGAGTTCAACCAGCGACCGGACTTTTTCCAGCGCGGGCAAATGGGCCTCTCGATTCAGCAGGAAGAGATCCTGCCGCTGATCGATCGCTTTTTGGATCTCACCCCTTAGCTGTCTTAGGTCCGGCTCCGGAGGAAACCAGAATATCTGCGGTCGTAACCGATCAGCGTCACTTATCAACGCCCGCTCACCCATTGCTTCGAGGAATTGCGTTGACCGCCGATTCAGAGAATCAGGAGCTTCCAAGATGAAGCGAAAATTGGCTTGGGTATCGGTCAGCCAGGACTTTGCTATTTCTAATGAACACCTTACCCATGAAATGGATGGTAAATAGACGCAACGAAACTGAGTGTTGTAATAAGACAACTGCCACTCTTCTGGCAAATCGTCTGGATAAAACCTGGCCTGCCAGTGGATGTGCTGCCAGCCGATTGCACCAAAATAGACGTTATATTTCAAGGTTTCAGCCATGCGGCAATGGATCCTGGATGAAGATTAAAGCTTGTCCTGGAAGTTGCAAGGTTGGGCTGCAATGGAAAGGACAGGCGCCTTTATATTTTCTTAATTGTTGTTTTTTGCACGACCATTAGATTAGAATATAAGCCAACGACAATATATAAACACTCGGCCCATTGATAAATTAAGATACTTGGATATTATTAATATAAAGATGGTTTACAGTTTTTAACCCTTTTTCAAACAACAGGAGAGTCATCATGAAAATGAAATTGATCAGTCTCGCACTCGGTGTCTTAATGGCCCAAGGCGCCTTTGCCAACGGCACGCAAGCCAGCCCTTCCGCTCCGCCGGTTGACTACGCGAAGCACGCCGGTCCCATCCCGCAAACCCCTGAACAGTGGCTGGACCGGATGACCGACTTCACCCGCAACGCCTCGGCCTATCGCGATCCCAAGGTGTTCGTGCCTTGGTCCAACGCGGTGACCGAGCCCGGTTTCTACACCCAGATGGGCATCAACATGATGGAACCCAACAACTGGTACCGCATGTTCGGCTCCATGATGGATCCCCGTTCGATGACCAACTACATGCAGTTTGCCGATCCCAACATGTACATGAAGTGGTTGGCCGCTTCCGTGGATCCCAACTTCTACACGGCGCTGGCGACCCAGTGGGCTGACCCGGGCAAAATGATGCGTTGGGCAATGTGGCCGATGGATCCCAAGTTGTGGGGCATGATGATGCAGAGCTTGAACCCCAACATGTATCTGAAGTGGATGATGGCGCCGGTGGATCCCAAGCTGTGGTCCCTGATGATGCAGCCCATCAACCCCAACCTCTACACCGCGTGGCTGGGCCAGTCTCTCAATCCCCAGACCTATGGCGCATGGGGCACCTGGTTGAATCCCTCCAGCTACACCGTCCCCAATATGGGTGGCATGGGTGGACCTACGGGCGGCGCTCCAGCAGTGTTCAACCCCCTTGAGTTCCTGACTCCTGGCTACGGCCAGCCAGGTGCGGCTCCTGCCGCAGGAGCCCCCGCTGCCGCAGGTGCTGCTCCAGCCGGTACGTTCAACTTCTTTGATCCCAACACGTGGACCCAGATGTGGAACCCCGCCGCTTGGACGAATCCTGCCGCTGCCCCTGCAGCTCAGCCTGCTCCGGCCAAGTAAGCGGTACAGAGTTAGTAAGCGCTGTACAAAGGCCCGACCGAATGGTCGGGCTTTTTCTTGCGCTGAATTCCTGTTTTAGGCGCGCCGCCAGGTAGTGCCCTGCGGCCCATCTTCCAGTATGATGCCCGCGCCCTTCAACTCATCCCGGATGCGATCGGCCTCGGAAAAATTTCTTGCTTTCTTTGCCACCACGCGTGCTTCGATCCTTCGTTCAATGCTTTCTCTGCCATAAACGATTCCTGCGTCCCACGTATCTGTCGCGCCCACTGATTCGTTCGCCGAAACCGAGTACACATCATCGCCCTGCAAAAAGCCAACGGGGTCAGCTTGCAATATCCCCAAAATCCCTCCCAAGGCCTTAAGCATGCCTGCAAGCGCTGAGTCTCTGGATCTATTCGTTTCCCCAACCAACTCAAACAGCACGGCCATAGCCTCCGGCGTATTGAAATCCTCGTCCATGGCGGCCTTGAAGCGAGCGGCATATTCATTATTCCAGTCCAGTTCCATCTCGGCAGGCGGAATATTTTTCAACGCAGTATAAAGCCGGGTCAATGCACCCTTGGCGTCATCGAGATGGGTATCCGAATAGTTCAATGGACTACGGTAGTGGGCACGCAGGATAAAGAACCGCACGACCTCAGGGTCAAATTTTTCCAGGATGTCCCTGATGGTGAAAAAATTGCCCAGGCTCTTGGACATCTTTTCGTTGTCCACCCGAACAAATCCATTGTGCAACCAGTAGTTAACGAATTTGCAGCCGTTAGCCCCCTCACTCTGAGCTATTTCGTTTTCGTGATGAGGGAACTGCAAATCCTGGCCTCCCCCATGAATATCAAAGTGCTGGCCGAGAAAATGACTGCTCATCGCCGAGCATTCGATGTGCCAACCGGGCCGACCTTGTCCCCAAGGGCTTTCCCAAGCAGGTTCGCCTGGCTTGGCCGCCTTCCACAAGACGAAATCCATCGGATCACGCTTGTATGGGTCGACCTCGACACGCTCGCCGGCCCTCAAATCTTCGAGCGATTTACCGGATAGCGCTCCGTAGGTTGGGAAGGCCCGCACACTGTAGTAGACATCGCCATTATCCGCCCTGTAAGCGAGGTCCTTGTCCAACAAAGCGCCGATCATGGCGAGCATGTCAGCCAGATACTGAGTGGCCCGTGGCTCAATATCGGGGGGCAAAACCCCCAGACGCACTTCGTCTTCATGCATGGCGTCAATGTAGCGGCCGGTCAATTCACCGGTAGTTTCGCCATTCTCCCTGGCGCGCTTAATGATTTTGTCGTCGATGTCCGTAATATTACGGACATAGGTAACCTCGTAACCGGTGGTCCTAAGCCAGCGCACGATCATGTCGAACACGACAAACACACGGGCATGCCCAAGATGACAAAAGTCATAGACAGTCATGCCGCATACGTAAATGCGAGCTTTCCCTGGTTGTATTGGTGCGAAGGTTTCGAGCTGTCGTGTTAGGGAGTTATAGAGCGTCAGCATACCGATCGAATAGAAAAGCCCTGACGGCGTCAAATTTGACCATGAGCCGCCCAACCTATGCGGGAATTGTTAGAATGCACGGTTGTAGTAAACCAATTTGAGTGTATCACATGCCTACATTGCGCAGACTTGCTTCAGTCATTGCTTTCAGCGTTGCATTTGGTGTTGCCATTGCGAGCCCCAACGACGTACAGGATATTAATCAACTCTTTCGCAAGGGTGACCTGAGCGAAGCCCTTAACCGGGCCAATCAGTACCTGCTGAAAAATCCAAAGGACGCTCAAGCCCGGTTTCTCAAGGGTTTGATCCTGGCTGACCAGAATAAATCAGCTGACGCAATTCAAGTGTTTACCGGGCTGACCGAGGACTACCCTGAATTGCCCGAGCCCTATAACAATCTAGCCGTACTTTATGCGGCGCAAGGCAAGTACGAAGCTGCACGTAATGCACTTGAAATGGCAATCCGTACCCACCCCAGCTACGCCACCGCTCACGAGAATCTCGGTGACCTGTATGCAAAGATGGCTTCGATGGCCTATGACAAGGCCTTGCAACTGGATACCAGCAATACATCAGCGCAAACCAAACTCGCGCTGATCAAGGACTTGATGACAGGCAGTCGAAATCCGAACCCTGTCAAGACGGTCGCTGCTTCAGCTGACGAACCCTCAAAACCTGTTCCGATCGGTAGAGCGGCTAAATCAATCAGCATGCCCCCTGCTGCCAACCCGGCTAGCACCTCAACTGAAACCGCCCCAGCTCCAGATGCAATTATCGAAACACTCAAGGGCTGGGCCAGGGCATGGTCTGCCAATGACGTCGATGGGTACCTGGCCTATTACTCGCCTGATTTCAAGCCCTCCAGTGGCAGCCGCAGCGGTTGGGAAGCCCAACGCCGCAACCGCGTTGCCAATGCCAAGGGCCTCTCTGTTCAGGTGTCCGATATACACATTCAGACCGTCAGCGCCGACCGCACTTCAGTCAAGTTTCGCCAAAAATACCGGGCCAAACACATTGCCAGCGACAGCACCAAACGCGTTGAACTCGTTCGAAGCGGCAACAGGTGGCTGATTGTCAGGGAAAGTGGGCGCTAAACGAGAGCGGATATGCAATTCTTGCGCATCATCTTTGGATTAATGCTTTGCGGAAGCCTACTTCCCAATGCCTACGCGCAATCCGAAGCTGAACGTCTGCTGTCAGAGACCTTGTTGGACGTCAGCCTGAACAAGATGGATAACGCATGGCAATCGCTCAATCACTTGATTGCACGTTATCCCAATTTCCACCTTGCGCAACTGGTAAAAGGCGATCTGATACTGGCTCATGCCCAACCCCTTGCCACTCTGGGAAACGCGCGTGCCTCCAAACTCCAACTCGACGATCTGCGCGATGAGGCTCGCAAACGGCTGCTTGATGTCACCCAGCCTGTTAATCCCGATCTCGTTCCGGATGCACTGCTGTCCGTCACTCAAGATGTTCGTTATGTCCTGGCCGCCGATGGCGCGCGTTCCAGGCTCTATGTGTTCGAAAATCTGCCAGGAGGATGGATTCGCCGAGCGGATTATTACCTCACCATGGGCAAGCTCGGCACCGGCAAGACAAAAGCAGGGGATAAGCGCTCTCCAATAGGCTGGTACACCATCACGTCATACAAACCACGCGGCCAACTGGAAGAAATCTATGGCGATGGCGCGTACCCGTTGAGCTATCCCAATGACTGGGACCAAAGGGAGGGCCGCAAAGGGTCTGGCATCTGGATACACGGTGTACCTCGCAATACCTATAGCCGCCCTCCCAAGGCAAGCGATGGTTGCATGGTTCTATCCAATGAAGACCTCGCCAGCCTCGCCAGTTATATTGTTATCGGAAAGACACCTGTATTGATTAGTGATTCCCTGAATTGGGTTGACCCGTCCAAACTCAACAATAGCCGCGACGACATTCGCAATGCGCTGGAAATGTGGCGGCAGGATTGGGAAAGCCTGGATACTCCACGCATGTTGTCGCATTACTCCAGCCATTTCCAGAGCGGCAGCCAGAATTTTCAGGAATTCGCCGAATCCAAACATCGCGTTAATGCGGGCAAATCGTGGATAAAAATCCAGTTGAAGAATATCAGCATGGTGCGCTATCCAGGCCAAAAGAATCTGGTCATGGTCAGCTTTGACCAGGATTACAAAAGCAACAATTTGAGCGACGTCACCCACAAGCGCCAGTATTGGCAGGTTGAGGGGGGTGAATGGAAAATGATTTACGAGACCGTTTTATGAGGGCCACGACATGGTCAAACTGTACACTAGCCTTGGCATGATCAGCCTGGAACTCGATTCTGAAAAAGCGCCGGCTACAGTCGAGAATTTCCTTCAGTACGTCAGGAATGGTTTTTATGACGGCACTATTTTCCATCGTGTAATTGACGGCTTTATGATCCAGGGTGGAGGGTTTGAACCGGGAATGGCCCAAAAACCCGCCCTCGCTCCGATTGAGAACGAGGCAGCAAACGGGCTGAAAAACGATGCTTACACCATAGCCATGGCACGCACTTCCAATCCTAATTCTGCCACTGCCCAGTTCTTCATCAATGTGGCCAACAACAATTTCCTCAACTTTTCCTCCCCCACGCCGCAGGGTTTTGGCTATTGCGTGTTTGGCAAGGTAACGGAAGGCCAGGACGTAGTAGATAAAATCAGGAAGGCCCGGACGGGCAGCAAGGCCGGTCACCAGGATGTGCCATTGGAGGACATCCTCATCACCAAGGCAGAAGTTGTCTGAAAAACCGGCGGAACCAGGTCGCACCTTTTTTATTGCCGACCTGCACCTGACCGACAAGCGCCCCGAAATTAATGGGCGCTTTTTTCATTTCATCGAACACATCGCCAAAGGTGCAGATGCACTTTATATCCTGGGTGACTTGTTCGAGTACTGGATTGGTGACGACGACCTCAGTACAGTGGTCGCACGAGAAACATCCAGTAAATTGAGTGCGTTGCAACAGGCAGGCACTCCCATATATTTCATGCACGGCAATCGTGATTTTCTGCTCGCATACAGATACGCCCGGCTTGCCGGCATAAAACTTATTGAGGATCCGACGCTCATCTCGCTGTACGGTCAGCCCACCCTGCTCATGCATGGGGACACGCTCTGTACCGACGACCATGCATACCAGTTTTTTCGCAACAAGATCCGCCGGTCCTGGGTGAAATCCATGTTGCTGAAGTTGCCTATTTCCATTCGACGAGTTCTGGCAGGCATGGTGCGCGCAGGAAGCGAATCGGCGAAGCAGGCCAAAACTGTGGAAATCATGGATGTGAATCTGGATGAAGTCGCGCGCATATTCAGAGCCCATGGATATCCCAGACTGATTCATGGCCACACGCATCGTCCTGCGCGTCACGAGCAGGACATCGATGGCCGCCCTTGTGAACGATGGGTACTACCAGACTGGTATCAGACAGGCGGCTACCTTGTTTGCGATCATCTGCGATGCCGTCTCGAAAGCATGTGATTACTCTTTTGTGGCGTACACAACCGTGTAACCAACAGGTAATTTGAATAGCTCAGGCTTGAGCCTTTCCCTGTCCTGCCTTTCAAGTTGTCGTGTACGGCCAGAATAATCCCGTTCTTCAATGGGCAAACCATGACCTAACGGCCTGTCTGTTTCCCATACGTAGTGAACCAGGTCACATTCCTGGCGCAGTTCTTCCGGCGTATTCTTGTAGGTTTGATATTGCATCCACGCAAGGGCCACCTTGTATTCCGCCAGCGCCCTGGCCGCCTCGGGCATAAGTTTTTCCGCAGCGACAGTCTGTGAACATACCTTGCCATGGACAGACAGAGTGATTCGCTGGGTCCCCGGATGAACCTCGTCTATCCGCTCGTCCGCGTGCCAAGGAGGACGCGCTTGCTCAGGCAGCGGCCTGTTACGGATTCGCATGTTTGTCTTTGTCTCGTGCAGCACGTTGGTCAGTTCGCCGGTCCTGCGATCAAGCAGAACAAAGTCAGCCTGATCCCTGCCGCCGTCCAGGCGCAGAAATTCGGGAGTGATAAGGATTCGGGTCAGATAGGACGGGGTATCTGGATCCTGGTCGCGGTAATACAGCACCGTCATATCAGCTGTGTGGCCTGCCTGGGCGCATCCCAGCATCACCAAACCCACAAATGCTCGACGAAAAGAATTGCGAATCTTCATCCTTACCATCCTGGCCAGCATTCTGCTTGGTGTCACCAGGACAAACAAGGTTCCCTAAATTCTGCTCAATCCCTGGGCCAGATCTGTCTTAATGTCCTCAACACTCTCCAGCCCGACAGCTATCCGCAACAAACCGTCACCAATTCCGGCATTCTGACGCTGCTCGGGTGTCATCCGGCTATGGGTAGTGCTGGCCGGATGCGTGATCGTGCTCTTGGTATCCCCTAGGTTGGCAGTGATGGAGAGCAGGCGTGTGGAATCGATCACCGTCCAGGCAGCGTCCTTGCCGCCGCGCACCTCGAACGCCACGATGCCCCCGCCGCTCTTCTGCTGTGTCGTGGCAAGCTCGTGTTGCGGGTGGGAGGGCAGTCCAGGATAGAGTACCCGCGTAACCTGGGGCTGTTCTTCCAGCCAGGTAGCCAAGTCCAGTGCATTCCTGGAATGAGCTTCCATACGCAGACTCAGCGTTTCCAGCCCCTTCAAGAAGATCCAGGCATTGAAGGCCGACAGGGTTGGTCCAGCCGTACGCAAGAAAGTATAGATCCCTTCGAGCAACTCCTTGTTACCCAGCACCGCGCCGCCCAAGACACGTCCCTGCCCATCCAGATACTTGGTGGCGGAATGAATGACGATATCCGCACCCAGCTTGAGTGGCTGTTGCAATACAGGTGTACAGAAACAGTTGTCCACCACAAGCCAGGCGCTCGCCTCTTTGGCATGAAATGCAATGGCAGCAATATCGCTTACTTCCGTCAACGGATTGGAAGGCGACTCCAGGAAGAACAGCCGTGTATTCGTCTTGACCGCAGCTTTCCATTCCGCAGGATCAGTAGGCGATACAAACGTGGTTTCGATACCGAAGCGTCCAAGGATGTTAGTGAACAACTGCACGGTCGAACCGAAGATAGTGCGCGAAGCCACAATGTGTTCGCCTGCCTTCATCAAACCCATGACCGTAGCCAGGATTGCAGCCATGCCTGAACCAAACGCAACGCAACGCTCAGCACCTTCCATCAGGGCCAGCCGCTGTTCGAACATGCTCACCGTCGGATTGGTGAAGCGGGCGTAGATGTTTCCCGGTTCATCCCCCCTGAATCGGGCTGCCGCCTGGGCCGCGCTTTCGAACACGAAACTGGAGGTAAGAAACAGCGCCTCGGAATGCTCGCCAAACTGGCTTCTTACCGTTCCGCCACGGATGGCCAGGGTCTGCAAGTCGTAATCCTGTTTGTTCACGAATGCTCCAAAATGAAAAACCCGCTCAGCCAAAGCAGGACGGGTCTACCACCTTTAGCTGGACTTATAGTGCGCCCGCAATCTGTGCCCAAATCGGCGCGTTTGGTGACTGTATTTCAGTACCGACAACGCTGTCAACCGACTCCTGCGGTCGCCAGATTCAGGTCTAGCTGCTGTGTCGACAACGCAGCCTGGAGCGGGGCTTCGCCGTTTCGCACTGCTTCGATGTAATTGAGGTATTCGACGGTCACGTCACCCGTGATGTATCGGCCGTCAAAACACGAGGTGTCAAAATCCTCTATGGACGGATTTCCTGCTCGAACCGCCTCGATCAAATCAGTCAAGTCCTGATAGATCAATTCATCGCATCCAATCTCCAGAGCGATCTCCTCATCGCTGCGTCCAAATGCAAGCAGTTCAGAGCGCGTCGGCATATCAATGCCGTAGACATTGGGGTACTTTACCGGCGGTGCTGCGGAAGCGAAGAACACTTTTGTGGCCCCTGCATCACGTGCCATCTGAACAATCTCGCGGCTGGTGGTACCGCGTACAATGGAATCATCCACCAGCAGCACATTTCTATCCTTGAATTCTTCGGCAATGGCATTGAGTTTTTGCCGGACCGATTTTCTGCGCAGTGCCTGGCCGGGCATGATGAAGGTGCGGCCTATGTAGCGGTTCTTGATGAAGCCTTCCCGATACGGAACATTGAGATGATTGGCAAGTTGAAGCGCGGATGGCCGACTGGTGTCCGGTATCGGGATCACCACGTCGATTTTCAAGTGACCAAAATCCCGCTGGATTTTTTTCGCCAGCGACACCCCCATCTGCAAGCGTGTACTGTAGACGGATATGCCGTCGATTACCGAATCTGGCCGAGCCAGATAGACATATTCGAAGATGCAGGGATTGAGCCTCGGGTTGGGGGCGCATTGACGAGTATGCATATGGCGCTCGTAATCGATGAATACGGCTTCTCCAGGCATGACATCACGCAGGATCTTGAAGCCCAGGGTATCAATGGCAACGGATTCGGAGGCAACAATGTATTCCGGCAAGGCGCTGGTTTCGTTTACCCCCATCACCAGCGGGCGTATGCCATGCGGATCGCGAAATGCAAGCAGGCCATAGCCGGCAATGAAGACCACCACAGCATAAGCGCCGCGGCAACGGGCATGAACGCCACCCACTGCCTCAAAAATCGTGTTCAGTTCCAGCCGCCGGCCTTTGGCACGACTCTGCAACTCGTGTGCAAAGACATTAAGCAGGACTTCCGAATCGGAATTGGTGTTGACATGGCGCAGGTCTTCACGAAAAAGGGTTTCCTTCAACTCATCGGTGTTGACCAGATTACCGTTATGTCCAAGCACAATTCCAAATGGTGAATTGACGTAGAAAGGCTGGGATTCGGCGCTGGAAGACGCGCTTCCGGCGGTGGGATAGCGTACGTGAGCGACACCCATATCGCCCCGCAAATTGCGCATGTCACGGGTGCGGAACACATCGCGCGCAAGACCCGGCGCCTTGTGCATGTGAAACCGGGCGCCCTCCGCAGTCACAATGCCGGCTGCATCCTGACCGCGATGCTGCAGCACCATGAGCCCGTCATACAGGAGCTGATTAACGGACGTATTGGCGACAATACCGATTACGCCACACATAATTCACCTATCTAAACGAAATATATTTCGACAGTTTTTTCGGCAACAATGGCTTGACCTGAATTGCCATGATTTCGAGAGCATGGGACAAGCTCGAATGCCGCCAGAAATCGGTTTTCGGAAGCTGGGTCAGGCCAGCTGCCAAGGTCAGGCCGACGAGGATTACCAAGCCTCGAAGCAGGCCGAACACTCCACCGATCAATTTGTCCGCGCCCGTTAATCCTACAGCCTCAACCGTACCTTTCACCATATGCCCTGTAATGAACACTAATATCATCATAGCCAGAAACACCACGGCAAACCCGGCGAAATAATGCATGCTTTCGCTTTCCACCCCAAGTGGCAAAATGGGTCCAACAACGACAGCACCCCACTTGGCGGCAATAAAGGCAACAATCCAGGCTGCAAGCGAAAACACTTCCTCAACCAGGCCTCGCATCAAGCTGCGGAATACCGATGCCGCCAGTATTAGCAGAATGATCCAGTCAAGTCCGCTCATGGACCTTCCAGTTTAGCGGGCAAGCCGGCGGCCGCGAGTTTGGCCGCGGCCTTTTCCGCCGTTGCCCTATCCTTGAATGGGCCAGCACGAACCCGGGTTGTGTTGTCCAGCTTGTCTGTATATGCCGGCAATCCCAGGGACTTTATTCTGGATTTGATCCTGTTTACATTGGCAGCATCTGCAAAGGCACCAACCTGGACAGCAAATTCAACATTGTGATCACTTGCCTTTTCGGCGGTTCTGGGTGCGGGCGGCGGCTCAACGGATTGCTTGTCCACAGCTGCCGGCTTGGTTTCGCCATCTTCAGGCTTCTTCAAAGACTGATCGGCGGCTTCTGCAGCGGGAGCAGGCTCTGATGCTGCAGGCCCTGTCTGAACACTGGGCGGCATCTCAATATTGAGTGGTCCTGTGGGTGGCGGTTCCTTGTCGAGAACCAGGGGCAGAATAATGACCGCCAGGATCGTAAGCGCGACGGCACCCATCAGCCTGCGCCGGGCACGTCGTTTGAAATCCTCTTCCGCTACCTGAACTGCCATGTAGGATGCATTGCCATCACGGATGCGACCGTGTGGAAGGAGCCGAAAACTAAAATTCTATCATTTTGGGATGCTGCGCCTATTGCAGCAGCAAACCCTTCTACCGGTGAAGGGTAGCATTCAACCGCTTCCTTTTGCAGAATGGTTTTGACATCAGCAGCCAATTTTTCGACCGGCCTGCTTCGCGGACCTCCCAGCCCGCATACATGCCAGACATCGATAAGGTTCTTCAAGGGCAATACCACACCTTCCAAATCCTTATCGGCAAGCAGGGCAAACACTGCCAGCGTGCGCCCGCTTACAGGGCGCAGCGCCAGGTTGCCGGCCAAAGCCCGGGCGGCCTCCGGGTTATGGCCCACATCGAGAATCACTTCGGGTCTCTCCGCGACCGTATGGAATCTCCCGACTGCCCGTGCGGTGCGCAAACCCTGATCGATTGCCCGTTTTCCAACAGGCAACTGCTCCTGCAAATTCATCAGGCCCGCCAAAGCGGCTGAAGCATTGCGTATTTGGTAGTCACCCGCCATTACCGGTTTCGGCAAGCCAGACAGCGTCTGGCCACGCCAAAGAAAATCCCAGCTCTCACCATGCTGCGCAAAAAGAAAATCGGTGTTGATTCGTTGCAAATCAGCGCCAATATCAGAAGCGTGGTTGATCAGCGATTGCGGCGGCAACGGATCCGAGCAGACAGCAGGCTTCCCGCGACGAAAAATGCCGGCCTTTTCAAATCCGATTGTTTCGCAATCAGTGCCCAGCCATTCCTGGTGATCCAGGTCTATGCTGGTGACAATGCTCACGTCAGGTTCAAACAGATTGACAGCATCCAGCCTCCCCCCCAGCCCCACTTCGAATAGGGCAACATCCACCTTCTCCTGCACGAATTGCCACGCCGCACCCAGAGTGCCATGCTCAAAATACGTTAGTGACGTCGATCCTTTCACCGCTTCCACGGCAGCGAGCCCCGCAACAATGGCATCATCATCGCAGTTCCTGCCATTAACCCGGACCCGTTCGTTGTACATCAACAAGTGCGGCGAGGTATAGAGGCCAGCTCGGTAACCGGCAGCCAGCAGGATGGCTTCAAGATACGCACAGGTCGAGCCTTTGCCGTTTGTGCCGCCCACCAGAATGATCGGACAGGTCGGCCCGATGTCCAGCCGTGCAAGGACCTCACGGCTCCGCTCCAGCCCGAGATCGATCGATTTCGGATGCTGCAATTCCAGGCGTGCAAGCCACGCCTGGAGTGACAATTCAGGCCGCAAGTGCGGGACGTTTCAACAGGATCGCCAGCGTTGTGGCCAGCTCATCCCGCATCTGGCGACGGTCGACAATGCGGTCTATCGCGCCCTTTTCAAGCAGAAATTCGGAACGCTGGAATCCTTCCGGCAGCGTTTCCCGCACTGTCTGTTCAATCACCCGCGGGCCGGCAAAACCGATCAACGCATGAGGTTCAGCCACAATCAAATCGCCCAGCATGGCGAAGCTTGCGGAGACGCCACCCATGGTCGGATCAGTCAGCACAGAGATAAATGGCAATTTTTCGTGAGCCAGTCTGGTCAGGGCGGCCGAGGTCTTGGCCATTTGCATCAGGGAAAACAAGCCTTCCTGCATCCGCGCACCACCGCTTGCGGAAAAGCAGATGAAAGGCGCCCGGGCCTCGATCGCCGCTGCAACGCCGCGAACAAAACGTTCGCCCACCACCGACCCCATTGAACCGCCCATGAACTTGAATTCGAATGCCGCGACGACAACCGGGATCGATTTGACCGCACCTGCCATCACCACCATGGCGTCGGTCTCACTGGTGGCTTTTTGCGCTTCAGTAAGACGGTCCGGATATTTCTTGCTGTCCTTGAACTTCAACGGGTCCAAAGGAAGGATTTCCGCACCGACTTCATGGCGGCCGTCCACATCCAGGAACTGGTTCAGCCGTTCACGTGCCCCGATACGGTGGTGATAACCGCATTTGGGGCAAACCTCAAGATTGTTTCCGAGGTCGGCCTTGTACAGTACCTCATTGCAGGAAGGACATTTCGACCACAAGCCTTCCGGCACTGATTTTTTGGCCTGCCGGCGCGCCTTGATCTTCGGTGGCACGAGTTTCTGAAACCAGCTCATCGATGTTCTCCGCTTTAATCTGCCTCATGCCTGGGGAAAAGGCGTTGTGCTATTACCCGGATCGGGTTGAAACCTGACTGCTGCGACGGCCTGCCTCCTCGCAATGGAGTCACTACATACGCCGAAAACGCGCGGCAATCCGGAATTCACCCTCTCATGGGACTGCTATTTTCCTGCAGCATCCACACCGCGCCGGAGATTTTCCACGACCTGCCTTACGCGGCCCACCACCTCGCTCTCGGGCGAGTTCTCAATCTCGTTCACTATCCGGCTGCCTACTACCACTGCATCGGCAATCCGGCCTACGGCCTCAGCAGTCGCCGCATCACGAATCCCGAATCCCACACCCACAGGCAGGTTGCAATGGCGGCGAATTGTTGCAATTTTTCGCGCCACTTCCTCGGTGTCCAGATTTGCGGCTCCGGTAACACCCTTTAGCGAAACGTAGTAGATGAAACCGCTCGCGGCATTCGCTACCTGTTCGATTCGTGTTTCGGGCGTCGTTGGCGACAACAGGAAAATGGGATCAAGTCCGTGAGCTTTGAATACATCCGCCACACCATGCGATTCCTCAGGCGGAATATCAACCGTAAGCACGCCATCGACCCCTGCGGACTTGGCAGCGTTGGCAAACGTCTCATAACCCATGTGTTCAACCGGGTTGGCATATCCCATCAGCACCACGGGCGTTGTAGTGTTTGCCTTGCGGAACTCGACAACCATGTTCAGCACATCCTTCAACCCTACCTTGTTGGCCAGAGCCCGTTCCGACGAGCGCTGAATGACCGGACCATCTGCCATCGGATCAGAGAATGGCACACCGAGCTCGATGATGTCTGCCCCAGCCTCCACCAAAGCGTGCATTAAGGGTACCGTCAGTCCCCTGCCGGGGTCGCCTGCAGTAATGAAAGGAATCAGGGCTTTCTTTCCCTTGGCCTTCAGCGTGTCGAAAATGGCTGTAATACGTGACATATTTTTCTTAGAGTTGAATAGCGGAAATCGTTGCGACGGTGTTTATATCTTTATCTCCACGGCCTGACAGGTTTATCAGAATGATCTGCTCCTTCATCATCGTCGGTGCAAGCTTTTTGGCATGAGCGACGGCATGACTGGATTCCAGCGCCGGAATGATCCCTTCGTATTTGCACAGGTCATGGAACGCCGCCATGGCTTCGTCGTCGTTAATGGCGACATACTCGGCCTTGTGCGTGTCTTTGAGCCAGCTGTGTTCCGGGCCGACGCCAGGATAATCCAGACCCGCAGAGACAGAGTGGGTTTCGATAATCTGGCCATTCTCGTCCTGCATCAGGTAGCTTCTGAATCCATGCAGCACACCTGGTGTCCCGGCAGACAGGGGCGCAGCATGCTTGCCAGTGGCGATGCCGGAACCACCGGCTTCCACACCGATGAGTCTGACCTCGGGATAGGCGAGATAAGGGTGGAAGATTCCGATAGCGTTTGAGCCGCCGCCGACACAGGCGACCACGCAATCCGGCTGACGGCCTGCGAGTTCATTCATTTGCACAATGGCTTCGCGGCCGATGACGCATTGGAAATCACGCACGAGCATCGGATAAGGATGAGGTCCCGCAGCGGTGCCAAGGATGTAGAAAGTGGACTCGACATTGGTGACCCAATCGCGCATGGCTTCGTTAAGTGCATCTTTTAGCGTCTTGGACCCGGAAGACACCGGTACCACGGTCGCGCCAAGCAACTTCATGCGGAAAACATTGGGCGCCTGGCGCTGAATGTCTTCTGCACCCATATAGACCACACACTCCATGCCATAGCGCGCAGCAACGGTAGCCGAAGCCACGCCGTGCTGGCCTGCGCCGGTCTCGGCAATCACGCGTTTCTTACCCATGCGCCGGGCGAGCAATGCCTGCCCCACGGTATTGTTGATCTTGTGCGCGCCAGTGTGGTTGAGGTCTTCGCGCTTTAGATAGATCTGCGCGCCCCCGTATTGTTCACTCAGCCTTTTGGCATGATAGACCGGGCTTGGGCGGCCTACGTAATGCTTGAGTTCATATGCATACTCGGCCAGAAAATCCGGGTCGTTGCGTGCCCTGTCGTATTCAAGGCGCAACTCCTCCAGCGCAGCGATCAGTGTTTCAGCAACGAAAATGCCGCCATAGGGGCCGAAGTGGCCATGTGAATCGGGAAGCTCGTCAAGGTACATAAGGTGAACTCAGTCAGGAATGAGCAAAGGGTACAAGTGGACATAAGCTTGCAGGTTTTCGGTGCACTCTTGTCCTCATGCCCTCCTTGTTCAGGGTTTATCTGTTTCTGCTGCACAACGCGCATTTTCAATGAAAGCCGCCAACTTGGCCGCATCCTTGATGCCCTTTGCCGCTTCCACGCCGCTGCTCACGTCCACTGCCCAAGGTTTGACCTGTCTGACCGCTTCGGTCACGTTTTCCGGCGTGAGTCCACCTGACAGAACAATGGGTTTGGGCAATCCTGCAGGGATCAGGCGCCAGTCAAAACGCTCGCCGCTACCGCCCGGAACATCGGGGACAAAGGCATCCAACAACAGGCCACACGCATCGCCATAAGCGGACGCATATTCTACCAAATCAACGCCTTCCCTTACCCGTATTGCCTTGAGATAAGGCTTGCCAAACTGGCGGCAGAAAACAGGGTCTTCATCGCCATGGAATTGCAGAACACCGAGTGAAACGTCTTTGAGCACCGCCTCGACAAACCCTTGTTCAGCATCTACAAACAGTCCAACCGACTGAACAAACGGCGGGAGGGCTTTTACCAACGCAGCAGCCCGATCAATGGACAGGTTACGCGGACTTCTGGCACAAAAGACAAAGCCCAAGGCATCCGCACCGGCCGCACAGGCCGCCTTCAAATCCTCCATTCGGGTTATTCCGCAGATTTTTATCCGCACGGCCATGCTGAGCGTCCTGATGACGGCAATTCAAAATGGGAAGGATACCGGATGTAGGTCAGATAGAGCCCATCCGCCATAAAGGTCGGCGCTGCCTGGGTACGATCCCTATGGGTCAGCAATTCGTTGATCCAGCCGGGCTCGGCCCCCCCTGAACCGACACGCACAAGACAACCTACAATATTGCGCACCATATGATGGAGAAAACCATCGGCCCGAAAGTCAAACACAAGGTAATCCTCCTTGCGTTCAATGCTTGCCTGGCGCAACTCCTTTTCAGGGGTTCTTGCCTGGCACTCAGCCGCCCGAAAAGCGGAAAAATCATGCATGCCCAAAAGCAGGCTGGCCGCCTGCCTCATCCGCTCTTCATCCAGCGGACGATGGTCCCAGCCGGTTTTGGCCGCCATTAACCCAGGTCGAACAGGATGATTAAGCAGCACGTAGCGGTAACCACGCTCTTCCGCCGCATAGCGCGCATGAAAATTCTCCGGCATCAGCCTGGACCACAAGATTCCCACTCCATTTGGCAAGTGGCTGTTGACGCCTCTCACCCAGGCCGACAGCGGACGGTCAGACAGCGTATCAAAATGCGCCACCTGATAACTGGCATGAACGCCAGTATCGGTGCGGCCAGCAGCAATGACGGTTACCGGATGACCCGCGATGCTGGTCACTGCTTCTTCCAGTGCATCCTGAATACCGCAGCCGGATGGTTGCGACTGCCAACCGCAGAATGTGCTCCCATCGTATTCGAGTCCGATTGCAATGCGGGTCAAAGACTCATCCCAAGCAAAGTCAGCATCACTGCCAAGACAAGCCCATCTTCCCAGGCAATCGTCTGCGTCTTGAAATGGATTTCCTCCGGTCCGGATTCTGTTTCGTTGAAGGCAAAATTGAACGCGTCCGCTATACGCATCTTCCTCACTGTGTCGCCTGATCTGGCCGATTCCATTGCCAGCGCCAGTCGGACTGCAAAGGACCGCCGATCAAAACCAAACACTGCAAAAGGCTTGCTCAATATGTATAGGCCGTAAACCAGATCGTCTGAAGACAGCTTATGCAGCAACAGCGCCAAAGCAGCCAGAAGCAGTACCAATCGAACAATGCGCTCACCACCCATCGCCAGCCCTTCCAGAGTTGGACTGAAACCCTCCAGTTGAGGCCAGATCCACGCGCCATTGACCGTCCACGCATAGAGCAGGGCAAGAGAGAAAAGTAACCATCGGCTGCGCTTGATCAGCCGAAGGAAGGCAGGCAGGGCATCATGTTGTGTGCCGTATACGATGGCTGTCAAACCGACCATCAGGGCGAGGGAAAAGTCGCCTGCCCACTCAATGGTCAGGGCATAGACGAACCAGGACAAAATGGAAACCGCCGGGTGCAATGCCCGGCGGTTTGTTGGGTCGGTTGCCATAGGCGAAACTATGGCTTGGACAGTATGACTTGTAAAGCGTTACAGCCCGCTCAGCATGGTGCGTGCATTCGCCTGCTGGTTGGAGTTGCCTTCCGCCATCACTTCCTGGAGGATTTCACGGGCACCTTCCTTGTCGCCCATCTCCAGGTAGGCACGGGCCAAATCCAACTTGGTAGAGACTTCGTCCATATCTTCGTCAGGCATATCCCCATCCAGATTCAGATCGAGACCGGTAAAGTCGAGCTTGTTGTCGTCGTCAGCTCCGGTCAGGTCGGAATCCAGATCCAGGATTGGCTTTTCCGAAGTGTCCGCCTTCATGTCGAGGTCGGACACATCGAAATTCAAGCCTGCCAGCGTGTTGGCAACTTCATGAGCCTCTTCTTCTGGGATCTCAATGTTGCCATGGATGGTGTCCATATGGCTGTCGAAATCGAGCACCTCTCCAGCGCTTTCAAAGGTTACAGCTTCGGGCGACGCTGCCTCTGCGGACTCATTCATCCCAGCCAGACCGACCGCGGAAGCTGCAACTGCTGCCGTCATTGCCATTGCGGGCCTGGACTCTGCCAATGGCTCACTCTCAACCTCATCCTGCACCTCTTCTATGATGGCTGGCTTACCACCGCCATAGAGAGGATTGCCCGGGTCAAGGGTACGGCCCATTTCAGCCGCTTTTTGCCACAACGGCGATTCACTATCGTTGATTCCCGCATGCAGTTCCCGCGCGACTTTTTCAAAGGCGCCTATGTTTTTGCGCGCAGCATAAATTTCCAGCAGCTTGAGGCGGATTTCCTGGCGATCCGGTGTCTTGGTCAAGGCCTCCTTGAGGATCTCCTCGGCCTGAGCATCACGACCGTAGGCCATGTAAACCTCGGCTTCGGCAATGGGATCGACATCATGGGTATCGATGTTGCCCATGCCCGCCTGGCTAAAGTCCGTCAGGAAGGAAGTGTCACCGGTGTTGACGGCTCCGCCGGATGCAACACCCATGACCGTGTTGGACTTCAAGTCAGCCCCGGTCATGATGCTGTCATCAAAGGTGCTGATGGCTTTCTGGCGGCGGGTGCCCGCCATCATCCACCACAGGGAGCCACCTAGCAGAACGACAGCGCCGCCGCCAAGCCAGTAAAGCGGGTTTTCCTTGAGCGTCTCCATCCAGGCCGGACTTTGTGTGGTGGCTGGCAGTGCAGGTGCCGATACCGGCTTTGGGGGTTTCTCTGACTTGGCTCCAGCAACAGCAGCGGCTTTCTCTGCCTCCTGTTTCTTGTTCTTCTCGTCGACCAGCTTCTGCATATCCTGGATCTGTTTCTCCAGCATGGCAGCCCGCTCACTGGCTTCCCTTTGCGCCTTGGCCTTGGCGGCTGCGTCCTCAGCCTTGGCGTTTTCCATAGCCTTCTTCTGGGCAGCTTCAGCCTTGGGAGAAGTCGCCAGCTTGGAAGCGGGTGGAGTTACCGCCTTGGACAGTTTGAGAACATCCTTGGCTTCGCCAGTTTTTGCCTGCGCCTTGTCTTCCACCTTGGTCGTGATCTTGCCGCTGATGGCCTGCTCTTTCCTGGCAGCCATTTCTGGAGCGTTGGCTACAGCTCCAGCCAGTTGTTGCCGGTAGGCTTGCCAATCGGACGCTTGAAGCTGAATTTCCTGACGCGCCTTCTGCTGGCTAACCAGCGCCATTTCATCTGCAGGCGGAACCTTCAGTTTGGCGCCTGCCTTGAGGCGGTTCATATTATTGCCGCTAAAAGCATTGGCATTCGCCTGAAACAGGCCCACCAGGGTTTGTTCCAGCGTTACCCCTTCAGGTTTGACCTGATTCGCGAGTTTACTTAGTGTGTCGCCCCGCTTGACCTTGATGGGACCTTCGGTTGGCATGGCATGAACAGCCTTTGCAACGGGTTCCGCAGCCTTGGCAGGTGCCGGTTTGGTGGCCGTTTTAGCCGGCGTGGCTGTTGTCGCGGCCTTGGTTGGGATCGGGGTAGCAGGTTGCACAGGCGTTGGGCTTGGAGCTGTCTTGGGGGCCGCGGTCTCGGGGGCAGTCGCAACCGGAGTGTTAACTATGACCGGCGCAGCGGTCTGTGTAGTTCCCGTGCCCGGAGGATCGAGCAGAACCGTGTATTCACGAACCAGCCGGCCGGAGGCCCAGTTGAGCTCAACCAGCATGTCCAGGAAAGGATCGTTGACCGACCTGGTGGACGTGACCTTTAAAACTGCGTTGCCATTGGGCTTCTTTTCCACCGCAAAACGCAGGCTGGACAGTGCAGGTGTGTAATCAATTTTCGCATCCTGGAATGCCTGCGCATTCGCCAGGCTTGCGCTGATGCTGTCGAGCTCCGTCTTGTCCGCCGCGATAAGCTCGATTTCAGCCGAAAGAGGCTGTCCCAGAGCCGAATTGACGACCAGCTTCCCCAACCCAGCGGCATGTGCCCATATGGGTAAAGCAATCAATACGGCGCCTGCAACCAGATGTTGTGTGATTGGACGCAATTTCATCCTAAATATCCTCCCGGAATAGTCTGCAAGGGACTGTCGAAGTATTAACACCCACTTTGACGGCGCAACAGGCTGGATTCTTTAGCAAAAACCGCGCCGTGTCGAGTTCTTCCAAAATAAATGCCGATGATTCAATGACCTAAGAGGATGCGAAGCATACGCCGTAGGGGTTCCGCAGCGCCCCACAGGAGCTGGTCGCCCACGGTAAACGCTGTTAAAAAGTGTGGCCCCATGTTCAATTTGCGCATCCGCCCCACCGGCACGCTCAAGGTACCGGTAACGGCTGCGGGTGTCAGTTCGCGCATGCTGAGTTCGCGGTCATTCGGTACGACTTTGACCCACTGGTTATGCGCGGCGATCAGGCCATGAATCTCATCCAGGCCCACATCCCTGGTTAATTTGACGGTCAGCGCCTGGGAGTGGCAACGCATGGCACCCACGCGCACACACAACCCATCGATCGGAATGGGATTGCTCGAACGGCCCATGATCTTGTTCGCTTCGACCTGGGCTTTCCATTCTTCCTTGCTCTGGCCAGACTCCAGCGCGACGTCGATCCAGGGAATCAGATTACCGGCCAGCGGCACCGGCCATGCATCCAGCGGATAGCGGTCGGACCGTATGAACTCCGCTACTTTCCTGTCAATTTCCAGAATTGCAGAAGCCGGGTCGTCTACCAGCGCCTTGACCTCATTGTTGATGGCGCCCATTTGTTGGATCAGTTCGCGCATGTTGCGCGCCCCCGCGCCCGATGCAGCCTGGTAGGTCATGGGAGAGATCCACTCGATCAACCCGGCGTCGAATAGCCCGCCAATAGCCATCAGCATCAGTGACACCGTGCAGTTCCCGCCGACGTAGGTCTTCACCCCGGAGCTCAGCCCGTTCTTGATTACATCCTTGTTGACTGGATCGAGGATGATGATGGCCTCGTCCTTCATCCGCAGGGTAGACGCAGCATCAATCCAGTAGCCTTTCCAGCCAGCCCCGCGCAGTTTTGGATACACCTCCTTGGTGTAATCGCCGCCCTGGCAGGTCATCACCACTTCGAGCTGTTTCAGTTCATCGATGCTGTTGGCGTCTTTCAATGGTGGCCCGGCCTTGCCGATATCCGGACCCTTGCCGCCGACATTGGATGTCGTAAAAAAGACCGGATCGATGTGGTCGAAATCACGCTCTTCTTTCATCCGGCCCATCAGCACGGAACCCACCATGCCGCGCCAGCCGACCAACCCGACCTTCATCATGTCAAAAATCTCCCGAGAATTCCTTAAAGCGCTGCCACCACCGCATCGCCCATTGCCGAACAGGACACACGCCTCGTACCCTCGGTCCAGATATCACTGGTACGATAACCTTGGGCAATCACGTTCCTTACCGCAGCATCAATCCGCCGCGCGGTTGTCTCATCGCCCCGCGTGTACTTGAACATCATGGATACCGACAGAACTGTCGCCAGCGGATTGGCCAGGTCCTTGCCGGCAATGTCCGGGGCAGAGCCGTGGATAGGCTCATACATGCCCTTGTTGTGTTCGTCCAGCGAGGCAGACGGCAGCATGCCGATGGAACCAGACAGCATGGATGCCGCATCCGACAGGATGTCGCCGAACAGGTTGCCGGTGACAATGGTGTCGAACTGCTTGGGCCATTTCACCAGCTGCATGGCGGCGTTGTCGACGTACATGTGCGACAGCTCGACTTCGGGGTACTGTTTGCCGACCTCGATCACCACTTCCTTCCACAGTTCGGAGCATTCGAGCACGTTGGCTTTCTCCACCGAGCACAGTTTCCTGCCGCGCTTCATGGCGATGCCGAAGGCCACCTGCGCAACGCGCCGCACTTCGCTCTCAGCATACAACATGGTATTGAAGCCGACCCGTTCTCCATTGCGTACCTCGATGCCGCGCGGCTGGCCGAAATACACATCACCCGTCAGTTCACGCACGATCATGAGGTCCAGCCCGGAAACGACTTCAGGTTTCAGCGAGGACGCGGAAGCCAGTTCCGGATACAGCAGCGCCGGACGCAGATTGGCAAACAGGTTCAGTTCCTTGCGGATGCGCAGCAATCCTCGTTCAGGTCGTAAAGGGCGATCCAGCGTGTCGTATTTGGGCCCGCCCACGGCACCCAGCAGCACGGCATCCGCGTCGCGCGCGAGCTTGAGAGTGGCCTCAGGCAGCGGGTCGCACGCCACATCATAGCCCGCACCGCCGATCGGCGCCTCTTCGATTTCAATCTTGAGGCCATCCGATTTCAGCGCATTCAGTACCTTCACGGCCTGCGTAATAATTTCCGGGCCGATGCCGTCACCAGGTAATACCGCTATTTTCATAAAAACTCTTTAACCACAAAGTTCACCAAGAGCACAAAGGACGTCCAAATAACTTCGTGCCCTTTGTGCACTTAGTGGTTTAGTTTTGAACAAACAGCCATGGCGCTTCCACTTTGCGCCGTTTTTCATACGACTTGATCTTGTCACTTTGCAACAAGGTCAGGCCGATGTCATCCAGTCCATTCAGCAACCGGTGCTTGCGGCCTACATCCACTTCAAAGGCAATGACGTCGCCGGTAGGCGTCGTTACGGTCTGTTTGTCCAGATCCACGGTCAGCGCGTAACCCTCGTTCGCTTCGCATTCCCTGAACAACCGCGCCACTATGGTTGCATCCAGCACGATCGGCAGGATGCCGTTCTTGAAACAGTTGTTGAAGAATATATCGGCAAAGCTGGGCGCGATGATGGCGCGGAACCCATAGTCTTCCAGCGCCCACGGTGCATGCTCGCGGCTGGAGCCGCAGCCGAAATTCTCCCGTGCCAGCAGCACCGACGCACCCTTATAGCGCGACTGGTTCAGCACGAAATCCGGATTAAGCGGACGATCGTGATTCGACTTCCCCGGTTCGCCTGCATCCAGATATCGCCACTCATCGAAAAGGTTGACACCAAATCCACTGCGCTTGATCGACTTCAGGAATTGCTTGGGAATGATCGCATCCGTATCCACATTGGCGCGATCCAGCGGCGTGACCAGTCCTGTGTGCTGGGTGAAGGCTTTCATCTACCTGCTGCCCGCCTTCTGGATTGTCTCCCCGGCCTTTTCGATATCCTGGCCTACGCCCCGTACGGTATTGCACGCCGTGAGGGAAAGCATTCCCAGCAAAGCAAAAAAGGTCACTAGCACTCGCATGATTTCCTCCTAATGCCCTGGCTTTGAATCGGGGGACAGGGCACATCCCCATAACTGCAAAAAACGCAACAATCGCCCGGCTTGGCCTTGAGCAACGCACCACAGGCGGGGCATTCCCAAAAATATTCGCAACGGTCTTCCGGCATGGTGCACTCGGTGCCCCTGCCGCATTGTGGGCAGGTTAAGTGGCTGTCAAGTCTTACCTCCACTGCCGCACGTCCACAAAATGCCCGGCGATGCCTGCCGCCGCCGCCATGGCCGGGCTGACCAGATGGGTCCTCCCCCCGGCGCCCTGCCGGCCTTCGAAATTACGGTTGGACGTCGACGCACAACGCTCGCCCGGCTCCAGCCGGTCGGCATTCATTGCCAGACACATGGAACAACCCGGCTCGCGCCATTCAAACCCGGCATCGAGAAAAATCCGGTCGAGGCCTTCCCGTTCTGCCTGCTGCTTTACCAGCCCGGAGCCCGGCACAACCATCGCCAGTTTGACGTTGGCCGCCTTCTTCTTTCCCCTGACCATGGCCGCAGCTTCACGCAAATCCTCGATACGGGAGTTGGTGCAGGAGCCAATGAACACCTTGTCGATTAAGATCTGCTCAATTGGCGTACCGGCTTCCAGCCCCATGTATTTCAGCGCACGCTCCCAGTCCTGTTTCTTGACATCGCTTGGAGCATCAGCCGGATTGGGAACCCGGTCATTAATCGGCACCACCATTTCGGGGGACGTACCCCACGTCACCTGTGGCTTGATCTCTGACGCATCAAGCCGCACTTCAGCCTCGAACTGCGCATCGTCGTCCGACACCAGCGTTTTCCAGTTTGTTGCCGCCTTGTCCCACATCCCGCCTTTTGGCGCATAAGGCCGGCCACGGACGTATTCAATGGTCTTCTCGTCCACCGCCACCATGCCAGCACGTGCACCGGCCTCGATCGCCATGTTGCACAGGGTCATGCGCCCTTCCATGGACAGCAAGCGTATCGCCGACCCGGCAAATTCAACCGCATAGCCCGTGCCACCCGCCGTACCGATCTTGCCAATGATGGCCAGCGCAACGTCCTTGGCCGTTACGCCACGTCCCAGTTCACCTTCGACACGGATACGCATGGCTTTGGATTTCTTCTGCACCAGACATTGCGTCGCCAATACATGTTCCACTTCCGAGGTGCCAATCCCATGCGCCAGTGCGCCGAACGCACCGTGCGTCGAAGTATGCGAATCGCCACAAACCACCGTCATGCCCGGCAAAGTCAGTCCTTCTTCCGGGCCAATGACATGCACGATGCCCTGGCGGATATCGTTCATGCTGAATTCGGTAATGCCGAATTCGGCACAGTTGGCGTCGAGGGTTTCCACCTGCAGACGCGATACGGGATCGGTAATCCCCTTGCTGCGTTCGGTGGTGGGCACATTATGGTCCGGAACGGCAATCGCAGAACTCGTACGCCACGGTTTGCGGCCGGCCAGCTTAAGCCCTTCAAAGGCCTGCGGACTGGTGACTTCATGCACCAGATGGCGGTCGATGTAAAGCAGCGTGGTACCGTCCGGATCGGCATGCACCACGTGGGAGTCCCACAGTTTGTCGTAAAGCGTACGGCCAGACATGAAACGAGCCTAAGCTACGGAAAAGACGGAAATTATACCTTGTCAGGCCTTCCTGAGACACGCTGAATCAGACAGCCGACCAACGACCTTTCCAGGCCACCAGCATGAACGCCAATCCTGCACAGGCTGCCGCGATGCTGAAGGTGGCCTGAGGGCCGAGACCATCCCACGCCGCACCTGAATAGAGCCCCCCCAGCGTGCCACCCGCACCGAAGGCCATGCTGTTGTAAATGCCTTGGCCGCGGGTCTGATGACGGCCCTTGAAATGACGATGGATCAGGGCCACGGCAGAGGCATGGTAGGCACCAAACGTGCCGGCGTGCAGGGTTTGGGCGAAAAACATGAGCGGCAGTGAATCGACGGCCCAGGCGATGAGGAGAAAGCGCAGCACAGCGATGGCAAAGGTCGATAGCAGAATCGATTCCAGCCTGATGCGGCGCGTCAGCCTCGGCATTAATAGGAAAACGCCGATCTCGCACATCACCCCCAGCGCCCACAGCCACCCAACCGTGGATTTGGCGTAGCCATGATCAACCAGATAAATCGAATAGAAGGTGTAATAGGGGCCATGGGCCGCCGCCATCAAGAAGCACGCACCCAGCAGCGACCACACTTCCGGGCGCTTGAGGATGTTCCATACCGGAAGACGGTCGGTGTCGTGAATCTCAATCTCGGCCTCGGGAATGCGGCGAGCGAACAACACAATACCCGCGATGAACCCCAGCACCGCCCAAGGCAGATCCGCCACCGGGCGGTAATCCAGCCAGTAGCCCAACCCCAGCACTACGAGGATAAAACCAATCGAGCCCCACAGGCGGATCCTGCCGTAGTGATGGGTGTTAACCTTCAAATGGGAAAGCGTTGTCGCCTCGACCAGCGGCAGCGAAGCGCTCCAGAAAAAACTCATCCCGGCCATAACGACAAACAGCCACCAGAAAGACGCGCCAAAGAACACGCCGATGTAGCAAAGGAGACTCCCCAGCGCGGCGATTTGAACAATGGCGACACGCTTGCCGGACCGGTCTGCGATGTATCCCCAGATGTTTGGGGCGAAGATGCGCATCACCTGCAGCAGCGACATCAGCACGCCGATCTGAAACGCGTTGAATGACAGCGCCTTGAGATACAGCCCCCAGAACGGAGCCATGGCACCGACGAAGGCAAAATAAAAGAAGTAGAAGCCGGAAAGCTTCCAATAGGGAACATCTTTCATGGTTATCAATTATCCTGAATATCGCCGAGCGTATTGAACTTGCCATGCAGAATATCTACATCATCTGGCTCTCGCTGCTGCTTTGCCTTGCCCTCATCGGCGTAGCCGGCGTCAGGCTTTCGCGCTATGGCGACATCATTGCCGAGAAAAGTGGCATGAGCCGCGGCTGGGTAGGTCTGATCCTTCTGGCGACGGTCACCTCGCTGCCTGAACTGGTCACAGGCATTTCATCCGTCACTGTCGCCAACGTTCCGGATATCGCGGTCGGCGACGTGATGGGAAGCTGCGTGTTCAATCTGCTCATCATCGTGCTGCTGGATTTTCTCTCCCGCAAGGAATCCATCTATACCCGGGCACGCCAGGGCAACGTGCTGTCAGCCGGATACGGCATTGCCCTGATCGGCTTCGCCGGCTTCAACCTGTTGCTGTATCGCGATGATACGTTTCCTGCCATCGGCCATGTCGGGCTATACAGTCCCGTCATCCTGCTGCTCTATCTGCTGGCCATGCGTTCTCTTTTTCGGTACGAACACGCCAACGTCAGCGAATATGTGGCAGATCGTATCGAGCTTCATCCCGACATGAGCCTGAAGCAGGCGGTACAAGGCTACGTCATCGCCTCGGTCGCGGTAGTCGCGGCAGGCATCTGGCTGCCCTTCATCGCCAAGGATCTGGCAACGGTGATGGCCTGGGAACAGAGTTTCGTGGGCACGCTGTTTGTTGCGGCAGTTACCTCGGCTCCTGAAGTCGTGGTCACCGTAGCCGCTTTGCGCATTGGAGCAGTCGACCTGGCCATCGGCAATCTGTTCGGCAGCAATCTGTTCAATATCGCCATCCTTGCCATCGACGACCTGGCCTACCTGCCTGGCCCGCTCTTGGCGCATGTTACCCTCACTCACGCCACCTCTGCTTTCTCCGCCATGATGATGAGCGGCCTGGCCGTGGTTGGCCTGGTGCTCAGGCCGGTGTCCCGCGTCTTCCGTTCGGTCAGTGAGCTGGATCAGTTTGCTGCTGCTCGTGATCTATTTGCTGAACACCCTGTTCCTCTACCTTTATGGCCACTGATTCCGACAGACAGCCCATGCCCTGGCATTGCCTGAACGCCGAGCAAGTCACTTCACATTTCGGCAGCAACTTGCAAAAAGGCCTGTCCGAAGCGGCCGCGTTGTCGCTGCTCGATCAATTGGGACCGAACGCATTGCAGGAAGCCGGCAGGCGTTCACTGCTTGCCATGCTGGCGACCCAGTTCACGGATTTCATGATTCTGGTGCTGATTGCTGCAGCAGTGATCGCGGGAGTCATTGGTGAGCCGCAGGACACGATTGCCATCGTGGTGATCGTTTTCCTGAATGGCATCATTGGGTTTGTTCAGGAATACCGGGCCGAGCGCGCCATGGCGGCGCTGAAGAAAATGGCCAGTCCGCAGGCCCGCGTTATCCGCGACGGCCAATCCAGCATTATCGATGCGGCTAACCTTGTGCCTGGTGATCTCGTGGAAGTGGAAGCGGGCAATATTGTGCCAGCCGACCTGCGCCTGACAGAACTCTCCGCCCTGCAAGTAAATGAATCTGCATTGACTGGCGAATCCCAGCCGGTACACAAGCAGATCGCAGAATTGAAGGAAGCAGACCTTCCCCTCGGCGATCGGTTCAATCTGGCCTACAAGGGAACAATCGTCACTTACGGCCGTGCACGAGGCCTGGTCGTAGCGACCGGAATGCAGACCGAGCTGGGGAAAATTGCCGCGCTGCTCACTGGAGAAGCAGGCAAGACTCCCTTGCAGAAACGTCTGGCCAACTTTGGCCAGAAACTGGCGCTAACGGTACTGGCTATCTGCGCCATTATTTTTGTAGCGGGCTGGTTGCGCGGCGAGCCGCCGCTTACCATGCTGCTGACCGCAGTGAGTCTGGCCGTGGCGGCTATTCCCGAAGCCTTGCCCGCCGTAGTCACCATATCGCTTGCATTGGGCGCAGCCCGCATGGTCAAGCAAAACGCGCTAATCCGCCGCCTCCCTGCGGTTGAAACGCTTGGCTCGGTCACTTACATCTGTTCTGACAAGACCGGGACGCTGACCCTGAACCGCATGCATGTCGATCAACTGCACGCGGATGGAAAGAACTTGCCCAGTCTGCAAGGAACAGAACACTCGCCGTGGCATGAACTGGGCCTTGCCATGGCGCTTTGCAATGACGCTGCAACCGATGCGACCGGCAACCTGGTTGGCGATCCAACTGAAACCGCGCTGTTCATGGCTGCAAGGGAAGCGGGGTTCAGCAAGACAGCGCTGACCAAGACGCTGCCTCGAATTGCCGAAATCCCGTTTGATTCCGAGCGTGCGCGCATGAGCACGCTGCACCAGCAAAAGGACAATGTGCTGATTCTGGTAAAGGGTGCACCGGAAACCCTGTTGCCGCTCTGCATCAACCAGCTTTCAGCGCAGGATACGGTTGCGATCGATCATGCCGCGCTGCATGACGAAGCGGAGCGTCTGGCCCGACAGGGCTTGCGTGTGTTGGCATTTGCACTGCGCCGCCTGCCGCGCCAGCCAGATGTGCTGACAGCCGCTGCAGTCGAGGCCCAGCTTACCTTCGTCGGCTTCGCCGGTCTCATCGACCCGCCACGTCCCGAAGCCGCTGACGCCGTCGCTGCCTGCAAGACCGCAGGCATCATCCCGGTCATGATTACCGGCGACCACCCGGCCACGGCTCGCGCCATCGCCAGGCGGCTGGGCATCATTGAAGAGGATGGGAAGGTCCTGACCGGCAGCCAGTTGACGCGGCTTTCGATGAAAGAGTTTGAAAGCGAAGTGGAGCGTGTGAGGGTCTATGCACGAATCAACCCGGAACAGAAAATCACCATCGTTCAGGCGTTGAAGGACAAGGGCGAATTCGTCGCCATGACCGGCGACGGAGTGAATGATGCGCCTGCACTGAAAATGGCTGACATCGGTGTCGCCATGGGCAAGGGCGGCACCGATGTCGCCCGCGAGGCCGCGCATATGACGCTGCTAGACGACAACTTCGCCACCATCGTATCGGCAGTGCGTGAAGGCCGGCGCATCTTTGACAACATCCGCAAGTTCGTCAAGTACACCATGACGAGCAATTCCGGGGAAATATGGACCATCTTCCTCGCGCCCTTCCTCGGGCTGCCGATCCCCCTGTTGCCGATCCAGATACTGTGGATCAATCTGGTTACTGACGGCTTGCCGGGGCTTGCATTGGCCGGGGAGCCGACAGAACCCAACGTTATGCAGCGTCCGCCACGCCCACCCAAAGAAAGTATATTCGCCCACGGCATGTGGCAGCATATGTTGTGGGTAGGCTTGCTGATGGGAGGAATATCCCTGCTTGCGCAGGCCTGGGCGATCCACATTGGTTCCGCACACTGGCAAAGTATGGTGTTTACTGTGCTGACACTTTCTCAGCTTGGCCATGTGTTGGCCGTGCGCTCCGAAAGGGAATCCCTTTTCACCCTGGGACTGGTGAGCAACCTTCCCCTGCTGGGCGCAGTGCTGCTGACCTTTGTTCTTCAGCTGGCCGTGCTTTATGTGCCCTACCTCAACCCGATCTTCAAGACCGCCCCCCTGAGCCTGAACGAACTGATGCTCTCCCTGGCGCTTTCGTCAGTGGTGTTGCTTGCGGTGGAAATTGAAAAGATGCTGGTCAGGCGGGGCTGGATTTATACCAGCCGCACTTAAACCTTTCCCGGAATGACCGGTGTGACGCTCTGAACATCCCCGCACTGGGCGCGGTGCCGCAACACATGATCCATGATGACGATGGCCATAAATGCTTCGGCGATTGGGGTGGCGCGAATACCAACGCAGGGATCATGGCGACCGTGGGTAACAACCTCGACGGGATCGCCATGCAGGTTGATCGAGCGCCCGGGCAGCCGGATGGATGAAGTCGGCTTGATGGCAATATGGGCAACGATCGGCTGGCCTGAGGAAATGCCACCCAGTACGCCACCAGCGTGGTTGCTCAAGAAGCCCTCTGGCGTGATTTCGTCGCGATGTTCGGTACCCTTTTGTCTTGCCGCTTGCATACCGTCGCCAATTTCGACACCTTTTACCGCATTCAATCCCATCAAGGCATGTGCCAGATCGGCGTCAAGCTTGTCGTATAGCGGTTCGCCCAATCCGACAGGGACGTTTTCCGCCACGACGGTAATTCTTGCGCCTACAGAGTCTCCCGACTTGCGCAGTTCATCCATGTAGCGCCCCAGCTCCGGAACGATTCCTGCGTTGGGTGAAAAGAACGTATTGTTGCCAATCTCATGCCATGACTGAAAAGGTATTTCGACTGGTCCGAGCGCACTCATGTACCCGCGAATGAGCACGCCGTATCTTTCCTTGAGCCATTTTCTTGCAATTGCACCCGCCGCAACGATGGGGGCAGTGAGACGCGCGGATGAACGCCCGCCACCACGGTAATCACGAACGCCATATTTTTGCGTATAGGTGTAATCCGCATGACCTGGGCGAAAGGTTTCGGCAATGTTGCCGTAATCCTTGCTGCGCTGGTCTTCATTGCGGATCAGCAGTGCGATAGGCGTGCCCGTGGTCTTGCTCTCAAACACGCCCGAAAGCATTTCCACCGTGTCCGATTCCCGGCGCTGAGTGACGTGGCGCGAGGTGCCGGGCTTGCGGCGATCCAGGTCATGCTGAACGTCCGCTTCAGTCAGTGTCATTCCGGGCGGGCAGCCGTCAACCACGCAGCCAATGGCCGGACCATGGGATTCGCCAAAGACGGTAACGCAAAAGAGCTTGCCGAGTGTGCTGCCGGACATCGTTGAATGGGGGCTTGCAATTGAAAGTCAAATTTTAGCAGAGCGCCATCCAACACCCGGTAAAATGGACAAATGGGACGATTCTTGATCTTGACGCTGGGGCTAACCCTGTTTTCTTTTGCCCGCGCCGACATCTTTCCGTCCGAACTGGTGATCACCGACCCGACTCCAACCCGTCTTTCCGTCTGCCTTAATTACGGCTGTGATACGGTGAAAGTGGTGGGCTTTAGACCCAACCAGTGGGCAGCAATAAAGGCACTGTTCCGCAATCCGCCTGCAACCGCCGAACAGGAACGCGATCGACTGAAAATGGCGATCGCACTGATTGAATTTATTGTTGGGGATCTGGCTGGAACGAGCCAGGACAAAGCGGGTGACCTGGCGGGACTGGGATTGCCCGGGCAACAGGACTGCATTGATGAATCAGTAAACACCAGCCTGTACCTGACCCTGCTCGAATCTGTCGGTCTGATGCGCTTTCATACCGTTGGGGACCGGGCAAGCCGGGGATATTTCCCTCATGGCTACCCGCACACCACGGCAGTCATCAAGGAAAGGATATCCGGCAAGGAATATGCCGTTGACAGCTGGTTCTTCGACAACGGCAAACCGCCGGTAATCATACCTCTACAGATCTGGAAAGACGGCTGGAGTCCGCCGGATTCGACGGCCAAGCAACTGCCTATGCCTGCCAAAACTCGTTGATTTCCATTTCACCAGGTAATGACGGTAAGGGTGCACGCAAAAATACCCGCTAGAATGACACCATGGCAAAGTGGCTGATCACGCTGGGTCTTATCCTGCTTGCAACGGGCATATTATGGCCAGTGCTCAGCCGTTTGGGTTTGGGGCATCTGCCTGGAGACGTCCGCATCGAACGTAATGGCAAGGTGTTTTATTTTCCCCTCACGACAGGCATTATCGTTTCACTGGTGTTGAGCCTGCTACTCAGAATATTCAAGTAGGCCTGACTATTGTCCGAGCAGGCCGGGAAACAGTTGGCCGAAACCATTTGCCATCATCTCTACGGCAATGCCCGCGATAATAAGCCCCATCAGGCGCGTGACCACATGGATACCTGTCGTGCCCATTTTTCGGGCAATGACCGGGGACAGCCGAAAAGACAGCCACACACTGAAGGCGATGAGGAATATGGAAGGAACAAGGCTCAAGTGATGCAGCCATTGTTCTGACCCCTTTCCACTGCTGGCGACGATGACATGCGTAATCGCACCCGGTCCAGCCAGCAAGGGAACGCCCAGGGGAACAGCACCCACGGCCTCTTTTTCCATGGCTTCCTGGGCTTCTTCTGGCGTTTGCCGGATGGGACTGACCCGCGCCTGTGCCATCGCGACCGCCAGGATCAACAGGATAAGGCCGCCACCCACCGAAAACGAGGCGAGCCGCACACCAAAGAAATCAAGGAGCAGGGTGCCGCCAAATGCGAACAACACCAGAACGCTGAATACGGTTAGTGCAGAGACCCAGGCTGCCGCCCTGCGCTGGCCGATTGAGAAGCCCTCGGTGGAGGCAAGGAACACCGGAATGATGCCAACCGGATCAACGATGGCAAAGAGGCTTAGGGTGAACTTGAGCAGCTCATGGATTTCCATGGCGCATCATACATCGTTCACCCGTATGCTCCGGTTCGTCAATTGCCTGCTACGTAAAGATCCGGAAGTTCGCGGTGAAGATCTCGGATCTTGGGCAGATCGTTGATCACGATGTACGGATTATCGGGATGATGGATCAGGTAGTCCTGGTGATAGGCCTCAGCAGGATAGAACGCCTTCAGGGCAGCGACCTGTGTCACGATCGGCTGCTTGAACGCGTGGCTGCGTTGCAACTGATCAATATAAGACTGGGCGATACGCCGTTGTTCGTCGTTCGCGTAGAAAATTGCCGAGCGATATTGCGTCCCGTCATCAGGTCCTTGGCGGTTGAGTTCGGTCGGGTCGTGGGCAACCGAGAAGAACACCTTGAGCAGCTGGCCATACGAAATCTTTGAGGGATCGTAGGTTATCCTGACCGATTCCGCATGTCCGGTCCGGCCCGTGCTGACGGTTTCGTAATTGGCCGTATTGGCCAGTCCTCCCGAGTATCCCGCGGTCACATTCGTGACGCCTTTCACGTGCTGGAATACACCCTCCACACCCCAGAAGCAACCGCCTGCTAGAACCGCAGTCTGCGGCCGCGAGTTCTTTGAAAGTGTTGCATCGACACTCGGGTCAGGCAGTTTTTGCCCACTCGTGGCGGAATTGCAGGCTGCGGTGCCAAGAAGCGCCAGCAGGCCAAGAACTCCGCTCAGACTATGGGTAAGCAATTGGGACATTTTGGAGCCTCCTTTTCAATCATCATCGCACCGGGCTGACTGCCCAGGTGTACCAATTTGCAATCCCTACGAAGGCTATTTCCTGGTGAATAGCGAACGATACTCACCGTAGCCTTCCTTCTCCAGGTCTTCGACCGGAATGAACTTCAGCGCTGCAGAGTTGATGCAGTAGCGCTTGCCGGTGGGTGCGGGACCGTCATCAAAAATATGTCCGAGGTGTGAGTCCGCACGTTTGCTGCGCACTTCAGTTCGCACCATGTGCAGCGTGCGGTCTTCGCGCCTGACCACATTGGCCGGATCAAGCGGCTTGGTAAAGCTGGGCCAGCCGGTACCGGAATCGTACTTGTCCAGGGAACTGAACAAAGGCTCGCCGGAAACAACATCGACATAGATGCCCGCCTTCTTGTTGTGCCAATAGGGATTGTCAAATGCCCTTTCCGTCCCGTTCTCCTGGGTGACCTCGTATTGCTCCGCGCTGAGTCGCCCCTTCAGCGCGGCCTCACGCGGCTTGTGGTAGGCGCTTCCATCCCAGGCAATAGCGTGGCCTCCCATAAACAGTGCGATGGTTGCCAACATCAATTTACTCATAACATCTTCTCCTTCGCTTGGTGCAGGTCATGCGGGTCAGACCCACCGATACTTGCTAGGACTTATGCCGTCGGCAGCCATCAGTCCGCAACTTCAATGTGACCAATCCCCGGTTGACCAGGGTGGGAATCTGCGTCGATCACGGTGAATGTAAACGTTGGTCGGGACAACACAGCAAACCTTACATCGATATGGACTTAATGATTCCGGTTTTGTTCGTTTGCCAGGTCCACAAAAATTGAGGTTGCGCTTCAGGGGCTGCATCAGGTCTTGTTTGCCCTCTGTTTCGGGTCAATCTGCTGCTTCAGACTGCACTGCAGCAGGCTTCTGTCAGCAAGCATTCGATAGCGGTTGGCATAATGCGCTTAGCTGTGGGGGAACCGTGCCAGGAGTTCGGCATAAACCTCTAGATCCCTATCCGAGAAACAACAGAAAATGACATCCTCGATATATGTCGTGTTTTGCATGAAGTCCTGAACGGATTGAATTGCCACTTTCGCCGCCTGCCGCATTGGGTAGCCATAAATTCCGGTGCTGATGGACGGAAAGGCAATCGATCTGACCTTATGTTCCTGGGCCAACTCCAGCGAACGCCGGTAGCACGAAGCAAGCAGTTGAGGCTCGCCCTGGCTTCCACCGCGCCATACGGGGCCAACCGTATGGATGACATACTTGGCTGGAAGTAGATGGCCACGAGTAATTTTTGCGTCCCCTGTTCTGCATCCATTCAGCATGCGGCATTCATTCAGCAACCCTGCGCCGGCCGCGCGGTGTATGGCTCCATCCACACCCCCTCCCCCAAGCAGCGAATTGTTTGCCGCGTTGACGATTGCGTCGACGTCCAGGGTGGTAATGTCGGCCTTTATGGCGCGCAGGGATTTCATCAAATGCGCAACAACAGGGTCAAGAATCGCTACCAAGCCGATGCAGTCTGGCTACAAGCGCATATGGACGGGCTTATTTTCATGACGAGCCCTCTGAACAAGTCCCCCACGAGACCGGCACTACCGAACATCAAATTCAAAAACCTGCTGGTTGTCACCCTCTATCGTCACCCGAATACGGTAGTGGCCCTTGGGATCACCTGCCGTAACCTCCCAAACGTTCCGAATCACACCATTGACCGGTATCGCATCAACTTCAAGGATTGAGGTCATGTGGTCCGGCGAGATCGTTTGACTTGGATCAGTCAACCCGTCACTGACCCAGGAAACCGGGGGTGAAGGAAGCGTGAACTCCTCGCGCCATTTGACCACTGGTTTATTGGTTTTCAACAGGATAGACCACCCGTAATGCTGGCCCTTCTTGAGCGGAATAATTGACGTGCGCGTCAATATCCATCCTCCCGATGGCGAAGCATTGAACAGGCCAAAATCTGCACGAAGCACCTCAACAGGAGGGGTGGGAGGCGTCTCGTCTACCAATGCGAAGGCAAAGGGAGGCCAGGACATGCAGAAAAGCATGGATAGGCAAACAAGTCGGGGCATGGTCAAAATCCAGGGAATCGGAAAGCGAGCAAACCACAATTCGGACGAATTCGCTCCATTAATGGCACCTTTACGAAAATTAGCGAATGGCTTGCTGCACAGTAACCACATTGGGTTTGGCCCGGGCTGATCCAGGTCCAGTGGGGCGGAACCGATCGCAGAATTTCATCATGAAGGGGTATATAGTCCACTGGCTGTCACGCGCTTCTTAGCATCCCCTTCTGTCGAAGGTGATAACTATGCATCAGCCCGATCAGCATGGCCAGAAGACCACAGGCCAGCAGGGTTGGCCTGACCCCGAAAACATGTGCCAGGCTTCCTACGGTGAGGCTCCCCAAAGGGGCCATGCCGAGAAAGGCCATTGAGAAGATGGCCATTACCCTGCCGCGCATGTCGTCGCGCACCCATGTCTGGATCATCGTGTTGCCACCCGCAATCGTGGTGATCATGGAAAAGCCAAGCACCATCAGGATCGGGTAGGCAAATCCAAGGTGGCTGTTGACCGCAAAAACAGCCAGCGCCACACCGCTGGTCACAGACGCGATCGATACGTTGCGACGCAGCCCCTCAGTGGTCGTCCGCCTCGCAAGATATAGGCTCGCCACCAATGAACCTGCGCCCGCACTGCTGACCAGCATGCCGAACGTACTTGCGTCGCCGCCAAAGATGTTCTTCGCATACATGGGCATCAAGACGACATATGGCGTTACGAGAAAACCCATTGCTGCCAGCAGCAGCAGGCAGACTCTGATATCAGGGTGATTGAATGTGTAGCCAAACCCTTCCTTCAGGGCGCGCAGTGCAGGGGTTGAGCTGACCACCCCCTGCCGGGTTCGGATGGCACGAAGTGCCAAAAGCACGGCAAGATAGGAAAAGGCATTGAGGACAAAACAGATGGCCTCGCCCATCATGGCAACCACGAAACCCGCCAGGGCTGGGCCTACGAAGCGGGTTGCATTCATCAGCAGGGAGTTAAGCGCAATGGCATTGGGGAGTTGTTCCCTGTCCTCCACAAGATGAACCACGAACGACTGGCGCGCAGGCAGATCGACTGCATTGATGCAGCCCATGATAAACGCGAGGAACACAAGCAGAGGCGGTGTCACCCACCCCTTCCAGGCGAGCCCTGCCAGCAGCACGGCCTGGAACATGGCCAGAGACTGGGTCCACATCAATAAGTGCCTGCGATCCACCCGGTCTGACCAGACCCCGCCAAAGCTGCCAAAAGCGAGGATGGGCAATTGGCTGGCAAAACCGATCAAACCCAGGATAAAGGCAGAATGGGTAAGCCGGTAGGCCAGCCAGCTCATCGCGATCTGCTGCATCCAGGTGCCGGCCAGGGAAATGAACTGGCCAGAAAAATACAGGCGAAAATCATGCGATTGCAGTGCTCTGAGCAGGTGGGGGAGCTGACGGGCCATTGAAACAACTCAAACAGGCATGCATGCCAATAGTGCTTGCATTACATCACGTAGCTCAGGTTCAAGCTATCAGCGCATGGCTAAAAGGAGCTGCTTCAAGGATCACGCAAAGAATTGCCTTCCACCGGCTCTCACTCAACCCGAGCCGGATCTGGCTTGCCTGGCTTCGGGTTTCATGCACATCACACAATTTACTGCCCGCCTGCTTCCTAGGCTGGCAGGAGCCTCGTGAAGACGTTACCATTACTGCCATTACCTGCCCTCTCACGCTTCATGAAGACCGTCACACTTGACGCTTTGACTGTTCTATTCCTTGTCATGCTCTCAGGCGCCCTGCTCGTTCCAAGAAACCTGGAGGCAGGCGATTTGGCACATGACATATCGTATCAACAGGCAACTAAAACGAAGACCACGGGTAGCTTCCATCCTGACTGGACCGGGCAGGCCATTACGCTTGAGCACGGAGGGAACTGGCAAGCGTTGCTGGATCTTGGCCTGCAATGGACTCGGGCCGAACCCAGAAACGCATCAGCATGGTTTGTGCTCGGGCGCGCGCTAGGCGGACTGAAGCGTTACGCCGAAGCGATAGCCGCATATAAGCGAAATCTGCATATCGATCCACGCGATGTTTACGCCAGAAATAATATGGGTAATGCATACCGCGATAGCAAGAACTATCTTCTTGCCATGCACGCCTATCGTGAAGCAGTTCGTATCAACCCGGACTACATACCCGCATGGCAGAATCTTGGACTGACCTTTTACCAGCTGAAAGGCGTGGCAGGCATATCGCAGGGGCTCAGGCAACTCTACACATCCGACCCCGAACTGGCTGCGGCCTGGTACAAGCTCGCGATTCAATATTCGCAATCCCAGGATCCGCGGATCGCGCAGCAAGCCATTAGCGTACTTCGCGCTCTGCCCAATGCCCGACAGGAGCAGATGTTTCAGGTTTTGATGACAGGTATGTGACCATCCACATCGAGTGGCAAGGCTACCGTGGATACGACATCGGTAAGAGGGTGGAGCCCCCGCACTGAAACCATTAGATCGGCACGATTGTTCCAAATCGCTTCGCTGCACCCCACCCCGACGTCAGCACGAGGTCGCAGAACGCGGTGATCGCGTAATTGAAACATCTTTCGTTCAATTGCTCTCGGATCAGCAGGACAAAAAAAGGGCCGGTTATCCGGCCATTATTGCCCTGCAGGGCAACTCAGTATTTGGTCCTCAGGCCTTTCTGGTGACCGAAGAATTCGGCCAGATCTGCCATGTCCTGTTCGCTAAGGGCGGCAGCCTGACCATTCATGATGGCATTCTTGCGCGTGCCTGACTTGTAGGACTTGAGCGCCTGCAAGAGGTAATCCGGATGCTGGCCGGCCAGCTTCGGGAACATGGGCGATGTGCTGTTGCCATCCGGACCGTGACAACCGGCACATGTTGTTGACTTGGCCTTGCCGGCTTCAGCGTTTCCGCCTGCGTAAGCAGGACCGGCGATCACTGCGGCAGCCAGCAGCGTAAGGGTCAGTGTTGTTTTCATTTCTCCTCCGGTCTCTTAATTGGCAGGGCCGCTGTAGGCAGAGGCGTAGTAGGCAGCCAGATCTTCCATGTCCTGGTCACTTAGCGTGGCCGCGATGGCTCGCATCGTCGGAAAGGCGCGGTCGCCGGATTTGTATTCTTTCAGTGCGGCCACGATGTAGTCCTGATGCTGGCCACCCAGTTTGGGAACGCTGTAGGCAACAGGATAAGCAGTGCGCCATCCTGGAATACCGTGGCAACCTTCACACATTGAACTTTTTTCCCGGCCGGTAACAGGGTCGCCTGCAGCAAAGGCCGATGATGCAAACAGCGCGCTCAGCAAGGCAGCGCACACCACTAGGGGTCGAGCGTATGTCATAGATCCTCTCACTCTTTTGATTGATTTGTGTTGGGTTGCTCTCGTGGCACCTTTTGGGGGTCAATTCTATGCCCCTTTTACCGCCAGCCGCAACACGGAGCCGATTCAAAGTAGTGCGGTCTGGTAAAATTACCTTAATGCATAGCGACAAAATAGTTATGTTCGAGGCGGCAGCCTGGCCGTTGTGGTTGTACAAATTTCTGCCATTCCTGCGCGGGTGCCCGAGCGTCAATCAGCTCAGCTTGCAACCGGATGGCATTGCCGCCCTTGCAGCTGCAATCATCAGGTTGGCCGCAAATGCTGCGTAAGGAAGGTTCCTTATTCTTTGAAGCTGAAGAAGATATGCAACAAACCCTCGAATCCATCGATAAGAAATATTCGGCGAAAGAGCATGTCATGTTGTTCTCAGCTGCCGCCAACGTCATCGAATTGGCCGGCACCGAAATGCTGATCAAAGTATCTGAGCATCGACGCAAGATGGGTGGCGGCCTGGATCTGGTCGACGTGCAACCGGAATTGCGCGACATGCTGGCAATCGGTGACCAACTCCATGAGCCAGGCGAGGAGAACATGTTCAAAACCAAGAGTGACTCAACTTCAACAACCTATCGCCGGCTCGATCCGGATATCAGCCAAGATGGCATGGCTCGCATTTTTCATGAAGGTAAAAACGAATTGCCCAGCGTGGAGGCTCGAATTGAGCAAGCACGGACAGGAGAAGCATAGGTGAGCAACAGGCTGACAAAGATCACCACTCGCACCGGTGACGATGGCACGACTGGCCTTGCAGGCAACACGCGCGTCGTCAAGGATGATCCGCGCATCGAGGCTATGGGGGATATAGATGAACTCAACAGCCACCTCGGCTTATTGATGGCAGACGACCTGCCAGGAAAGGTGTATGAACTTCTTGCTGATATTCAGCATCATCTGTTCGACCTGGGTGCCGAACTGGCTTTGCCAGAACATGCCGGCATTACCGAACCAAAGCTAGCCATGCTGGACAAAGCCATCGCCCGCTACAATGCTGACCTGCCTTCGCTGAAAGAATTTATCCTGCCTGGTGGTAGCCGTGCCGCAGCGCAGTGCCATGTTTGTCGCACCGTGTGCCGCCGTGCGGAACGGCGTATGGTCAGTCTGGCACACGGCGAAGCTCTTTCTCCGCTGCTGGTGCCCTACCTTAATCGCCTGTCTGACTTGCTATTTATTTTGGCGCGAGTGCTTAATCTCGGTGCCGGTACTGCTGACATCTACTGGAAATCGGGTCGCTGATCCCCATCCCGCTGACGATTTTGCATGCTGGGTTCGGCAACAGCAGCTATCACTGTATTTGGCCTGGAGGTTGCCAGGCAGGCTGATCGGAAATTATGGATCATCATGCCGACAACGTCCGTTCTATACGTCGATCAGGTATGAACCAGATAATCGCCACAAATATATACAGCCCGAAAGCAATCCAGTGATTCAGGAACGAAAGCGGGATGGCTAGCGCATAGATCAGTAAGGAAATCTTGCCCTTGAAGTCCTTGCCCACTGCCTTAGCCAGTACCGAGTCCCGTCCATGGTGTTTGATAAGCGCGCGGCTGAGAATGTAATAGGCTATAGCCGCCATGAAGAGCACGACGCCATAGAACGCAACTGGCAGGGAAGCAAAATGGTTTTCACCCATCCAGCCGGTTACAAAAGGCACGATGGACAGCCAGAAGAGCAGATGAAGATTGGCCCAGAGTATCGGCCCGCTCACCTGAGTGACGGCATAAAGCATGTGATGGTGGTTGTTCCAGTAGATGCCGAGATAGACAAAGCTAAGCACATAGCTTATGAAGATGGGGATCAGCGGGCGCAGAGCCGACAGATCCTCGCCATGCGGGACTTTGAGTTCCAGCACCATGATGGTGATGAGGATGGCGATGACTCCGTCGCTGAATGCCTCCAGTCGCCCTTTTCCCATGCGATTTCTCAGCCAGGCACGCCATTGTGAAAGACCAGTCTGCTATTGCCTTCCGGGTCCACTGCGATGCGCGTCAAGGCAGCGCTGGCAACCTCGACCCGATAGGCGTTCACCAGGGGAATGTTCAGGGCATGCGCCAGCGCCATGCGAATCACACCGGCGTGGCAGACGATCAGTACGTGTTGCCGACGGTAGCGCTCGATCACCTCCTCAATTGCATCGGCCACACGTTGATAAAACGCCTGCAATGGTTCGGCACCCGCGGGACGTGAACTGACAGGATCGGCCCTGAATCGCTCGATCTGGACAGGGTCTTCCTCGATCAGTTGTGCGGCGGTTTTCCCTTCCCACACGCCAAAACCAACTTCTTTCAGCCGCTCATCAAACGCAAGTGCAAGCCGGTGACGCGAAGCCAGTTCTTCTGCAAATGCGCGGCAGCGCGACAAGGGTGAAGAAATAATGCTTTGCCAGGGCGATTGGCCGGCGAGTTTCTCACGCATCTGTTGCCAGCCCCTTTCCGATAACGGATCATCCAGCTGGCCGCGGTATTTTCGTCCGCCAACCGGTTCACCGTGGCGAATGAGATCGATCAGGGTTTCATTCATGCCAGCACCAGGTTGTCGCGGTGGATCAGCTCAATTTCGTCGACATATCCCAACACGGATTCGATCCTCTTGCTGGTCATACCCGCAATGCGCCGGGTTTCATTTGCGCTGTAATTAACCAGACCGCGTGCAATTTCACGCCCTTCTGCATTGAGGCAGGCAACCACCTCGCCGCGTTCAAACTCCCCGCTGACTTCACGCACGCCAACAGGTAATAGGCTCTTGCCTTCATCCAGCAGTGCCCTGACAGCACCATCATCGAGTTGAAGTTTGCCGCGCACCTGCAAATGATCAGCCAGCCACTGCTTGCGAGCGGTCATGGGTACGGTGCGTGCCAAAAGCTGCGTGCCAATACGTTCGCCACTGGCCAGCCGCAGCAATACGTTTTCCTCCCGCCCCGATGCAATGATGGTATGCGCCCCGCTGCGCGCAGCGCGCTTGGCTGCGAGAATCTTGGTCAGCATGCCGCCCGTGCCGACGCGGCTGCCAGCACCGCCTGCCATCCGCTCCAGTTCGGGATCGCCCGCATGGCCTTCTGCAACCAGCCTGGCTTGTGGATCCTTTCTCGGATCAGACGTGAACAGCCCCTTCTGATCGGTGAGGATCACCAGACAATCAGCTTCAATCAGATTGGTGACGAGTGCGCCCAGCGTGTCATTGTCGCCGAGTTTGATTTCATCGGTGGAAACGGTGTCGTTCTCGTTGATGATGGGCACGCCCTTCAATTCGAGCAGAGTACGCAAGGTCGTGCGCGCATTGAGATAGCGGGTGCGGTCGGCAAGATCCTCGTGCGTCAGCAGTACCTGGGCGGCATGCAGTTTATGGCTGCGGAAAAACGATTCGTAGGCCTGCACCAATCCTGTCTGCCCGATTGCAGCTGCAGCCTGCAGTTCGTTGATAAGCTTGGGCCGCTTGTTCCAGCCCAGACGCTGCATACCCTCTGCAATTGCACCGCTGGAAACCAGTACCACCTGTTTGCCCTGTTCCACCAATCGGGCAATCTGTTCGGCCCAGCGCGCCAGCGCGTCGTGATCAAGCCCACGCCCATCGTTGGTCACCAGAGAACTGCCGACTTTCACCACCACCCGGCTGGCTTGGGCGAGAACGGATTGACCGCTGATCATCAAGGTTGAGCCTGTTTCAGGTTGCGAATGGCCTCCTTCTTTGTCCTGACCTGCAAGCCGTTTGGGCAGAAGTCATCCTCAAACAGTGCCTTGTGGTAGGACAGCAGGGAACGGAGCCTGTACTCCTCCCATTTTGCGTAACGGTTCTTCGACCAGGTGTTGTCGGGATGGCCAAAGGCATAGACCTTGAATTCGGTCGGATCGCAACGCATGCCTTCGTAATTGACCGTGCGCGCGCCACGGGGAGACTCGATGACCACGGTATAACGCACCACATCATCCTTGCCGATTGAGATAGACGCCGTGTCAATCGAATAGGTGTTGTCAGTGGCAGAGGACACGTTGAAGCGGACCAGATTCTCCTGCCTGGGGTAGGCAGGCAGTTGTGCCTGTACTTCCGCCCAGGGTCTGGAACTATCCTCGAATGCATTTTCGGGCGAGTCCCCATAGATGAACGCGTTGCCCGTATCTGCCAGGGCAGGCCAGGAAGCCAGACTCAGAACGAGAATGATCAATTTATTCATGGCCCAATTCTAACCTGATGCCAGCCAACCCGTACTTATCCTGATGTGCTCATGTCCCCCGCAATTTGAACGGCAAGCCCACCCCCTGGGTCACCGCGTTTTTCAAGCTGGGTGAAACCACACTGATTGCAAGCCAAAGTCGAAACATGAACCACCACGTTTCCAGCCGCGCCATCACAGCGTTGCATAAGGTCGTAGATCTAATCTATCCAGTCACCTGCCCGCGAGTGGCAAAATCCGATCCGGAACGGCGATTGGTGTCGGCGTAGAGCCGATGACTTTTCTGTGACCCCGCGCAGACGCATGTTGAGAGCAAAGCATGGCAACAGAGCAGCCACGCCAGACGTTTGCAACTGGTCGCAATGATGTACGGCAGTCCGGCTTGGCAATGACTACTTCTTCTTGTAATCCTCGTAGTCCCGCTCTGCCTTCTCCGAAGCGCTTCGGAGTGATTTGTATGAATCGGAGAAGCCGTCCTTCACGTGTTCCCAGGCGTGGGCGGTGCTGTTCTTCAGACCACCATACCATTCGGCTGCCTCGACCCGCCGCTTGTGCAGTGCCTTCAAGGTAATACGCGCCTGCCCGCGCGCAGCGTTGTCCATCTTCTCCCAGTTCTTGTCGATCCGCTCCTCCAGGGCATTGATGCGGGTATCCAGAACGTCGAGCGCGGCCTTCGCCTTCCTTGCGGCCTCGTCTCGCTTGTCGACTGAATAGTTCTTGATCGCCTCGGCGGTGTCGGCCGCCTTTTCGCGAACCTCCTTCACCGTAGTCTTGCCGTTCTCATCCTGGGACGCGTGGCTCAACGGAGCGAGGTCCAGCAGCGCCAAGGTAAACAATAACAAGGTCGTGTGCTTTTTCATAACCATCTCCTGATGGCAATGGTATTCGCGGAAATTCCCCGTTTTTTCCAGACACCCTTAAGCTTCCATTTCAAAGCTGCTCGAACACCCGCGGACTCACCAGGCCGAGATGGCTGCGCCTGCGCGCGTTATCGGACAGGATACCTGTCAGGCGGTGGAGGGGGCGCGTACGAACCCGGAAGGGGTGAATAACGATCGACTGGCTGTATGAGCGCCGGCATGATTGAAACGGATAGTTGCAGTTCCCGACCAGGGTCATACGGCAGAACCGAGCGGAATTCCCGGCCCTGGTAACGATAGATGACGGTATAGCCTGTGATCTGCTGGGTCCAGTTATCGACGGTCCGGCAATGCTGCTCCTGACGGGTCTGCGGACTCGGATTGCCATTGCCCTGGTTGTCAAGGTTGTCGCCAACGATTGCGCCCGTCACGGCGCCCACCGCCGTAGAGGCATCCTTGCCGGTACCACCGCCAACGGTGTGGCCAAGAATCCCACCGGCAAGACCGCCGATGATCGCCCCGGCATAACTGTGGTCGCCAACTTGGTTCTGCATCGATGTCACCTCCTCAGTCCAGCATTCCTGTCTGGGGCGGTTGACCTGCTGGGTAATCGGACTACTTGACATGACGCGGGCCACATCTGGATAAGATACTGAGCCGGGTTGGGCACAGTCTTGATCCTGAGGATAATGCCGTTCCGCATGGGCCAAACTGGCACCGGTCATCAGAAGAGCCAAAAGAATCGCATTACGCATGGATACCTCAACAAGGAAGGTTAAAACGCCCAGGCTAACCTGTTAGCGGTTGTAGACAACAGCGATGGACAGTAGTTCAGGATTTGCAGGTTGCGGTTATCCGTCATTGAATTGATCATGCCGCCCTCTAGTGCACCTGGTGGCCGCTGTAATCCGCCATTTGCCCTCTGATCTGAATGGAACGAATCATGAAATTGCGCCGTAGCAATGGTTTCCGTTCCTGCTTTCGCCAACCAGAAATTGGCGCAAAAGAATGGATGTCTGGCCTGCCATGGTATTGACAAGAAGATTCTCGGGCCCGCCTACAAGGACGTGGCTGCCAAATACAAGGGTGACGCAGGCGCTGAAGCCATGCTGTTTGCCAAGGTAAAGTCCGGAGGTAAAGGCGTGTGGGGCCAGGTACCCATGCCGCCCAACCCCAAGGTCAAGGACGCGGACCGGAAGCAAATCATCGCCTCGGTGATGGCCATGAAGTGATAATTGATAATTTGCGCAGTGAAAGCCGTTCGTAAACCGGCTTCTTTTTTTGACGCCGCGGGAACGTTGCGTAAAGGCCCACTGAACGAGAGTGATATCGAATACGCGTTAAAGCAAAGAATCCTATTAAATAAGTTGATATGAATATCCGTTAATTGAATTATCTATGGAAAGCTTTATGTCTTTTAATTAATGAAATTTTGCGTCAGAAGAAACGGGGCTCCCAATGCTGAACCAGAAGTATCGTTCGATGTACACCAAGGCACGTATTCGCCTGTTGTTTGGGTTGACTGCAGTGGCGTTATTGCTTGGTTATTCGGGGCTGGCCAAGGCCATCCCCGTGTTCGCGCGCCAGACCGGGCAGAACTGCGTCGCCTGCCACGCGGGCGGGCAATTCCCCGAGCTGACGCCGTATGGGCGATTGTTCAAGCTCACCGCTTATACAATGGGCAGCCGCACCGTGCCGGTGTCAATGATGGCGGTTCTGGATGCCACCAAGGTTCGCAATAACAAGGATTCCAGCGGGGCCAAAGCATTTGACAAACAGAGCAGCCTGCTGTTCGACTTCGGCAGCGTGTTTCTGGCGGGCAAGATTACCGATAACCTGGGGCTCTTCGGGCAATTCACCTATGCAAACTACGACCATAAGGATGACAATGGGAACTGGAAGGGTCATTATGGTCCTGACAATACAGAGCTGCGTTATGCCGACCGGTTCATTTCTCCCGGCAGCGACCTGATCGTCGGCGCCTTCGCCAACAACAATCCGTCCATGCAGGATGTGTGGAACAGCACGCCTGCCTGGGGCTATCCGTATCTCGGCCCATCCTTCAACTTGGGAGCGCCTGCCTCGCCAATGCTTGACGGTACGCTAGGGCAAGAATCGGTAGGCGCCGGGGTCTATGCCTTCTGGAACAAGAGCCTGTATGGCGAGCTCTCGATGTACAAGACCGCCAATGGGCCTTTTGGCTTCCTGCATTCCGGCGACAACTCCCAGATGTTACGGATCAAGGATGGGGCCCCCTACTGGCGCCTGGCCTACAACAAGGATTTCGGACCACATAACCTGATGGTCGGGACCTCGGGCATGATTGCGGAGCTTTATGAGAACAGTGACACGACGCAGCCGACAGACCGGTTCCAGGATATTGGAGTGGATGCGCAGTATGAATATATCCTCGACCCCCATACGGTCACGGCCCATGCGAGCTATATCCATGAAAAGGCCAAGTGGGGTACTGCGTTTGACAACGCCAGCGACACGCTGAACGAGTTCAAGCTCAAAGGCGCCTACGTCTACAACGCCAAGTATGGCGTAAGCCTGGCCTACAACCAGATCACCGGTTCGACCGATGCCGGCCTCTACGGCGGGGCAGGCGATGTCACGGGCAATCTGAGTGGCAATCCAGGCACAACCTCCTGGACTCCGGAAATCTTCTGGACCCCCATACAATACCTCCGGCTTGGCGCCCAGTACTGGCATTACACGAAGTTCAACGGAGCCAGCAGCAATTACGATGGTTTTGGGCGCAGTGCCAGCGCGAACGACACCTTGTTCTTCTACGTGTGGGGCGCTTACTGATGCTCCACCAACACCGTATAAGTTGTACTTATTCTGACCAATTGGGAACACCATTATGAAGACAGCCGTTTACACCGTGTTGGCATTAACCGTTGCGAGCCTGGGGATCGGGTGCTCCAATCTGGACCGTTCGCGGGATCTCGGTGATCCGAAAGTGCCGGCCAAGACGCTTGCCCTGCAGGTCTGTTCCAATTGCCATGGGGTCGATGGCAACTCCGTTTCACCCAACTTTCCCAAACTCGCTGGACAGCAGGAGGACTACATCGTTGCTCAGCTCACCTACTTCAGGAGCCACAACCGAGCTGACCCTGCGGGTTTTGAATACATGTGGGGCATCAGCAAGAAGCTGACAGACGAACAGATAAAGGGATTGGCCACCTACTTCTCCCAGCAAAAGGCCGTGCCCAATGTGGCTGGGGACCCCACAATTGCTGCCAGGGGAAAAGCAATATTCGAGACGGGCATCCCTGATGAAGGAGTGGCTGCCTGCTCCGGCTGTCACGGTGAGGCGGCCTTGGGTAATGGCACATTCCCGCGGCTCGCGGATCAGCATGCCAATTACATGATCAAGCAACTGCATATATTGAAGGAAACCGACCAGCGTCCTGCCGGTGCAATGATGAAGCCGCTGATTCACGGCCTGATGCCGGCTGATCTGGTAGCAGTCACAACCTATCTACAGGGCATCTCGTCCCGATAGCCCGGAGCAGGCTCACTACAACTTGTTTTGTCCCGCCTGGGAAGCAGGGGAGAACGCCACACGCCCACTGACCAGCCTTTGGACAAGCCCTTGTAACTGATCTACTTTAAAGGGGGTATTGCTGAAAATCGGTACAAGTAGAGCTAGGGGAGCGGGAATGAAGGCGGGGCTGGGGTTGCTCATATCAGTATTGTGGCTCGCAGCGAACCCTGCCTCCAAAGCCCGGGCCGAACATTCTGCGGGAACTGTATTTAAGGAGCCAACAACCGGTATGGAGTTTGTGTGGCTGCCGGGCGGCTGCTTTCAGATGGGGGGTGATGTGAACCCATCCGAGAAACCCATTCATAAGGTTTGCATACGCGGCTTCTGGCTGGGCCGGCACGAGGTAACACAGAAGGAGTACGCGCAGGTAACGGAAAGCAACCCCAGTTACTTCAAAGGGGACGATCGTCCGGTGGAACAGGTCAATTGGGATGAGGCCAATGCCTTTGCCGTACAACTTGGCAAGAGGAACGGCCGACTGATGCGGCTGCCCAGCGAAGCAGAATGGGAATACGCCTGCCGGGCAGGCGGACAACACGACATCTATTGCGGTCAGGGCCCCGTATCGGATCTAGGCTGGTTTGGCAGCAACAGTAGCACGCGGACACACCCCGTGGGTCAAAAGCTCCCTAATGCCTGGGGAGCAGCTGATATGACCGGCAATGTATGGGAGTGGGTGCAGGACTGCTGGCATTCTGACTACGCTGGGGCACCAGCGGATGGAAGTGCCTGGGCAGAGAATGGAAATTGCAGACAGCGCGTCTTCCGTGGCGGTGGCTGGTTCGACTCATTGCCGTTCCTGCGTGCGGCCTACCGCAACAAGTATGAGGCCACTTCACGGTTATCCTATCTCGGGTTTCGTCTCGTCATGACACAGGAGTAGGCCATTGGTCAGCAGCACATGTTTGGGATGATTGGTACCTTGTCCACCCCAACCTTGAACTACGCTGCGTATCGGGTCATGTTCATCCCCTTCCTCAATATCAGTGTTGACCTTGTAATGTGTCTACTGAAACCGAAGAACCTTCACCATGAGTGACATGCGCGACATTGCATATGTCGCTGTGTTTAGCGCAACCCTAATCCAGTAAGGTAATCGGGCGAGCCGGAAATGACAATTGGTCGCGGTCGCGCCAGCTTGGCCGGACGTAATTGATCTCCATCAGACGGCGCACGCCAATGATGGGCCGCTTGTCGAAGCCGTGCCATGTGTTCTTGCCAGGAATGAAGATGACTGCCGAATTGAACGTGGCTGAAGAACGTCCCACCCATTTTCGATCGGCATCATAGATGTCGGTGCCCCAGTTCCTGGCTTCAGGTCCCGTGCACAGGTAGACCACCATTGAAAACAGCTTTTCGGGGATGTCACAGTGCGGTTGGAGCCAGGCACCATCCGTGTCCTGAATATATTCGATGCGCAGATAGCTTCCTTCGATGTCTGCGGAATCACGACCAAGCGTGTCCTTGAACTGGCGCGCGACTTCCGGACTCTGAAAGGCTTCGGTGAACGCGGCCACTGCAGGAAAATCAGCCCGCAGCCGGGGGGTGAAAAATGTCCGCTTATTGTTGTTGTCTTTGAGATCGCGCACGCCTCCGCATTCATCGATAAGAGGCGGGCGGATGGGCAGAACGAGAATTCCGACGCACAGATCTTCCGGCAGCGTATCGGCGAGCGTCCAATGGGTATAGGGTTGTTCCCTGCGCATGGACGAACGCAGGGCATTACAGACGTGGCGGGCGATCAGTTTGGGTTCAGGTACACGTGGAAAATCCATTTTGGTGGCATCCTTCTGGCGCTAAGAGTGTTTGCCCTTCTGTCGCATGGCCCGCGCGGCAGGGTTGTCTCGCGGCATCATGCCGATGATCCGTCGCAAGGGCGAAAAGGATTTGGCGAAGGCGCTGAGCTTGTGACGGAAGTATTCTTTCTTTACATAGGATTCAGAGTCGCAGTAGCAAAGCTGGAGACTCATGCGCGGGCCTTTCTGGGGCAGAAAGCCATGCCAGGACTTATCGCTGACGCGAAACATCAACATATTGCCAAATACGGGTGGAAATTCGAACTCATAGTCGTTGCGGTCCGGGCTGCGCAAGACTCTGAGGCGGCCAGCTTCATAAGGCCACTCGCGGCTGAAGCCGAGGATGACCGTTACGATCTTGTGTTTCGAATCTGGATGGGCGTAGCCTTCATTGTAATTGCCCGACGTGTTCCCCATCATCAATATGACCGGCGGATTGCCGCTCAGGTCCATGTCGAATTTGCGTTCGACCAGATGCCGGAAATGGGGGCTGAGGAGATCGGCGATCACGCTTTCAAATGCCGGACCATAGCGCAGGCTGGGCAGGCCGTAACTCCCTCGATAGGGAATGACTGGCGCGTCCGCCAGGACGCTGTCCTTGTCAAGCGCGATGGCATTTTCGGTAAACGCGTAATCATACGGATCATGGCGCAATTCGGCGGCGGCGATTGCGGCCTCGTCAAGCGCATGAAACGGTGGGAAGTTGCTTGCCATGTGGTTCTCCTCGTGTCGCGTCAGAATGAAGGCAGAGACGGTTCATTGTTTGCGGTAATCGCGATGCCTTCCACTTCGACCAGCCACTCGGGCCGACAGACTGGGCCCTGCACAATGTTAAGCGGCAGATCCGGGTAGCGGTCGCGAAAATAGGCATCGACGGATTCAAAATCGGCAGGATCGCGCAGGTAGACAATCAGGTGCTGCATGTCGTCAAAACACGCCTTCCCCGAACGCAGCAGGGCATCAACATTTTCGACGGCACGCTCGAGTTGCTTGAGCACGTCACCGATATGCAGAACTTCTCCCTGGGCGTCAATGCTTGCGGTTCCCGAGATGAAGTGATGCACGCGGTCGGCATAGGCGATGCGCGTGCCGCGTTCAAAGGTCACATTGTAATCCTTGGTCGGGCACAAACGGCTGAAGTCATTAAGGAACGAGCGCTGCCCCGGCGCAAGGTCAAGGTTGGAGTAGGCGTCCATGGACACGACATCGAACTGGTGGGCGCAGGCGCCTTCGATGCCTGTAGACGCGATGTAAAACGTGTCCCGGGTCAGGCCATGGCGGTCGAACAGGAGGCGCCGGCTGTCGACCATGTCCTTGTAGAAGACATCCACGCCCTTCATGTAAATCCATGTCCTGACGCAATGATCAGCGAGCCGTCCGCCCTGACTGGCGAGCGCACCGATCAAGTCGTTGAAGATGTTGCGGGTCTGCCTGGCTGCATCGATGGACAGGTCATGGGCGCCGCCGCACAGCCGCGTGCTCCACAGATGGCGAATCCCGTTCTTCCGTACCAGCACATGTCTGGCTGACAGCCGCTCTTTTTCGAGTTTGTCCGGGCTGTCAATGTGATAGGCCAGCAGGGCGATCTTCGAGGCAGGCAGGGGCTGTTGCTGCACGATGGAGACCGCCACCGGATTGTCCGCGGTTTCGCGCACAAGATCGGTTTCACGCACCATGGCGGCCTGGTTGACGGCATCGCTGAGAAAAATGCGTCTGAATACCGCCGTTTCAGGAGCAAGGCCCAATGTCCTTTGTGCGACCGCATAGCGCTCCTGGACGAGCCTGACCTGCTCTTCCAGACCGAGGTTATGAGGGGCCTGCACGGAGATAAAATGCTCCGAGCCGCCAGCCGCACCCTGAAAGCTTCTATGTGTAATACCGCTGTTGACGACCATGACCTAAGTGGCTTTCAAATCATCGGCGCGTTCTTCGCACCATACGCGAGCTGAAATGGATGATTCGCAGATCAACAGGCTCATCAAGCGTTCAGGGCCTTACTTCGGCGCCCATTCGATGATCTTTTCCAATAGTGGCACCGACTTGGCAAACGCGCTTATGCCGTGGCGGATGTACTCGCTGCGTAAAAGACTCCGCGAATCTGAAAAGCAAAATTGCAGGCTCATGCGCGGGGCGTCGGAGGGCACCTCGTCCTTGAAACGCAAGGGAGTGGCCGGCTCGACGAAAGCATAGTCGTAAGGATCGCGCCGCAGCTCAACGGCGGCAATGGCTGACTCGTCAAGCAGCGAAAAAGGTGGCTCTTGGGATGCCATGCTTAGAGCTCCTTCATATCGGGCGCGGCGACAACCGCACCTGCGGCCTCGGGTGATAACACCATCCTATTGATTCCAATCAGGTCCCCGCCAACGATGGGCGGGGACTAATCTGAATATTCAGATGCCAGTATATTTTATCAACATGTAAATGCAACCATCGCGGTCCGCAGGCACCTGCCAGAAAACGAATCAAGCGTCCTGAAGCATGCTTGAGACTCTAGCGGGAGAGTTCATGCTGTCATCGAAATGCAGGCTCAGCCCTTCCCGTTACCGGTTTAGGTCCATCCAGGAAATTTGCTCGAGTACTGGAATCTCAGGATCCAAGAAATTTCTCTGGTAGCCCTTGACCCTTCTGCACTTGGTCGGGGTCGGGACTCAAGGCGGCGTGATTGGCGCGAGCCGCCACCCATCCAAGACAGATTTCCTGCCCAGATTTGCCGGACCGGCTCTTCTGAATGGAATCTTTGCTATAGTGATCTTGCCGTTAGGGTTGATCTGCCCATGTCGCATTGCTCTGACCAAGCTTTTGAACTGAGTTCTCTTTACCCTTTCAAATTCTGTGGGGGCGTTGCTTGTTTCTGAATCGCTTGTTAAACAAAGAAGGAGAGGAAATGATGCAAAATTTATTTCACGTTAAGATTTCACGCGCGTTCGCCATCCTGTGTGTGCTCGCGTCCATGAGTTTTTTTGCCGAGCGATCATCCGCCGCATCTCCTGACCCCAGGATGTTTGGTCCATGGGCCGTGGTGGATACGGAACAAATTGAAAACATCGGGATGCGTGTTTTCTTCTCTCCTGATGGCAACTTCTTCATGATCGACCCAAATACAGGAATGGGTTTCGTCGGCAACTGGACAGTGGGACGGGCTGGACTCCTGGTGGACATTGCTGGAAACAGCAAGTGGGGTAAATTGTGGGATGCCGATGTTTCATTTCCGGATAATTACCATATGGTTCTGGATGTAAAAGACAGCCAATTCTCGCAGCCTCATCGCGTCACCCTGCAAAGACTGGTGATCCGTTGAAGAATCTGGTCCTGCAATTGCGCGCGATTCAACTGGGTAATTGCACCCGGTTGAGCCACGCTTTTCGGCACCCGGCCCTTCCGGTTGGGTGCCCGTCATGGCTGTATGCTGAATCAATCGATTGATCTCAAGTCCCTGAATAATCGTATATGTCAGCACACCAAATACTGAATTCGTTTCCTTTTACCCCCCAACCGCTTCAACTCATAGGAGAGTCCCAATGAACGTTGCTCAACTGACCGCAGCGCTGATCGCCGCCGCTGTAATGGCCCCCGCCTTCGCCAACGGCACGGCCGCTGCCACCCCGGAATCCACCGCTACCACGCTGATGAATCCCGCCACCATGGCCGAACCTGCCAAGGAACCCCAAGCTGCGGCGAGAACCATCATCATGCTGATGGATCCTGCTACCCTGATGGCCATGATGACCCGCGGCATGAACCCCGCCACCTACACCCAGATGGGTCAGGCTGCATTGAATCCGGCGACGGCGCAGAGCTATGCCCAGTTCATGGACCCCAACCTGTATGCCAAATGGATGGCTGCATCCATGAACCCCAACATGTACATGGGCATGGCCGCCCCCCTCATGAACCCCAACACCTATATGAAGTGGGGGATGGCACCGATGAATCCCCAGATGTGGAATGCCGGCATGCAGATGATGAACCCCGGGACGTATGCGAACTGGATGACGGCCCCGATGAATCCCGCCAACATGCAGATGATGACGGCGCCCATGAACCCCGCCCTTTATACCAACTGGGCCAACATGGCAGTCAATCCCCAGACCTACGGCAACTGGGGCAGTTTCATCAATCCCAGCACCTATACGAACGCAACCCAGGGCCTCAACCCCTTCAGCTTCATGACCCCCATGATGCCTGCCCCGGCGCCCATGCCCGCCCCGTAATCGTTGGTAGTAGCATCAGCGCCCCGGCATGTCCGGGGCGTTTTCA
>JBAUMF010000050.1:0-3796 GCA_049578545.1 Thiobacillaceae bacterium
TCCAGATAAGCGCGCCGCTCTTGTTTGCCCATGGCAGATTACCTTTGGTATTTCGGTAACCTTTAACTTGAGGCAACGATTCCCCTGCACGACTATGTTCGGTAACTTTTATCTTGAGGCAATTCGCCTGTTGGCCAAGTCCTTGCCCTAGAACGGTTTTTTATGGATAATTGCGCGCTCCCGCGTACACGCCGCGGTATTTATTGAGGACACAAGCATGAAAGCCGAAATTCATCCCGATTACAGTGAGATTGACGTCACCTGCTCCTGCGGCAGCACGTTCAAGACCCGTTCTACACTGGCGAAGCCTTTGCATATTGAAGTCTGCTCGCAGTGCCATCCGTTCTACACTGGCAAGCAGAAGATCGTGGACACCGCCGGCCGGGTGGAGAAATTCCGCCAGCGCTATGGCATGAAAAAGTAATTCTCTATTCAGGTGAAATGAAAAAGCGGCCATGGGCCGCTTTTTCATTTCACACCAGCCGCTGTGACTAATTGTTCTTTAGGGGCCGCATCGTGTAAAGGCACATGAATTCTGACGAGTCATGGGTCAGGCTCATGCCCGACGCGACTATCATATGTACCCATAGCTGATTTTGATGATTGACATGCGGCCTATTACGAAGCCAACAAGAATCGCTTGCGCTCTTGCGGCAACCCTGGTCTTGGCTCATTGTGCACAAGATCCGGCTTCTGACGGCAAGGGTTCCGTCCTGATGTCGGCGAAGCAGGAAATCCATTCGGGTGCGGAGGCACACAAGAAGGTGTTGGCACGCTATGGCGCGGTGGATAATCCCTCGCTCCAGGCTTATGTCACGCGGGTGGGAAAGGCGCTTGCAGCAGCAAGCGATCGACCTGAGCTCGACTGGCATTTCACCGTAGTGGACAGCCCCGAGGTCAATGCTTTCGCCCAGCCCGACGGGTATGTCTATGTCACCCGAGGAATCCTGGCGTACCTCAATTCCGAGGCTGAATTGGCAGGGATATTGGGTCATGAAATCGGCGAGGTTGCAGCGCACCATGCGATGGGCCAGCAAAGAGCTTCGGCGGGCACTCGGTTGGAGACGATCCTCGGCGCGAGTATGGCGCTTGGGGTGAATAACGAGGCGGGCGCAGCAATGCCGCAGAATCCTGCTGAGTCATGGACGGCTGGCTATGGGCGCGATGACGAGCTGGAAGCCGATCGACTGGGCGCAGAATATCTGGCGAAAGCCGGCTACAATCCACAGGCCATGCTGAAGGTCATCAGTGTTCTGAGAGATCTGGAGTCATTTGATGCCAAGAACGTCAGATACGGAGTGTCTGAACCCAACCACTATCACGTTACATTTTCTAGATGTCCGGATAACGATGCTCGTCTTAAGCAGGTGGTCGACGAAGCAGCTACGAACAGGGTGGCCAGTCCACGACACGACGATGGCGATTTGCTGCGTGTGATGAATGGGGTCTATTTTGGTGATGGCCCGGAGCAGGGTGTAGTCCGCAACAGCGCGCTGCTGCGCGAAAGGCTCGGATTTGCCATCCAGTTTCCTCAAGGTTGGAAAGTTCAGAACCAGCGGGATCGTGTAATTGCAACCAGTCTGCAACAGGATGCGATGATGCAACTTGCGTCTGGACCGAAGAACAGCGGCACACCGCTCGAAACCTTGCAGAAAGGGCTGAAGCTGGATCCAGGCGCGCGTTTTGAAAGTGGCTCGGTAAACGGCTTCCCGTCAGGATTTGCGGCGGGGTCAAAAGCAGGCAAACCGCTGCTGGCGGCTGCAATCGACTTCGATGGCAAACGGTATCTGGTTGCAGGCATTACCCAGGATGGCCCCGCCTATCAGCGCAACAGGGATGGGATCAAGAGCGCGATCAGCTCATTCCATGCCATTACTGCCAGTGAGCGCCAGCAGGCGCGCCCGTTTGTCATACGTATAATCCATGCCCAATACGCAATGACTATGGCCGGCCTTGCGGCGCATTCGCCACTGGGGCCCAACGCAGAAAGTTACCTACGCCTGATGAATGATCTTTACCCCGATGGCGAACCCCGACCCGGCCAGTTGCTGAAAGTGGTGGATTGACTCTTCCAGGCCGCACCCGTTTGGGTCTGCTCTTGCTTTGTCTGGCCTGGCTGTTGCCGGGTTTGATTGGACATGTCCCGTGGAAGGGGCCCGATGGTGACTCGTTTGCTGCACTGTGGTGGTCGCGGCAAAGTCATGACTGGCTGGTGCCAACCATCTCGGGTTCCATCGATCTGAGCCGCGGGCCGCTCTATACATGGCTGGGCGGAATCTTTTCTTTCCTTTTTTCCCCTGTGCTTCCCGCGCATGATGCAGCACGAGTGGCCACGGGTTTTTCTGTGGGCGCTGCCGCCTGGCTGCTCGGTCTTGCTGCCCGCAGGTTATATGGCGAAGAAGCGCGGTGGGCGACAATGCTCATGTTGCTGGGCGGCCTCGGCCTGTTGTTGCCCGGACACAGCATGGACCCCCATGTTGTTCAGCTGGCAGGAGTGTCGGCAGTGCTTTTTGGCTTGGCTGAGCTGCCGACCAGTCCGCGCAACGGCGGCAGTGTGGCAGGTCTAGGCTTGACGGCGATGGGACTATCCACCAGCTGGCTTGAACCCATCGCGCTGCTGCCGCTAATCATGATACTGCCAGCGACAATTGCCGAGTACCGCACGTCGGAAGCGCGACGAGGCGGGCTTTATCTGTTGTCGTTTTCATTGTTTCCTTTGGGCTTGTGGTTGTGGGTGTTATATCGGCACGAAGGCCATCTGCTGCTGGAATGGTGGAAAGAAACCAGCCAGCGCCTTGTGTTGTTTTCGCCCCTGAAAAAAGACTACCCGCCTGCTTACATTGCAAAGAACCTTCTCTGGTTCGCCTGGCCTGCCTGGCCCGTGGCGATGTGGGCCATCTATGCCGCACGCAGAAACTGGCGCACCAAGGCGACATTGATGCCGATTCTGGTCTTGTTGCTGACGTTTCTTGTGCTCAGTCTGACCGTTCACCCGGACGAGGTTTCCCTGATGCCTTTGTTGCCCCCGTTGGCCTTGCTGGCCGGAGCGGGCATCCTGAGCTTGCGTCGCGGCGCTGCCTATGCCCTGTTGTGGTTTGGCGTGATGCTCTTCAGTCTCCTGGCGCTGCTATTCTGGTTATATTTTTCTGCCTGGCAATTTGGCATCCCTGCCGACCTGGCAATAAAACTGGCCAAACTCGACGTGGGCCGTCTGACCGAGGTTCGTTACTGGACAATCGCGTTTGGCGCCACGCTTACACTGGCCTGGTTTGTTTTGACGCCCAAGATAAAACGCAGCCCTATCAGGCCCATCCTGATCTGGGTTGAGGGATTGAGCTTTATCTGGCTGTTGCTGATGGCGTCTTCGCTTAAGCTCCTTGACCATCGAATGGGCTACGAAACAATGGCGGCGCAGGTGAAGGAGAAAGTTGGCTTGACGCCGTGTGTCCTTACACGTGGCGTATCGCCGACGCAACGCGCGTTGCTCAACTACCATACCGGAATTGACTTTACACCGCTCCAGCGTGATTGCGGGTGGTTGATGATTACCAACGATCTCAGGAAGGACACACCACCGGGACCACCTTGGGTCAAGCGATGGGATGGTGCAAGGCCAGGCGATCGTAACGAACACTTCTGGCTCTATCAAAAGTCGGAAGGAAGACACAGACTTACTCAGCAGTCGCCAATATAGGCGACAGAAGGGGCTTGGAAGAATGAGCGCACGAGGTGCGGCAATTGCTGGAGTTTCGAGAGTTGCTCCTCGATTTTGTCGCGCAGCTTCTCGCCCTTTTTC
>JBAUMF010000051.1:0-46981 GCA_049578545.1 Thiobacillaceae bacterium
GCAAGGCACAACAACTCCTCGCCTGCAGCAGGATTTCGCAGTCGTGGGGTATCTGCGCATCCACCAATGCCAGAACCTTCAGCGTGTACTTCAGGGATCTCTAGAATCGTCTGCCCTGCAACACAGATCGGTTAATGGCTCTTCGCTGAGGCCTCTGGCAGAAACGGGTCGCGAACCCACCTGACGCTGAGACTGTATGCTGCCGCTGACGCAAGCATCCGCTAAGCCGGACGCTCCACCGGCAGGGTTTGGCCAATCACAGCTTGCCTGGAGCGCGGTCAGCCAGAAGGGGCGTTTGGATGGCCGTTTGCAGCGAAGGCTGAACGGGTGATCTCAACCCCTGCGGGCATCTGCGTTGAGGGCAATAGCTGGTTGCGTGATCGTCATGCGCGCGTTCCGGATCTGTAAGGCACGCTCAATCCCGGTACTTGATAGGATTCCGGCCGCGGACTGCGGTTACATCAAGTCCTGCCAGGTACTAAGCTATAGTGCCAACGTGGCAGTGCCGTTATCCTGTATACAACACTTGGTAGATAACCCTGGATACATCGTGAAAGAAAGAAACCTGCTTGGCGGACTGATCCGTTTTCACATCCTCTACCATGCAAGCCACGGACCGATCTTCGGACTCGGAATCATCGAGGAGTTGGGCAGGCATGGTTACAAACTCAGTGCCGGCACGATCTATCCGATCCTCCATGGCATGCAGAAGGAGGGGCTGCTGGCGTCCGAGGAGATGCTGATCGGAGGCCGCAATCGCCGCACCTATATTGCAACCGATCAAGGCGTCGAAGTCCTGGCCAACGCAAAGACCAAGGTCTGGGAGCTTTTCCGGGAGCTGTTTGAAGAGGAATTGCAATTCAGAAGAACCACGCACACTGCAACAAAGAAGGCAGCAAAAAACAAGCACTAACTACCGTACAAATTCAGCGGTCAGCAACGGCAGGGCTGCCATATCCGTGTGCCTTTTTCTATTGCAACTGGGCAAGAAAAAACCTGGATCCAGGTAAGACCGATCCAGGTTTAGCGGAGGAAACAACTGTCCGAAATCAATATGGGATACAAAGGGCCCGTAAATAGCAACCCACTAAGCTTTACCCTTATGGCCGTTCCGAAGTGGGGGATGGAGAGGCCTTGGGAAGCTGATACTTGATGTAGTGGAAGCCTTGAGTCTTGTGGCATTCGTTGCAGCCCACCTCGGCCTTCTTGAACGCGACCTCGAATTTCTTCCAGTCCTTGGCCTTGATGGTTTCATCGAGCGGATCAAGATAGGTTGACTCAAACTCCTTCAGGAACTTGGCGCGGCCGGGCCGGGTGGTCTCGCCTACCTCCTGAATCTCCCGGGCTTCCTTGATCTGGTAGCCAGCCATGTCCCAGTTCCCGCCCTTGGCCGCGTAGTATGCGGCGGAAAAGCGATTGCTATACTCGATCATGACGGTGCCCAGGCCGGGTTGAATGGTTGCGAGAGTCTTGAATTCCTCTTCGGGAGTGCCTTTGAGCCACTCGGGTGCCGCATGGGCTGTGCCAGCAAACACCAGTAAACTGCTGACGGCAATGATGGTCTTGCGTACTGTGAACATAACGATTTCTCCTCAATATATAGTGGTTATGGCCTGATGATCTGGGCATACGGCCCAATCACGGGTAAGGCCAGGATACTTCTGTGCTTACACTTTCAGATTAATGCCCATCAGGGGCAAGGCTTGTGTTTCTCGATTCCCTTTGTTCGATCCCTCCTCATTTGAAATAACGCCAATTTCCTCATTGCTCGCTCTGGCGGACATGCGCCGAACCTGGTGCAATCACCACTGGCGGTCTGCCAGTGACCAGCTGTTCTGACCAGGGGTCATGCCGGACTTCTTTTCCTCTTTCTCGTCCCCACCCCATGCCCACCAGAGTCCCAGGTAGGCAACGGTGTGGGTCTCACCGCTGACGCTGTGTCCAGCGGAAAAAAGCAGATTGAAATCGGGCGTGAACCTGTAAAAGCCTCCAAGGTTCAGCAGTGTGGTGGAACGCCCGTCTTCCGTATCCTTGCTGCGCCCGAATATCTCACCGCCCAGGCTCAGCTTTTCGCTCAGGTTGTTCTGAATCAGCCAGCCCGCGAACGGATAATCCTTCTGCCCAGCCGCGTGATTGATGACATACCCAGCCCCCCCATAGGTGAGCCAATTGCCCCAGGATTTCTGAATCCAGACCGGCAGCCTCCACCAGGTCTTCCCGTTCCCCAGCCCCTTGTCTGCATCCCCGGTATCCAGCTCCGCCATTGGAAAGATACCCACTTGCGGGATGGTTTCCGTTTCCTCAAGGAAGCGGTATTTCACCCCGAGTTCGAGGTCGCCCAGGCCATATTCCGACGAAGCATCATTGGGCGAATTTCTGACAAAAGGCACGACGATGTGCAGTTGCGTGTTGGGCAAGGCACCGTAGTTGTATTCAAAGGCCGGGATGGCGAGACCATTTCCATCGCTGGTCTTGTCGTAGGTGGAAAAGATATAGAACTCACTGTGATGCAGTTCGACCGGTTCCGGGTCATCCGTAAAGAACGGCGGGCCGGCAAAGGCAGGGCTGAACAAGAGCGATGCAGCAACGATTGCCGACGCGGACAGGCAACGCCCGGAACCGAAACGGCGGCCAGTCACCAAGACTGCAGGTCGGTTTGCGCGCGGCTTATGAATAGCATCGCGTGAGCTTGAAGAAATCATGGAAGTCCCCCTGAGTTCGTCTGTCGGCTGGAAGCCTGTGTTTGTATGAGTCGCCGCTTGTATATCGACAGACGAGACCGAAAATCGATATCGGCATACGATACCGAATCGAAGGATCTTGTCAAGGGAGCTTGTGTCGGCAATGTGAAGAACTTGGCTCCTCACTGGGTCGCGCCGAGTCACGAGGTCAATGACTCGATGCACTTCCGTTTTGCGAGCTTTTGCGGGGCAGCGTGCGCACGCCCCTGGGCTTGTCGTGGCGGAGCAGGCCCTGCTCGCCTCGGGGCTTGATGCCGAGGCCGACGGATACCCTCATTGCGCGCCTGCGCCTGGATCTGCAGGGAGCGGATGGTGAACCCACGCTGGCCACGAGCGAGCAGGCGAGGTGACTCGGCTGCTCGTAATTGCTTGCAGTTGGAAAGCCAAGGAAAGCTTGGTTGTGCGCCCAGAAGGGGCAGCCGGTTGCCCCATCATTGATCTCGGCTTCAGTCGGTTTTGAGTCACAGAACAGTAATTGGCGCTTGCAGGCGCGACTGGCCGAAACGGGTGGTGAGCGAAGTCCATCATTCCCAAATCGTAGCCACTGGGCGCGGCACCGGTCCGTCCGACGCAAGTTCGTGATGAAGCAGCCGTCCGCACAATTGGGAAATTGCCCGATGGGATGAGCAAGCTCAGGACAAGCACACTGGTGGCAAGATGGGGACTTCGCCTGCAATGGCACAGATACGTTGAACGCACGCAGGTTTGGGGGTGTCGACCCGGCCCTGTTCAAAGGCCACCACGGTCAGTGTTGAGCGCACCATGTCAAGCAATTCCCCCGGCCGCAAAAGGAATTCCGGATTGGATGGCTTGCCGAACACTTCGTTGCCGACCATGAAGGTCTCGTAGATCAATACTCCACCTGGCTTGAGCGCGCTGTTGAGATCGCCGAGCCGGGGCCGGAACAGGTAGTTGGTGACAACGACCCCGTCAAAGCAGTCAGCGGCATAGGGCCACGGGCCACCTTCCAGGTCTGCAGCGCGGGTGGTGATCCCCGCTACACCCGCCAGACTGGCCAGCGCCTCTGTATCCCTGTCCACCGCTTCAACGCAAAAGCCGAGCATTGCCAGCAGGCGCGCATGGCGCCCGTGGCCACAGGCCAGGTCGAGGGCTGTGCCGCCGCGCGGAATCAGCGGTGCGAAACGTCGCACCCAGGAAGAAGGAGGCAGGCTGTCATGCATAGTCGTAGGTGTGGAATTCTCCCTTACCGGCCAGAACCCGCCGACGGATCGTCATGCCCGGAGTCTGGCGTGCGTCTTTGGCGGTCGAGCTGGGCTTTGCCTTTATAATTCAATTACTCCGTTCATGACAGCCCCGGCGGTTCCCCTTGAATACTGATACACCCGAACGCAGTCGCAAGGCACTAATCGACGCCCTGTTGCTCAAGCTCCCAGGCGTCAGCGCAAAAAAAATCGGTGGCCTGGATGCCTACCTCGTCAGCGGCAAGATGTTCGCCTGCATCAGTGGCGACGGCATTGGCCTGCGCCTGCCCGCCGCCACCGCGACCGAACTGCAGTTCTCACGGGCCAACGTCGTCCCCTTTCAGCCGGGCGGGATGGCCAGCACCAGGGAATGGATACAGATCGACCGCGCCGATGCGGCTGAGTACGAGAAGGATATCGAGCTGTTTCAGGCCTCGATCGAGTTCGTGAAAGCCGCCCGGAGCCGCTAGGCGGGCAGCGGCGTGACCGTCACCGGGCACTGTCAGGCCCTGGGATGGGCCGTCACCGGCATACGCCGCAGCCATCGTTCGCGGATCCGTTCATCTTTCCCCGCTGCACTCAGCCGTCCCGCGTCATGCAGTCGTTCATGCGGCAGCCTGCGCGTGAGCCATGCCAGGCACCCGCGCAGTTCCCAAAAATGATTTGTTGAAGAAAGCAGGAGTGATGTGATGCAGTTTTTCAAGGGAATGTTGATGGTCAATGCTGCAGTGGTGTTGATTGCAATATTGAATGGATGCGCCAGCGACCTGATCGGGGTACGCCATGGCTCTGAACGAGTGTCTCTGGCGGATGCAAGTCAGATCATTGGCTGTCAGTCCAAGGGCACCATAACTGTGAGTGTTCTTGCCAAGGTCGGTTTCTTGAGTCGCAGCATTGATGATGTGGACGCCAATTTGTCGCAACTGGCACGCAATGGGGCCGTTGATGCTGGCGGCGATACGATTGTGAAGGGTGAGCGGCCAGAGATCGGCAAGCGTACCTTTGCAATTTACAAATGCCGGCCTTGATCTGGCCATCGGCACATGGAGGATGCAATTAGACAGTTTTCGGCCAGGCACCGCGAGGCAGTGAGTTCGCCGAGAACGTCCGGGTTTGCTGATGACTGCCCCAGGACAGCCAGGGTTTCTGCTGCACTGAAGTCATTGCGATAAGGGCTTCTTGATGTTTGCCTCCGGCTGGCGTTGTGCAAACCTGTTTTCATTGACGGTGAGGTATCCCGTCTTCCAACTGGTTGTTGGGCATGTCGGCATCCACTCGCTATCATCCCTCTTGCTGAATATTTGTTGGCAGCAGGGAAATATTCTGGGGAGGGCCAATGTTCGAACAGCTCTTGGTGGCGGTAGATGGCCGTCACACTTTGGTACAGCCCGCCGCCGGGGACTCAGCCACCTGTTCATGGCCGCGTTGCCGAGCGAGTACGTGCGGTTTGCTGCGAAACCAGTGCTGCCAATCCACGGAAAGTGACAACGGCGTGTCGGTAGAGCGCTGGGAACACGATGACTAGGGATACTCGCTCGCCCGTCGCCGAACGTCGGCTGCCCTGGTGGGAAATCCTGTGCAAATATTCCATCTTCGAGGCCGGCGACTCGGGGTGGTCGCTGATCATTGTCTCGACCTATTTCGGCACCTTCCTGCAAGTGGTGCTCAAGGAGCCCGGAGCCGACTTCGGCTGGGCGGTAACTGCAGGTGCCCTGGTCATTGCTGTAATCTCCCCGATCCTTGGTGCTGCCGCCGACAACAGCGGGCGACGCCAGCCCTATCTGCGATTTTTTGTCTTCGGGGTCGTTCTTTTTACCGCCGGGCTGGCCTGGGCCAGCACGCTACCCGAAGCGATGCTGCTCTTCATCCTGGCGTACATCTGCGCCAATGGGGCCTTCACCTTCTTCTCCGCGATGACCCCGGCCGTGAGTGACAAAGAAAATGTTGCCGGCGTAATCAGCATGACCGTGGGCGTGGGTTACGCCGGGGCCCTGGTCTGCCTGCTCACCCTGAGCCGGCTCGTTTCCACCGACGAACTCGCCGCGCGGGTCTTTCTGCCCATGAGCCTTATCTATCTGGCTTTTGCTTTTCCGGCCATGTACCTTGCACCAGACTTTGCCGCCAGGAAGGCAGCGAAGGTCGACATCCCGGCGGCCTACAAGCGGCTCAGGCAGACTTTCCGGGAGGCGCAGCGGTACAAGCACCTGTTCCGCTTCCTGGTTGGGGATTTCCTCTACGAAAATGCCGTCGCCTCCGTCATCACCCTGATGGGGCTGTATTCCCGCAACGTGATGGGTTTCAAGTCGAGTGAACTGGCCCTGCTCTTCGGACCGTCCATTGTTGTGGCCATGATCTCGGCCTGGGCAATATTCGGCCCGCTGATCCGGGTCGTCGGCCCCAAGCGGGCAGTGCTTCTGGATCTGCTGATCTGGCTTGTCCTTTTTGCCTCGGTGCTGATGATCAAACCCGGGGTGACGCTGGATATCGGCGCATTCCAACTGGATACGAAGTTGCTGTTCACGCTAACCGTGGCACCGCTGGCCGGCATGGGCCTGGCCGGGGTCTGGTCTTCCAGCCGGGTCCTTCTTACGGCCCTCACTCCCGCGAGCAAATCGGGCGAATTCTGGGGCTTGTACAACCTGTCCGGCCGCACCGCCAGCGTTCTGGGCGATGCCACCTGGTCCGTCATTCTCATGCTGTTTGGCGAGCGGATTTTCGGCTACGACCTCGCTGTGATGGCCCTGGCGCTGTATGTCGTCCTGGGTGCAATTTTGATCTCCATGGTGCCGGATGTGCGTCCTTCAGCAGCGAACTTTGTTCACCCGCAGTCATAGGAGACCGTCGTTCGTTCGTGCCGGAACCGCCGGCAGCACTTCGAGTAACCTGACTCGGGAGCGCAATCCCTGCGCTTGTGGCGGCTCCTGCATGTCAGGGGCAGTTCTCTGGCAACTCAGGCTCTGCCGAAACAGCCACTGCGCCAAAGCGTTGCTTTAACCGTGAAATCGACAGTTTGAGCCCATCCATCAATGGCGTGCTACAGGAACGGACCGCGCAAGCGCCGCATACCAAGCCATTTTCAGTCGGTGTATTCAACAACCTTGACCACTCGAACCACTCCGCTCGTTGTGGCCGCGACATGGGCGGCCGCATCGGCCTCTGCGTGGGTAAGCAGGCCCATCAGGTATACCACCCCCGCTTCGGTGTCTACCTTGACATGATTGAAGTCCACTCCCTTCGCCCGCACCAGCCTGGTCTTGACCTCGGCCGTAATGACGCTGTCATTCGCCTCAGAAGTCAGCGAGGGCTCGCCAGAAACGCTGATCTCATCATAGACGGTGTGCACCCTGGGGATGCCCTTGATGGCCTCTTCAATCCTGGCCTTGGTGGATTCGTCAGGGGCCTCTCCCGTCAGCAGCACATTACTGTTGTAACTGGTGATGCCGACCGAAGCCTGCGGAAACAGCTCGTGCATCCGGTTCTTGCCATGCAGCTCGATATCCTTGTCTTCCAGATCAACGCTTGCCTTGCGCCGGTCGTCGGCGACCATGACGGCTGTTGCTGCACCGCCGGCTACCAGGGCCACGCAGCCATTCAGCGCAGGGGCCAAAGCGATGATCAGGACGAAATGGACAATTCCACGCATTACGCTACTCCCTATAGGAAGCCATCCCCTCCTTGCAAAGACAATGGATGGCCAATCAATGAGTCTGGTCCATGCGGGCTCTGCCATCCGCCAGCACGCAACTAGAGACGGCATGGTCGTGAATTTGTTCCCCAATTGGTTCCATCCCGTCCAGCGCGCCAGGATCATGTCAATATTGCGAACGGCCAGTTGGGCAACTTCTGACTTGCAGGGCAGGGGCAATGTTGAATCGATTGTTGCAAGAATGAGATTGACCTGGGGGCACACTCGGGTCTATAAATCGTACGGGACTGTGCCAGGAGTAAAACCGGTCGGGCACGTCCAGCCGAATCTCAACCATTTGAAGCAAGAAGGAGTTTTAAATGAATGTTTCTTTAATGAAGTTCGTGAGCCGCGTGATGGTCACATGCATGATGGCATTGCCGCTTCAGGCGGCGCAGGCCGCCATGGTAGGAACCGAGCAGGTGGTGGCGGCTGCTCAAGCCCAACTGGACCGCAACAAAGTCCGCAGCTTCATGGCCCGGGCGGACGTCCAGCAGCAACTTCAGGCCATGGGGGTCAAGGCAGGTAATGCCCAGGAGCGGGTGTCGGCGATGACCGACGAAGAGGTGAGGACCATCGCCGGCAAGATTGATTCCCTGCCTGCAGGTGCCGCCAGCGGATGGGCGATTGCCGCCATCGTTGTCGTCATCGGGCTGATCGTCTGGTGGGTATGGAGTTAACCCTGAATAACCAACCAATGACAACGCAATCACCGGCCTGCTCCCTAGCAGGCCTTTTTTTTATCGTCGCTATGCTGCTCGCCGGATGTTCCAGCCTGGCGCCGCAAAGCCATGCACTCAAGCTCAGCCGCCCACCGGACCTGCCGCCACGCGCAGAGCTGGTCGACGTCCCCTTCTTCCCGCAGAAGAAGTACCAGTGCGGTCCCGCGGCGCTGGCCACCGTACTCAACGCCGCAGGCGCCAGCACCACCCCCGGGGCGCTTGTCGAGCAGGTCTATCTACCCGGGCGCAAGGGCAGCCTGCAGATTGAAATGCTCGCCGCAACCCGGCGCCATGGCATGCTCGCCTACGAGCCGGCGCCGGCTTTGACCGACCTGCTGGCAGAGGTAGCCGCCGGCAATCCGGTGGTGGTGCTGGAAAACTTTGGGGTGCCTATCTACCCCCTGTGGCATTACGCGGTGGTGGTGGGTTATGACATCGACGCCGGCGAACTCATTCTGCGCTCCGGCTTGAAGCGTCGCGAGACCATGCCATTCGTGCTGTTCGAGCGCCTGTGGTCGCACGCCGGCTATTGGGCCATGCTCGCGCTGCCGCCTTCGCGCCTGCCGGTCAAGGCTACCGAGTCCCGTTACCTCTCCGCCGCCCTGGCATTGGAAAAGAGCGGACAGCTTGAAAGCGCCAAACGTGCCTATAGCACGCTGCTCACTCGCTGGCCGCAAAGCCTGGCTGGCAGGATGGGCCTCGGTAACACCTGCTACGCCCTGGGTGAAATCGGGGAAGCGGAGCAGGCCTTTCGCAAGGCAAGCGTCGAGCATGAGCAATCCGCGCCCGCCTTCAACAACCTTGCACAGACGCTGGCGGACCAAGGCAGATACCCGGAGGCTCTGGACGCCGCCAGACAAGCGGTGAGGCTGGGCGGCGAGGCGCTCGCGACGTCTCGGGCGACGCTCGGCGAAATTGAAAGGAAGGCGGGCATCGGACGGTGATTTGACGCAGTGAATCCCGATTGTGCGCCTTCAAGCCAGGCGGTGGTGCACCTGCACAAAGGTGCAGGTGAGCGACGCAGGCCAACCCCGCACCGGGCTAACGAACTCCGGTTGCCGGTCATCCGCCTCCCGCGTGCAAGTCACAGGCCGCAGCGAACTGACGCTGACACTAAAAGAACTGATCAGCGCACGGCAGGGCGGCACCCGCGTACGTGTATGGCCCCATGCAATTTCAAACAGGGAAACCGGGTGCGCCACCTGTGCATGGTTAGCCAAGAGTGTAGCTGTTGATACGCCTCAAACTTCGCATACCCCCACCATCCTGGCTTCCCCGTCCTGGTCCACGCTTTCGATCCGCACGGTATAGCCCCACAGCCGCGCGATATGCCGCAGCATCTCCGTGGTGGATTCCCCCAGCGGCCGGCGGTTGTGCATGTAGTGACGCAAGGTAAGAGAGCGGTCGCCATAGACGTCCACCTCGTAGACCTGGATGTTGGGTTCCCGGGTACCCAGGTCGTATTGCTCGGCGAGCAACTGGCGCACCGCGCGGTAGCCGGCATCGTCATGGATGGCCGTGATCTGCAGCTGTTCCTCCTGGTCGTCGTCCACCACGGCAAACAGTTTGAAGTCGCGGATCAGCTTGGGTGAAAGGTACTGGGCAATGAAGCTTTCGTCCTTGAAATGGCGCATGGCAAAATCCAGGGACTTCACCCAGTCGCTACCGGCCAGCTCCGGGAACCAGCGGCGATCTTCCTCGGTCGGGTGCTCGCAGATGCGGCGGAGGTCCTGGAACATGGAGAAGCCGAGGGCGTAGGGATTGATCCCGCTGAAGGCGCGGCTGAAGTAGGGTGGCTGGTAGACCACGTTGGTGTGGCTTTGCAGGAACTCCATCATGAAGCCGTCGGTCAGCTTGCCTTCCTCGTACAGGTGGTTGAGCAGGGTGTAGTGCCAGAACGTGGCCCAGCCCTCGTTCATCACCTGGGTCTGGCGCTGCGGATAGAAGTACTGGGCGATCTTGCGCACAATGCGAACGATCTCGCGCTGCCAGGGGTCAAGGCGCGGGGCGTTCTTCTCGATGAAATAAAGCAGGTTTTCCTGGGGCTCGCTGGGGAAGCGGTTTGCCTTCTGCTCCTTGCCGGCCTCCTGCCTGGTCGGCAGGGTGCGCCAGAGGTCGTTGACCTGGGATTGCAGATATGCCTCCCGCTCGATCTGGCGCGCCTGTTCCTTGGCCATGGACAATCTGGCCGGGCGCTTGTAGCGATCGACACCGTGGTTCATCAGGGCATGGCAGGAATCCAGCAATTCCTCCACGGCCACTTCGCCGTAGCGCTGTTCGCACTCGGCGATGTAGTTGCGGGCGAACACCAGGTAGTCGAGGATCCCTTCGGCGTCGGTCCAGGCACGGAACAGGTAGTTGCCCTTGAAAAAGGAGTTGTGGCCGTAGGCCGCATGCGCGATCACCAGGGCCTGCATGGTCATGGTATTTTCTTCCATGAGGTAGGCGATACAGGGGCTGGAGTTGATGACGATTTCGTAGGCCAGGCCCATCTGCCCGCGCTTGTAGCTCTTCTGCGTGGAGAGGAACTGCTTGCCATAGGACCAGTGGTGATAGCCCACTGGCATGCCCACCGAGGAGTAGGCGTCGATCATCTGTTCGGAACTGATGACCTCGATCTGCCTGGGGTAGGTATCCAGGCCGTAGTGGGCCGCGACCCGGGCGATCTCGTGATCATAAAGATCGAGCAATTCGAAGGTCCACTCGGACCCCTCCGACAAGGGTCGGCGTTGGGTGGTGACCGGGGCTTCTTCTTTCACTTCACGCCACCTTCTTCCTGAACAGTTCCCTGAATACCGGGTAGATGTCTTCCACAGCGAGAATACGCTGCATGGCAAAGCGTCGACTGGTCGCCTTCACCTGTTCGTATTCCTGCCACAGTCTCTGCGGCTCCGTGGTCTCGATCTCGACATAGGCGAAGTACTGGACCAGGGGCAGAATATCGTGGACCAGCAGTTCCCGGCAGCGCGGCGAATCGTCTTCCCAGTTGTCGCCATCCGACGCCTGGGCGGCGTAGATGTTCCAGTTGGACGTGGGGTAGCGCTCCAGGATGATGTCGCGCATCAGCATCAGGCCGCTGGAGACCACCGTGCCGCCGCTTTCCCGCGACGAGAAGAAGTCTTCCTCGTCCACTTCCTTGGCCACGGTGTGGTGGCGGATGAAGACCAGGTCGATGCGCTCGTAGCTTCGGGTGAGAAACAGGTAGAGCAGCATGAAGAAGCGCTTGGCAATATCCTTGCGGTTCTCGTCCATGGAGCCGGATACGTCCATCAAGCAGAACATGACGGCCTGGCTGCTCGGCTGCGGCTGGTCAACCCGGTTGGCGTAGCGCAGGTCCCACGTGTCGATGAAGGGAACGGCGGCGATACGGGCCTTGAGGGTTTGGATCTCCTCGCGCAATTCGTCGGCTTCGGGGCTGGCGCCGAGTCCCCTGGCGACCAGTTCCTCCAGCGCTTCCTCCGCCTCGCGCAGGTCTTCCCTGAGCCCGGAGCCCATTGCCAGACGGCGGCCCACAGCCTGTTTCATGGAGCGCACGACATGCAGGTTGGAGGGATTGCCCTGGCTGACAAAGCCGGCCCGCGCCCGCTTCACCTCGGGCACGGTGGCAAGCTGCTTCTTCACCATGTCGGGCAGGGCCAGGTCCTGGAAGAAGAATTCCATGAACTCTTCCTTGCTCAGTTCGAACACGAAGTCATCCATGCCTTCGCCGTCCTGCGAGGCGTTTCCCCCGCCGCCGCCACCGCTCTCATCCTCGGGACGGTCCACCCTGTCGCCGCTGACGAACTCCTTGTTGCCGGGATGGATGATGTTGCGTCGCCCGCCGGAGCCATGACGGAAAAGAGGCTCCGACAAGTCCTTCGCGGGGATGGAAATCTTCTCGCCTCTTTCCAGATCGGCCACCTTGCGGCCGGACACGACATCCCCCACGGCCTTGCGGATCTGTCCCTTGAAGCGGCGCAGGAAACGCTGCCGGTTGACGGCGCTGCGGTTCCTGCCGGACAGGCGGCGGTCAACGAGTTGGCTCATTACCCGGCTCCGTCAGGATGCCTTCCTGGCCCGCAGGTACCACTCGGCCAGCAGGCGTACCTGCTTGTCGGTGTAGCCCTTGGTCACCATGCGCTGAACGAAGTCGTGGTGTTTCTTCTGTTCCTCACTGGAGGCCTTGGCGTTGAAGGAGATGACCGGCAGCAGGTCTTCGGTGCTGGAGAACATGCGTTTCTCGATCACCGCCCGCAGTTTCTCGTAGCTGGTCCAGGTCGGGTTCTTGCCGTGGTTCTGGGCACGGGCGCGTAGCACGAAATTGACCACCTCGTGGCGGAAGTCCTTCGGGTTGGCGATGCCGGCGGGCTTCTCGATCTTTTCCAGCTCGATATTGAGCTGGCCCCGGTCGAGGATCTCGCCGGTGTCCGGATCGCGGTACTCCTGGTCCTGAATCCACATGTCGGCGAAGGTCACGTAGCGGTCGAAGATATTCTGCCCATACTCCGAGTAGGACTCGAGGTAGGCAGTCTGCAATTCCTTCTCGATGAACTCCGCATAGTGGGGCGACAGGTATTCCTTCAGGTAGGCCACATAGCGCTGTTCCACCTCGGGCGCGAACTGCTCCTGTTCGATCTGCTGTTCCAGGATGTAGATCAGGTGCACCGGGTTGGCGGCGATCTCGGTATGGTCGAAGTTGAACACGCGCGACAGGATCTTGAAGGCGAAGCGGGTCGAGATGCCGGTCATGCCCTCATCAACGCCGGCGTAGTCCCGGTACTCCTGATAGCTCTTGGCCTTGGGATCGGTGTCCTTGAGGTTCTCGCCATCGTAGATGCGCATCTTGGAGAAGATGCTGGAGTTTTCCGGCTCCTTCAGCCGCGTGAGCACCGAGAACTGGGCCAGCATCTCCAGGGTGCCAGGCGCGCAGGGCGACTCGGACAGGGAACTGTGGAGCAGCAGTTTCTGGTATATCTTCACCTCCTCGGACACCCGCAGGCAGTAAGGCACCTTGACGATATAGATGCGGTCGAGGAAGGCCTCGTTGTTCTTGTTGTTGCGAAAGGCGGTCCACTCCGACTCGTTGCTGTGGGCCAGCACCACGCCGTCGAAGGGGATGGCGCCGAAACCTTCGGTGCCCTTGTAGTTACCCTCCTGGGTCGCAGTCAGCAGCGGATGCAGCACCTTGATGGGTGCCTTGAACATTTCCACGAATTCCATCAGCCCTTGGTTGGCGAGGCACAGGCCACCCGAGTAGCTGTAGGCATCCGGGTCGTCCTGGGAATATTTTTCCAGCTTGCGGATATCCACCTTGCCCACCAGGGAGGAGATGTCCTGGTTGTTCTCGTCGCCCGGCTCAGTCTTGGAGATGGCCATCTGGCCCAGCACCGAAGGCCAGCGCTTGACCACGCGGAACTTGGTGATGTCGCCGTTATACTCGTGCAGGCGCTTTACTGCCCACGGAGACAGCACCTTGCCAAGATAGCGGCTCGCGATGCCGTATTCCTCTTCCAGGATGTTGCCGTCCTCGTCTGGGGAGAACAGGGACAGGGGCGAGTCGTTCACCGGCGAGCCCTTGATAGCGTAGAACGGCGCCTTTTCCATGAGGTGCTTGAGCTTTTCCGCCAGGGAAGACTTGCCGCCTCCCACCGGACCGAGCAGGTAGAGGATCTGCTTTCTCTCTTCCAGGCCTTGTGCAGCGTGGCGGAAGTAGGACACGATCTGCTCGATGGTGTCCTCCATGCCGTAAAAATCCTTGAACGCCGGATAAACCTTGATCATCTTGTTGGAAAAGATGCGGGACAGGCGCGGAACCTGCCGGGTGTCCACCAGTTCCGCCTCGCCGATGGCAGCCAGCATGCGCTCGGCTGAACTGGCGTAAGCCATGCGATCCATTTTGCAGATGTCCAGGAACTCCTCCAGGGAGTATTCCTCCTCTTCCCGGCGGTACCGTTCGATGTACTGATTGAACAGACTCATGTCAAAACTCCAGGTAGATGATAAAAGTGCGCCTGTAGTGGCATCAGCAATGCGTGTGCCTAAAACAGTAACGGTTTCAACTTGAACTTTATTGAGCACGAATGGTGCCAATAAGTTGCAAGCAATGATCGAAGCTGGTTCAAAGTATAGGACAGTGCACCAGCAAGGCGCGATAGCGGGCAGCACTTCTCAAGCCCAACAAGCAAGGAGCCACTGATTTGTTCGATAAATCGGTCACTGCGAGCGGAGCGTGGCAATCCAGTTTAAAAGAAATCAAAACCTTACTGGATTGCGTCGTCGTTGCACTCTCGCAAGGACGAACTAACCCGCGTCTCCTTGGACATTCCAAATGTAAATTCTATTTCCAGCGGAACGGGTAGACAAGATTATTTAATCAAATCGCTGCGTCTACATAAATCCAGGCCGCCGGCACCACGCAACCCCCGATGCAGCCGCTAAGGAAGCGCGCAAAGGCAAGGTTTCCTGCGAGTCCGCAGCAAGCTGCCCGTCTGATTGCGGTCTAGCTGACAGTTAACCATCCTTGGCACGTCGCAGATCACTACACCAAGTGCCCGCTTTTCCGGCCTGCTGATGCAGTCCTGTGGTGTCGTTCTGCCCTTGCTGCCACTTGCGATGCGATCGAAGGGTGCCTCAGCCCTTCAGCACTGCATAAGCCGCGCCACGCAAGGCGGTTTGCGGTTCCAGGATGATGCGTATCGGCACGTCGGCCATTAGCGCAGCGTAGCGGCCCTTGTTGGTAAAGGCGGCCATGAAGTTGCCCTGCGGAAATCTTTCCAGCAATTTTGGTGCGATCCCGCCACCAATGTAGAGGCCTCCGGTGGCGAGCGCCATGAGCACAAGGTTTCCTGCCGCCGCGCCGTAGGCGGAAAGAAAGAGATCGAGGGCCTTGACGCAGATGGCGGCCTCGCTGCGCAAGCCGGCCTGGGCAATGACGGCGGGATGATCCGGGTTTTCATCAAGTCGCTGAGCCAGCCAATCCGGTTCATTCATACCATCATGTCTTAGAAATTCATAAATGTTCACGAGCCCGGGTCCGGAGACCACCCGCTCTACACTGACCCGGCCATAGCGCGCCGCCAGGAAGCGCCACAGGGCAACTTCTTCTTCGTTGCGCGGCGCGAAGTCAATGTGTCCACCCTCCGAGGCGGAAATTCGGTGGCCTGTGCGATTGTTAATCAGCATGGCCATGCCAAGGCCGGTGCCGGCCGCGATCAGCGCCTGGTTGCCTCCGGCGGGGGGCCGCCCGGTGTTGAGGGTAAAGAACTGCTCGGGCGCCAGGGTGCCAATGCCCAGCGCGTTAGCCTCCAGGTCGTTGATCACGCGCACGGAGTTCAGCCCCAGCTCCCGCGCCAGCTCCTTTTCAGACAGATGCCAACCCAGATTGGGCAGATAACATTCGCCCGCCACTACCGCGCCGGCCACACCGAAGCAGGCGGCGGCGGCAGTCAGACCAGTATCCGCCTGGTAACGCCTGACCACATCGACGAGGCCAACGAAATCCTGGCTGTGGTAGGTGCGTTCCTCCACCGCCTCGGGTACATCGGCAGAGCCGCGATAGAAGGCCAGGTTACATTTGGTGCCACCGATATCTCCCGCCAGGACAAGCTTGTCAGACATGGTTGGCCCCCGCAGGTTGTGGAAACGCATTTACAGCACCGAGGCAGCTGCACATGTCTATCGAACGCAGCCGTTCAGAGTGCAAGTTCATCGCTTTCCACTGCAACAGTGTAATCGCGGCCCGACCACTCACCCGAGCCGACGCGCCGGAAGCTGAAATCGATTCGCTGCCCGGGTCGCAGTGTGCTGGTCTCGAGTTCGGCTACATGAAGCCCGAGGCCCGTGTCCTGCGTCGCGGTATCCTGGATCAAATTCCAGCCATCGACCCCCCAATGAATGGTGCCCGCTTCGAACAAGCCTACACGCAGAGTTTGCCCTTTTCTGATTTCCTGAATCGGGGCCTGCGGCAACCAGATGGCATGCTGTACCGTCGGACACCTCCCATGATAGCGCTGCCAGGTTGCATGCGGCCGGTCGTCGGGGCGACCGCGTCGGCGGGAGGTTAATAGCTTGACGTATTCAGCGTGTGCCCACACCAGAGGCATGGCAGATCCAGTTGGGCGGCCTGGATAGAGTCCCCGTGCCGGAATGGGGCCGCTGTCCCACACCTGCTCCGGCAGCATCCCGCCCGCACCGCTCATGGCAACCATTGCTTGCAGATGAGGAAGAGGGTCATTCCCGGCTGCAAGTTCATAGTGGCCGCGCTCTCCGGTCAGCAGGGGCCAGGCCCGGCCGTGACCCACGCCATCGAATGGCGCCCCGTCCTTATGCTCACCATAGCCATCTCCATTGTAGCGATGCCAGGACGGTCCGCTTGGCGTGTCCACTTTCAGCAGCTTGTCGATGACCTGAAGGGTATCGAGAATCATTGGATCATCGGCCCGACGCAGTCCGAATCGCACCAGTTGCAGACAATCGACGCCGATCTGTTCCGTGGCAGGCAGCGCCGGATCATGGGCGCGATTCTTGATTGGCATCACGTCAAGCAAGGCGCGCGGATTGGCCCGGCGACCTGCCGGCGCATTACGGATGTAGTAGCCGCGCACACCGACCTGACGGGCGAGTGCCGTGTCATGAACCGTGATCCAGTCTTCAATATGGGCGTTCCAGTAATCCGCAAGCGCCAGGGCATACTCACGCGCCTTGCCGCCAAGCCATTCTGCCCCTTCCACCAGGGCAGCGATGCATGTGGCCAGGGTGAAGGCATTGATGCCGCAATCTTCTTCCCAACGATCCTGCTGACTGACCGGTCCGGTTCGTGCAATGAACCCAAGGGCGCGCAAGATCATGTCGGCAACGGCGATACCGTTAAGCGCGTCGTGCTCGGCCAGGCGCGTTGCAAGCAGGACGGGAAATGCCGTTTCATCGAGCTGCACGCCCTGCCAGTAGGGCTTGCCTCCGAGCCACTGGTTCTGATACCAGTGCCCGTCCGCATGCTGGGTAGCAATGAGATACCGCAGAATATCCCTTGCCTCGTCCTCGGCGCCGAGCGCTAACAATGCCCCCGCACTCTCGACCAGATCGCGCGGCCACACGAGGTGGTAGCCGCCGCGCTCGTCGCGGGTGTTGCCCCAGGGAACACTGAGGCTGGCCACCATGGCGCCCGGATAGATCTTGTCCTGATGAACGCGCAATACCATGGCTGAGGTGTAGAACTGGTCGCGCAGCAAATCCGGGATGTCGTCTTGACCGTCGCATTGTTCCCCGCAGCGCTGGTGCCATGCCGACCAGTCATTGAGCAGTTGTTGCCACGGTTCATCGAACGGTCGTATCAGGGCGGAGATTGCTAGGGTGGCTGCGGATTCCTTGCTGCTGGCAAGACCCAGGGCAAGCGTGGCCTGCCGGGGAAGTTCTCCCATAAGCGCCACATTGCCGGGGCCAGCACACGCGTATTGCCATTGCATGCGGTCGTGCAGAAAAAAATCCTGCCATCCATCGCTGGCTCCGACGTACCCGGCACTGGCGCGGACCCAGGCGTCATGCTGGCTGCCTTCCACCGCCGCCAGGGCCAGACCAAATGGCCCCTGTTCCGCCCACAGCACCTGGCGGCCGCGATAGAGGCTCACCTCGGCCTGGTTGTCATGTCCGGTGCCGCCCAGGTGCGGTGCAAGCAGGGCATAAGGCCGCAGGCCCGGATCGCCTTCAAGGCGGACGTCCACCAGTAATACATCGCGCTGGCGATCAGGTGCTAACCGCAAGCTGAGTGTGAAGCGATCATGTTGATGAATGACTTCTATCGCGGGTACGCCCGGCGCGGCCCAGACCAGCTTATGGCTGTCCAGGCGCTTCACCTCTACCCAGAATCCCAGATTGTCGGCAACAATGAAGCCCAGGTCACGAATCTGCGGAATATCGACGCGCGGGTAATACACTTCATTGACGATGCCGCCGCCGATCGTAAACCACACGCGCGAAGGTCCCAGGGCACAACCTACCATCTCCTTGGCACTACTGCACCAAGTGGGCGAGATGCCCGGGGCACCAGGAGCGTCTGCGCAGGCAGTCTGATCAAATCCGGTGTTCAATGTTGTTCCTGTTGTCGCCCCTGAAAGTCCATGCCCTGTTACGTTCGTAAGTGTCCGTTTCCACTGGCTGTGGCCCGCCCTGCCACCAGCAGGCCGGCCGATTCAGGCCCACACGATCCGGCTGCGTGGTTGGGCGAACCATCTTCATATTCTCTACCCAAACATCGACAATGGGCATCACCAGTTCGCGCGGCTTCCACTTCATCGGCGCACGCGAACAAAATGGCATCGCTGGCACGACGTCCCATGGCAAGGTTTCATGGACCGCAGATGTCCATACCCGGAAAGCTTCCTTATAGCTGAATTACATGTCAATGGGGACAGCCGCAATGTGGGGTGGGCCCCTTGGCGTGAACTTAAGTACGATGCCGTGGGCCGGGTCCCTGGCGTTGAGCGTGATGGGCTGGATGAGGCTGAAGAAGTTATGCCAGGCATCCAGCGGCTGCTTGCCCCGGGGCCAATTCTCTGTGATGCCTTATAGCAATTCCCGGCCAGGACCGCTTGTTTGCTGTCCGAGCGATCCAAGGCCAACAGTTCAAATCGTTCCGGAGATGTCCAGCGAAAGAGCGGTTGGATAGCGCTGGAACCACCCGCCGCCGAGCAGGGCAAACAGGGTAGCGCCAAGGACAGTCGTCCCTTCCAATTCCTTTTCCCGCTTGACGTGCTGAAAGCACGATGCACGAGATCGCTGCGCATTCCATGGAACATGTCGTGCCGGTCTTGTTGATGACAACACTGCATGTTGGGGCGCGGTTCTCGGAGTCGGGCTTCTGCCTATACTTTTGGCGAGGCCATGTTTCGAATTGCCGGCTACCCATACCAAGTGAGCGACTGGGAGTACGATATGTTTTCCACACAAAGCCGGGAGTTTCCATGAAGTCAAGCCAACACGCGCCGATCGTGGCGCTGATTCTCGCGACCCAGGCCGTCTCGGCCTGGGCCAAGCAAGAGACGTTCACCCTCGATTCAGCACACACGTTCCCGACCTTTGAGGTGAACCATCTGGGGTTCTCCACTCAGCGCGGCCGTTTCGACCAGACCCGCGGCAAGGTCGTCATGGATCAGCAGAAAAAGAGTGGAAGCGTGGACATCATCATCGACGCCAACTCGATCGACACGGGCGTCAAGCCATTGGATGAAGTATTGCGCGGAGTGGAATTCCTGAACGTGGAGCAGTATCCCACCCTCAGTTTCCATTCCTCAAAGCTCAAATTCAACGGCGATCAGTTGGCGACGGTAGATGGTGTGGTTACCATGCTGGGCGTTTCCAGACCCGTCACCCTCACCGTCACCCACTACAAGTGCGGGGTTGACCCCATCACATCCAAATTTGTCTGCGGTGTCGATGCCGAAACCACCATCAGGCGCTCGGATTATGGCATGACCAGGTTCCTGCCTCTCGTCAATGACGAAGTGAAGCTCAAGATCCAGGTGGAGGGAACCCGGGATGAAGAACCTGCGCCACGAAGCGGCGGCTTCCAGCAACTTTTTCACGCAGATCAGCCGCTTGGGGAGGAAAGAAGGTAGACAAGCAATCAGGCAAGCATTGGCCTCCGGACGTCGGCCAGGGTCGGCACTGGAGTTTGAGACATCAAACCGGTCAGAATGCAGCAGCAGGCGCAGGCTTATTGCGCAACTCCGGACCTTGCGCGCCAGGCCCACGCCCGCGCCAACGGCCAGGGAACCGGCTGGATGCGCGCAGGAAAAACGGATTCGGTCGATTCATAATCAATACACCAGCGTGGCCCGCCCTGATGAATGACTGGTAAATTATTACGCCGCCAAACAAGCCGCCCCATACCGACACCCAAATGGCTCTGCCGTCTGCGCGCCCCGCTATCTCCGCGCCGCTCCCTGACCTGATCGCGGGTCTTTCCATTGCCGGGCTGCTGGTACCCGAAGCCGTGGCTTACTCCGGGATCGCCAGCCTGCCGCCCCAATTTGGCATCATCGCCCTGCTTGCCGGGCTGCTTTGCTACGGGCTGGTGGGCAGAAGCCGGTTTGCTGTAGTCTCAGCCACTTCCTCCTCCGCCGCAGTCCTGGCCGCCGCCACGGCCACCCTGTCTGGCGGTGACACCGGCCTCAGATTTGCGCTTGCCGCTGGCCTGATCATACTGACTGGATTCTTCTTTGTGGCCGCCGGGGTTGCCCGTCTTGGCGCCATCTCGAACTTCATCGCCAAACCCGTTTTACGCGGTTTCGCCTTCGGTTTGGCCGTGGTGATCATCCTCAAACAGTTGCCCAGTATTGCGGGGGTCGCGCCTCAGCACGCTGACCTCCTGCGCTATGCCTTCGACCTCCTCAGGCGAATTGGTGACTGGAACCCGATCGGCGTAGCCACCGGTTTCATTGCCCTTGCGATCCTGCTCGCCCTCAGGCCCTACAAACGCATCCCGGCCTCGTTGCTGGTCATCGTGTTGGGCATTGCCACACAGGTTCTGTACGGTATTGATCGTCATGGTGTCGGCCTGGTCGGCGCAGTTGACCTGCAACTCCAGATTCCCAGGCTGCCACAACTCCCGTGGCGCGACTGGCTGCGCCTGGGTGAAGTGGCGTTCGCCCTGCTGTTCGTGCTTTATGCCGAGTCATACAGCAGCATCCGTGGCTTCGCGCTAAAGCACGGCGATGACGTTTCTGCCAACCGCGAACTGGTTGCGCTGGGCGTGGCCAACCTGGCATCAGGAATCTTTCACGGCATGCCGGTCGGAGCAGGCTATTCCGGCACCTCCGCAAACGAGGCGGCTGGTGCCCAGTCCCGATGGGCGGCATGGATCGCGGCTCTGGTCGTGCTGGCCATCGTACTGACCCTGCTGCCTTATGTTGCCCTCACCCCGCAGCCGATACTCGCCGCCATTGTTATCAACGCGGTCAGCCATACCTTGAATCCGGGCGCCCTGCGCCTCTATTTTCGCTGGCGGCGGGACCGCGTGGTGGCGCTTGCCGCGGTTGCTGCCGTACTCCTGCTCGGCATACTGGACGGCCTGCTGGCGGCAGTCGGCGTAAGCCTGTTGATGACCCTGCGAGACCTTTCCGAACCCAAGGTCTCCGTGCTCGGACGCCTCGGCCAGAGTCATGATTTCATAGACGTTGCGGCGCATCCGGAAGCGAAACAGATACCCGGCTTGCTGATCGTGCGGCCGGAAGAGCCTTTGTTCTTTGCCAACGCAGACAGGATGTTCGCCTTTGTCAGGCAGCGTATCGATGCCGCGGGCGGTGCAGCCATACACACGATCATTCTCAGCCTGGAAGAATCGCCTGACCTCGATGGCACGTGTATCGAAGCCCTGGAAGAACTCGCCAGGCACCTCGCCCAAGGAAACATACATTTGCTGCTTGCGAGGCTGAAGGACCCGGTACTGGCTGTTCTCAACCATGCCGCCATTCCCAACCTGCCACCAACGGCATTGAACAACTGGAGTGTGGATGATGCAGTCAGCGCTGCCTTGGGGAAGAACGATATTGGCCTATCCACAAAATGACTGGAATGGGTTCAGTCGATCCATGCAACCTTCACCTGCAGCAGATCCGCCGGCTTGGAGAACTCCAGGATCTTTGGCGATGCTGATTGCAACCTGCGGCGTTCTTGTTGCACCCGCTGGTTGGCGCCATGCGCTGCTGGCCTGGGCTCATGCCCTGGCCTCGATTGCGGTGAAGGATGGTGTAACAATCCCGGTTCCCCGGCTGGTCCGTCAGAGAGACTGAGCCACCTTTAGAGGAGGAATGATGAAAGTCTCGTTTCATGGGGCTGCCAGAGGTGTGACGGGTTCCTGTCACAGGGTCGAATGTGGCGGCAAACAGGTCCTGATCGATTGCGGCCTGTATCAAGGCGGGCGCGAACTCGACGAAGAGAATGCCGACCCATTCGGGTTTGATCCATCTGCCATCGACTATGTCCTGCTGACCCACGCGCATCTGGACCATTGTGGTCGCCTGCCTCTGCTGGTTAAACGCGGGTTCCGCGGTGAAGTCATCGCGACTGCGGCGACCAAGGAGCTGGCGCGCGTGGTCTTGCTCGATTCCGCGCATCTGCAGGAAGAGGAGGCCCGCTACAAGGCGAGGAGATCATGGCACCGGGGAAACCATCCGGAGCCCGAACCGCTCTATTCTGCGCTGGACGCCCTTAACACCCTCGAATTCTTCGGTCGCAGCGCGGCGTACAAGACCGCGATCCAGTTGGCGCCTGGCGTCACCGCAACCTTCTTCGATGCGGGCCACATTCTGGGTTCCGCAAGCATCTACCTTGAGTTGCAGGAAAACGGCCATAAGAAGAATATCGTCTTTTCAGGCGATCTGGGAAATGCGGGGCGCCCGTTGCTGCGTACGCCGCACGTTCCGCACAAGGCCGACGCCGTAATAATCGAGACCACATACGGTGACCGGCTGCACAAGGGCTTGCCTGATTCGATCGAGGAGCTTTATGTCGCCATTGAGCAAACGTTCCAGCGGGATGGAAATGTAATCATCCCTACCTTTGCCCTGGAGCGGGCGCAAGAACTTCTCTATTTTCTCAGACAAGGCGTGATCGATAAGCGTCTTCCGGCAACCATGCAGGTGTTTCTCGATTCGCCCATGGCCATATCGGCGACCCAGATATTCGAGCACCACCCGGAATGCTACTCGTCACAAGTGGCCGAGTTATTCCGCGAGGGGCGGGACCCATTCAAACTGCCGGGGCTGCGGTTCACGCGAGAAACGGCCGATTCCATGGCAATAAACCGTATTGCGGGCGGTGCGGTAATCATGGCGGGGTCGGGAATGTGCACCGGTGGGCGGGTTCGGCATCATCTCCAGCACAATCTGTGGCGCAACAACGCGAGCATCGTTTTTGTCGGCTATGCTGCAGAAGGAACGCTTGCCCGCCGCATCATCGATGGTGCAGAGATCGTTCACCTGTTCGGTGAAGACGTGCCGGTGCGGGCAAAGGTTCATACCATCAATGGGTTCTCCGCCCATGCGGATCAGGCTGAGCTGCTGGCCTGGCACAAAGAGATCGAGCCGGGCGAGACGTTTCTGGTTCATGGGGAGCCCGGGGCGATGCAGCAGTTTGCCGCCCTGTTAAAGGGACAACGTGTAGAAATGCCGGAGTTGCATCAGTCGTATGAAATCTAGCGAAGCGCGGATGTAATCAATTTTCTGTCATTGCGACAGAGGATGGCGTGCCGGCAGGCAATCCCGTGCAAGATGGAATCAATGGATCACGGATCGCTTCGTCGGTGTGCTCCTCGCGCTGGCGAATAGATCAATGCCTGGCAAAACAAGATTTGGCAGTGGCGCCCCGATCTCACTGCACTTCGATTAAACCGAATGCAACCTTTCATCCTGCTGCCCGACCAGGCTTGGTCAAATCCAAAAGGTTATGCGCGTTCTGGATCGGCCACCTCAATCAGACTCTCCAGCATTGGTTGCCCAGGAACCGATGGGCACCTCTCCCGCAATCATTTGACGAGCGCCGGGCTTTAAGCTGCATAAAATCAATGACCTTTTCCCCTAAAAGGGGGGCATTCGATCGCTCCCTGCTCCAATCCTTATCCATGATCAGCGCAGTTTGATTTCAATCCAGATGCGGTTGAGAATCCGTCGGTGGCGGCGATCGAGATCCCGCAGCATTTCGAGTCTTTTCAGGGTTTTTCGATCGGGAAAAATCGTCGGGTCACTGGCGACGCCGGGATCAAGATAGGCCGTGGCATCCGCATTGGGATTGCCCGAGCCGATGAGATTGGTGAGTTCGGCTGAGTTTTTCCCCTCCAGCATGTAATTGATAAACCGGTGTGCCAGTTCGGGATGCCTGCCCGAGTTGTGAATAACCATGGAATCCAGGGCCAGTACCGCGCCTTCCCTGGGGATCGACGCCGCGATGGAGAAGGGCCGGCCTGCATTGCGCGCATCGGCATTGGCCTGGAAGATATCGTTGGAATATCCATGGACGACCCAGATATTGCCCACGGTAAGCTCCTTGATGTAGCTGGATGCATTGAACGCGGCCCAATAGGGTTTGGCGCGGATGATCAGATCGCGGGCCTGATTCCATCTTGCTTCGTCGGTGTCGTTGACGTGATAACCGAGGTAAAGCATGGCAGCCGCCATCAGTTCCCGTTGTGAATCCAATACCGTGATGCGGCCCTTGATCTTCTGCAGGTATTTCGGCTCAAAAATCAGCGCCCAGCTATCAGTAGGCAACCCGAGTTCTTTCACCTTCTGTGTGTTGTAGCCGATCAGGGTCACGGTGTAGGCGTAGGGCACGGAGTAGCGGTTGCCTGGATCAAAGAATTGATTGAGGAACTCGGGCTTGATGTTCTTGAGATTCGGCAGCAGGCTCTTGTCGAGCAAGCGCAGCTGATGGGAGCGAATCAATGCTTCAACGGCGTTACCAGTGGGTATGATCAGGTCGTAGCCGCTGGCGCCGGCAGCCAGCTTGGCCAGCATCTCTTCGTTGTCGGAGTAGTAGTCCTGCACCACCCGGCAGGCGGATTCCTTCTCGAAGCGCGCGATCGTGGCGTCCGAGATGTAATTGTTCCAGTTGTAGAGGTAGAGGGTTTGCGCAGGCTCCGCGGCAAGCGGGGACTGCCATGCCAGCATTGCGATCAGCAACCACTTCATTGCGAGCCTCGGAACAGGTTTTTGTCCAGGCGGGAGGCGATTATCGCCAAGGCCAGGGTCAGTCCCATGAGCAGGGTGGATACCGCATTCACCTCTGGAGTCACGGCAATCTTGATCATGGAGTAGATCTGCAGTGGCAGGGTGGAAACCCCTACCCCCGCAGTGAAGAAGGTAATCACGAAATCGTCCAGCGACAGGGCAAACGCCATCAGCGCACCGGCCGCCACCCCGGGCAGGATGAGGGGAAAGGTGACCCAGCGGAAGGTCTGCCAGGGCGTGGCGCCCAGATCGCGCGCCGCCTCGAAAATGCTTTCATCCATGCCGGTCAGGCGCACCCTGACAACGATGGCGACAAAACCGATGGAAAAAGTGATGTGGGCCAGGATCACCGACAGCATTCCCAGCGGAAGATGCAGGACCTGAATGAAAAACACCAGCAGGGAAACGCCCAGCAGAATCTCCGGCATGGCGACCGGCGTGATGACAAGAAAGGGCAGCAGTCTGGATCGATAGCGATGCATTGCCAGCCCGGCCAGGGTACCCAGCAGCGTGGCCGACAGGCTCGCCACAAAGGCAATCAACAGCGAATGGCCCGCCGCGGCAAGCATGCCCGAGTCAGCCGCCAGCACCCGATACCAGTGCAGAGTAAAACCCACCCATTCCGCGTTAAGCCGCGAATTGTTGAAGGAGTAGGCTACAACGATGATCAATGGCAGGTATAGGAACGCGTAAACCAGGCCGGCCGCTGCATACACCCACGTTGCGGTCCTGCGCATCGCACCTCTCGTCTTCGGCGGCAGGGACAATTCCCGGCTCATGCCACCCTCCTTGGCCTGGCCAAACGGGCAGCGAGTGCTGCCAGTGCCAGCATTACCAGGGTCAACAGCATCGAAAGCGTCGCGCCAAAAGGCCAGTCACGCACAGCCAGGAACTGGTCCTTGATCAGGTTGCCAATCAGCATGTCCCGCGTGCCCCCCAAAATATCAGGTATGGCGAACATGCCCAGCACCGGGATAAACACCAGAGCCGAGCCGGCAAACACGCCCGGCAGGGAAAGGGGCCAGGTAACCCGCCAGAAACGTTGCCAGGCAGTGGCCCCAAGATCCTGCGCCGCATCAAGCCATAAAGGGTCATGTCTTTCCAGGTTGGTATACAGAGGCAGTATCATGAACGGCAGGTGTACATAAACCATGCCAACCATCACGGCGAAAGGCGAGAACAGCAAGCTCACCGGATTCACTCCCAACAGGGCCAACAGCCCGTTGACCGCTTTGGCCAGGGCTGCCTGGGGACCGAGAATGATCATCCAGGCATAAACACGAATCAGGAAGTTGCTGGCAAACGGCAGGATAGCCAGAAGCACCAGCAGGTTGCGGTAGCGATAGGGGCTATGGGCGATCAGCCAGGCGACCGGGTAGGCCAGGACCAGACAAAGCAGGGTACCCAAAGTGGCGACCAGCAACGATCGCAGAAAGATTTGCGTAAAGATGAAGTCGCTAAAGAAGAACTGGTAGTTTTCGAGCGTGAGGCCATGATCCCCGCTGCCATGACCGGTTATGGGCGCCAGCCCGCCAAATTCGCCCGGATATTGAAATGACGCCAGGGCGATAATCAGGAAAGGGGCAAGAAAAAAAAGGACGAGGAAAAGGGTGGGTGGACCGCCCACCAACAAGCGGAACCGGCGACTCTCATTCATTTTGAACATAGTGCCCGGCCCCTCGTGTCCAGGCCACCCAGACGCGGTCCCCGGGTTCAAAGAATCGGGCCCTTCCCGCCGACGTGTTGGGCAACAGTGCCTGGAACACAAAGCCGCTGTCCATGATTACCTTGTACGTGGTTACATCGCCGACGTACAGAAAATCCTCCACCGTTCCGGCAAATCGGTTTTCAACCTGCATGGGTTCATCGCGCTGAATGGTGATTTGTTCCGGCCGCAGGACAAGTGCGCCAATCTCTCCCGTATGAACGCATCGTTCTGCCAATGCCACTACCCGGCCCAGTCCGGAAATATCCAAATGCAACACGTTTGCATCGACTGATTTCACGCTGGCGTCCAAGAGATTGCAATGGCCGATAAAGTCGGCGACAAAGCGATTCTTCGGATTGCCATAGATCCTGGAGGGTTCGTCAAGCTGCTCGATGCGGCCTTCCCTCATCACTGCGATTCGATGCGACAGCGCCAATGCCTCGTTCTGATCATGGGTAACATAGATGAAAGTAATCCCCACTGTCCGCTGCAGATTAATGAGCTCAAGTTGCATCTCCTCGCGCAGCTTCTTGTCCAGCGCAGCCAGTGGCTCGTCAAGCAGCAGAAGGCGTGGACGATTCGCCAAAGCGCGTGCAATGGCTACCCGTTGTTGTTGCCCCCCGGAAAGTTCGTTGGGCAAATGGTTTGCCTGCCCTGCCAGATGAACCACTTCCAGCATTTCCCCTACGCGGGATTTGATCTCTGCCTTTGGCGCATTGATCATCTTCAGCGAAAAAGCAATGTTGTCCCAGACCGTCAGATGCGGAAACAGTGCGTAACTTTGAAATACGGTGTGGATCGGCCGAGTCTCTGGAGGCACACCTGCCAGATCTCCACCATCGAGCAGAATCTTCCCTGCGTCGGGCTGGTCAAATCCAGCGACCAGACGCAGCAGCGTTGTCTTGCCGCACCCGGAAGGTCCAAGCAGGGTAAAAAATTCTCCAGCCTCAACGCCGAAACTCACATCCCTGACAGCTTCAAAAGCGCCAAAGCGGCGAATAAGGTTGCGGATTTCCAGGAGGGCCATTGTGCCTCGACAGGTGTAGCAATCACCCAATGACGCGAGAGCGTGTTAAGTCTCCGGCGCCGGAATCCCGAGCCAGGCGGCTGCGCTTAGGCAATCGCGCCAATGATGCGATTCGTCCCGTCTGTATTCGATAACATACGTGTGGCATCGTGCGACGACACTGGAGCACTGAACAGGAAGCCCTGCATTTCGCTGCAATCCAGGCTGCGCAGGATATCGAGCTGGTCTTCAGTCTCCACCCCTTCTGCCACCACGTTCAGCTTGAGTCCCTTGCCCATGCCGACGATGGCATTGACGATGGGTGAGGGTTCGTTGGGCACCATTTCCTTGATGAAGGACTGATCGATTTTGAGGGTGTGGATGGGGAATTTGCTGAGGTATTTGAATGAACTATAGCCGGTGCCAAAGTCATCGACTGCGATCTTGACGCCGGCTGAAGCCAGCCGGCCAAGTTTCAGCGCATTGGCCTCCAGATCACGCATCAGCAGGCTCTCAGTGATTTCCAGCTCCATGTGCGCGTTATCCAGTGCATAGATCTGCATCGAACGCATCACGCTGTCGACGAAATCGGGGTTTTCCAGCTGGCGGGCGGAAATGTTTACGGACATCCTGACCTGCGGAAGATCTGCTTTTTTCCACTCAGCCAGCTGGGCAGAGGCGGCCCTCAGCACCCATTCGCCAATGGGCACAATCACACCCGTTTCTTCGGCAATCGGAATGAACTCCGCCGGAGACAGCAGGCCGCGCTCCGGATGCCACCATCGAAGCAGGGCCTCGAAGCCACGGATCGCACCGGTAGCGATATCAACCTGGGGCTGATAGAACAGGACAAATTCATTTCGTGCGAGAGCACGGCGCAGGTCGGCTTCCACCTGCAGGCGAGTCGAGTAGGGTGCCTGCATGCCCGGCTGCCAGAATTGCAGGCGGGTACGGCCCTGCGCCTTGGCCTGGTACATGGCAATTTCTGCCTGGCGTATAAGTACATCCACCATGTCGCCATCGGTTGGTGCCATACAGGCGCCGATACTGACCGAAAGATAAAGTTCATGACCCTTGATATCGAGCGGTTTATTCAGGGTATTGATGATCTTGCATCCGATATTTTCAATGTCCGCAGCTGACACGATGCCAGGCAAAAGCAAACCAAACTCATCACCACCAAGGCGCGCCAGGGTATCGCCTTCACGCAGACATGCCCGCAACCGGCTCGCCGTATTGATCAGAAGTTCATCCCCATAACCATGGCCGAGTGAATCGTTAATCACCTTGAAGTGATCAAGATCGAGAATCAGGATAGCCATGCTCTGATGGCTGCGTTTGGACTGGGCCAAGGCAAGGCCAAGATGGTCGCGGAACAGGGCGCGATTGGGCAGGCCTGTCAGCAGGTCATGATAGGCTTGATAATAAACGGTCTCTTCCGCCTGTTTGCGATCTGAAATGTCCTTTGCAACGCCATAGGTACCCATGAAACGGGTCTCGAACTTGTTATCGGTCGCTTCATACATCCCCGTGGCATTGAGCTCAACCGTGCGATAACGTCCGTTCATGATGCGAGGACGGCGGTTCCCCGGGTTGCATTTGAGCCGCAGTTCAATGTTGCGGGTACTGCGTCCCGATGAGCGCCGCTCGTTGAAAACATGCTCTGCCCGGGCGATGTCCTCATCATGGATCAAGCAGGTGTAATGCGATCCGATTAGTTCGTCCTTGGCATATCCCAGCAGGTGCTCAACCCGGTCATTGATGAAGGTGAAGCGGCCGTCGTGATCCAGCGTGTAGATAAAATCCGGCGAACTGTTTACCAGGAAGCGATGCCACTTTTCCGATTGTTGCAGGCGCTGCAGGATGAGATTGTTTTCCCGCTCCAGCCGGCGGCTTTCCAATGTATTCTTAATGCGTCTAAGCAGTTCCTCTGACTCATAAGGTTTACGTATGAAATCAGTGGCACCGCCCCTGAGAGCGCGTATTGCCCCATCAATAGAACTATCCCCCGACACCACAATGACCGGTGTTCCAACACATTTGTCAGCCAGGAACCTGAGCACTTCGGCACCACCCAGATCAGGCATACACAGATCCAGCAGAATCAGGTCATATTGCTGCTTGAAAATTGCGCTCAGGGCTGCGCGTCCCCCAAGCGCCTGGGTAACCTCATACCTTTCCAGCTTCAGCAGTCCCGCGAGCCCCTCCAGGATCATGGGCTCGTCATCGACGATGAGTATTCGCGATATGACTTCCAACCGTCCCACTTCCCTGGCCTGACTTTCGTTTTGGCCGCTATTGCTAATCATGGATTCGGTCTCCCCGATGTGAACATGGTCTCATCCTGCAATTTTCAAATTGGCTTGGGCCGTGTGAGTTACAGGCAGAAAAACGCGGAACTCTGTCCCGTTCTGCCCGGTGTCACATTCGATTTCTCCACCCAGGCTCTTTACCACATTGCGGCTGATGGAAAGGCCCAGGCCCGAGTGGTCATTCCCCTTGGTCGAATCCACTGGCTCGAAAAGATGCTCCAGCACTGCATCCGGCAAGCCGGGCCCATTGTCGCGAACAGCGATTTCCAGCCGTGGCGGCATCATGTCGCTACGCATGCGTGTGGCAAAGATCAGTCTGCCACCACGCGGCATGGCTTCCACCGCATTCTTGGCCAGGTTAAGCAGCACTTGCTTGAGCTTGTCGCGGTTGGTCGGAATTTGTGGGATATCCGGATCCAGATCGATCTGGACACTGATGCGGTTGGGTACGAATAACGTACCCAGGGACATGCGAACCAACTCCGAAATAACCGGATTGACAGCAAGGCTGCTGGTTTCTTCATCAACGGCAATGGAATCCTGTTCCACCGACCCGCTGGACAGCCCCCGCAGTATGCGTGACGCACGCTCAATTTCATCGCCAATGATTTTCAGGTCACGCTGGGAGGCGACATCCGATTCCAACTTGCTTGACAGCAAATTCACATAATTACGCATGATCGTGAGTGGGTTGGCAACCTCGTGCACGGCCCTGCGTACCTGGTCGCGCGAAATCGACTCCGGGGCGATAACAATCTGCGGCTCGGCGATCGCAGGCGCTTCGGTTGGCCTGAACCCAGCGGTCACGCTTGCCACAAGGGTTTGCCAGAGCGGCTCTTCTTCCATCCTGTATGCCGGGTTCGCCAGCGCCAGGACGGCCTCAACTTTGCCCTCTGTACCCAAGGGTTGATAAAGAATCGTGTCCGCCTGCAGCAGACGCGCAAGCTGTTCATCCAGCACCGCATACCGATCAGCTTCATTCCGGGTCCAGCGCACTGCCTGGCCTTGTGCAGCTAGCGCCAAGCAACCCATCGGGTCATCCAGAGGAAAAGTCAGCTCCTGCAAACCCAGAGGCAGGCTGTCGTCCGCCATCAACTGCAGCGCTTCGGATTTGCGGTCAACAATGAAGATCACTACCCTGGATAATCCGAATACCAGGGGCAGCATTTCAGTCAAGCTCTTGCCTAACCGCTGGGGCGAAACCCCTGAAGGCAGTGCCTGCTGGAACACCCCGATTGCTGCAAACCGGCTGTACGCACGAATCAATTGTGCCATCGAGCCGGCATTGACTCCGTATCCGCCTGTGTCCGCAGCACTTGCCATGCCATAGCGGGCCGCCAGCCCGTTAAATTGAACCGATACCGAGCTGACCAAGAAAGCGGCTTCCGGGCCGGCAATCCCGAGATCCGACAATGCAGCGCGCACTTCCATGCTGTCCACACCCTGTTCCCGGCTTGCCAGCATTTGGGCCGCGTGTAACACTTTCACCAGAGGATGGGCGGTTCTCACTCGGGTCAGTGGCGCACGACAGTAACGAGCCCCATCGGCGATGAACCCGCAGGAATCGATCTTGTCCAGACATACGTGTGCCGTGTCCTCCCCCAGCCCGTGGATACGCAACCAATCTCCCAGGTTGTGGAACAGGCCTGCCAGCCAGGCCCATTCGGCAGGGCACACCATGGTCTTTTCAGCGATCATTCTGGCAAACAGGGCGACCCTGATGCTGAGCGTCCAGCAATCCTGTAGTGAGGGAAGCAATTCCTGGCAAGCCGGCAACAGCGATAATGCGAAAGCACGTATTTGATTGACCGTATAACAAGCCAGGGCAGGCTTGATCAGCTCCGGATTGGAAGGTGATGGAGCAGGGATCGGCGCGGAAGTGAGTAGTCGCAGCGCCAGTGTAGGGTCATGAAGGAAAAAGGGTGCGAAGTCCCCCAGCCCGGCACCGTTCCGGCTACACGCTTGAACAAGCTCTGCCAGCACTCCTGGCATGATTTGTGCCGAGCTTAGGTTATTTTTTTTGAGTAAAGTCTCCACAACTCCTCGCATCTTGTTATATTTGAGACGATTATTGTAGTCTGGTCAATCGAGAGACCGTAAAATTTATGGCATCGATGCGTGCCATTGAACTGGACGATGCATCAAGTTTGTCGGCCCATAGCCGTTTTGTAATGAAATTGTACGGTCAATGCGTTTATCTGAGTATGGTTGATGTTGGGAAAATACAATGAAGAATTTGCGTAAGCTTACCGCCGGTCTTCTCATGACACTCAGCCTGACCGTCGTCGTGCCGGCTCAGGCGAATTCTGAACCTGCTGCCATGACCCCGCAGACAACTCAGGACATAGTTAGCTACAACCCGGCTCTGTCCGCAATCTCCGCCATGGTTTATGACCAGCACAGCGGCCAGGTGCTGTTATCGAAAAACGCGAACCTGCAAAGTCCCATCGCATCAATCACCAAGCTGATGACCGCGGTCGTTCTGATGGACGCAAATGTGGACATGAATGAGCGTATTACAATTACCAGGGAAGATCTTGATTACCTGAAAGGCACCCGTTCGCGCCTGCCGGTTGGCTCAGTGTATACCCGGGAACAACTGCTTAACATGGCGCTGATCGCTTCCGAAAACCGTGCCGCTCATGCATTGGGTCGCACTACATTCCCCGGCGGCGAGGCCGAGTTTGTTGCCGCCATGAATCAAAAGGCCCGGCAACTGGGCATGCAAAACACCATCTATGCCGATCCGACCGGTCTTGACAGCATCAATCGTTCAACCGCTGAAGATCTGGTCAAGCTCGTCAATCATGCCTATCTGCATTACCCGGAAATTCGGCGCATTGCCTCTACCGGTGAATACAGCCTGGGCTATAAACGTGTTGTGCTGACCACTCACAGCAGGAAAAAGCGGCATCACCTTGCACACCGGGTCGCCTACCGCGAAGTGGCCTTTGCAAACACCAACCGTTTGACCCGCCAGGACGATTGGGAAATCGGTTTGTCGAAGACCGGTTTCATCAACGAAGCGGGCCACTGTCTCGTCATGCAGGCACGCATTGCCCAACGTGAAGTGATCATCGTGCTGCTCGATTCGCTCGGCAAATCCAGTCGTATTGGAGATGCAACCCGGATCCGCAACTGGCTGCAGGCCAAGTATGCACCGCGTACCTGACAGATAAACGTCTGAAAATGGATAATGGCGGGAAAGTTTCCCGCCATTTTTTATGCACTTTTCATATTATTTTGACCTGCTGGCTCAGGTTCTGTTTCCGATGGCGCTGCTCATTGCGGCCGGTGCGATCTGGCGCACCCGGCTTGACGAAGCCAGCATACGCGCGGTGCGCGGCTATATCACCGCGGTGGTCATCAATCTGTTTGCCCCCGCCCTGTTGTTTGCCGCAGCCGCCAGCGCCGAGGTCAACACCAACCTGCTCAGCGTACCCCTGCTTGTCGCTTCCGGCATGCTGGTCACCAGCCTGCCGCTCTACTGGCTGCTATTCAAGAGCCGTGTTGGTACCGCCTTGAACTCCGGCACAGGTGCGGGGCTACTTCTATGTGGAACCTTCGGTAATGTGTTGTTCATGGGCTACCCGTTGCTCACTCACCTGTACAGCGATGCCGGTGGGCGCTATGCGGCCTTCGCCGACATGGCCGCCACCACTCCGCTACTTTGGAGCGTGGGTGTCTGGATTGCGGTACGCCTTGGCAGACAAACAAGTGACGCAGGACACCCACTGAAACAACTCCTCAGCCTGCCACCGGTCTGGGCCTTCTTTGTTGGCGTGTGCGTCGGACTGATGCCCGTCAACACCCAACCCCTGATCCATGCTGCCCATTTCATTGGTCAGCCCACCGTGCCTGTCATGCTGCTGATGCTGGGTCTATCCATCCCGTGGAGAAGACTTACCCCCAGCGCCCCTGTTCTGATTACTGTTGCATTCAAACTTGTGCTCATGCCCCTTGCCGCCTTTGCCCTTGCAAAAACGTTTTTTGATCCGATTTCGAATGCTCAACGCGCTGCCGTGCTCGAAGCCGGCGTTCCCACCATGCTGATGGCCGTTGGACTGGCGGACCGTTATCATCTGGATGTGGAAAAAGTTGCGCTGACAGTGGCCTGGAGCACTCTGCTATTTCTGCTGACACTGCCAATGTGGCTGATCCTGATCAATGCCTAATCGTTCGCACATGGTTGCCAGTGTATGATCTCTGGCCAACAACTCTCCTTGGAATCAATTGCATGAACCGAACCCTGCTCGTCATGACCGTTTCCGCCTTGCTGCTTATTGGTGGTTGCAAACAGAAGTCAAATGAGCAGGCGGCTGCGCCCTCCGGTCCCCCACCCTTAAGCCATGCCGACAAACAGGTCACCACGACATCAGGTTTGAAGTACGAAGATATGGTCGTGGGCAATGGTGCTGTTGCAACAGCAGGCCAGACCGTCTCCGTCCATTACACCGGCTGGCTGACCGACAACACCAAATTTGATTCCAGCAAGGATCGGGGCGAGCCTTTCGAATTCACGCTCGGCAGCGGCCAGGTTATCCGTGGCTGGGACGAGGGCGTGGCAGGCATGAAAGTCGGTGGCAAGCGGCTGCTCACGATTCCATCCAATCTGGGCTATGGCGCAAACGGTGCAGGTGGGGTGATCCCGCCCAATGCAACCTTGATGTTCGAGGTGGAGTTGCTGGGAGTCAGGTGAGCGGTGGCACTCTTGTGCCAATTGGATTTGCCGGTCTAACAATGTAAACGCGCAGAGCGTTTATCCTGCCTTTCATGGTGACGTCAGGATTGTTAGAAAATGTTAAACAAACCACTCAGGGGTATCACCCAGTTCCAAATGAAGCTACATTTGCCGAAGTTGTTTACAATGCTCGGCTTCATTGGTCATTGAAATCAATCGATTGGGTACTGGCGATAATGCCGCGCCAGGATGACCTCACCAATTCACACAAAAATCGCGCTTACTCAACAACAGGAGCTTTCTCAAATATGCGTACAACCCCCTTAGTCTTTGGTGTTCTGGGCGTAGCCCTGATTTCTGCTGTTGCAATCAGCGCTCAGGCGGCTGAAGGCCACTACTACGATCCAACCAACGCGGCGAGCAAAGAAGGAAAAACGATCGGTTACGAGCTGTTCAAGACGATTGGCTGTCCTGGCAAAGGGCTTCTCGATGCCCCATGCAAGGAGCCGAAGCCGGTCGATAGCGATGGTGATGGCGTGCCCGATAGTCTGGACAAGTGCCCCAACACCCCGGCGGGAGTGAAAGTCGATGCGCAGGGCTGCCCCCTGGACAGCGATGGTGATGGCGTGCCCGATTACCTGGACAAGTGTCCCAACACGCCCGCTGGCGCGAAAGTCGATGCCCAAGGCTGCCCCCTGCCGGTTGCACAAGCGGCACCAGTGCCAGCCCCTGCTCCCAAAAAGCTGGTGTTGGAAGGGGTTAACTTTGACAATGACAAAGCAACCCTGCACCCGGAGGCACTGGCTACGCTTGATCGGGCTGCCGTCGCTCTGAAGGAATGGGGTGATGTAAAAGTTGAGATCGCAGGCTACACCGATAGCCGCAGCACTAATCAGCACAACATGAAGTTGTCTCAGCGCCGGGCTGAAGCCGTGCGCGATTACCTGATCAGCAAAGGTGTCGATGCTGATCGACTGACTGCCAAAGGCTACGGCGACTCCCGGCCAATTGCCGACAATGATACGGAAGAAGGCCGTCTCAAGAATCGTCGCGTCGAGCTGGTTCCACAGCAATAAATTGCCATTCAGGCAGCCAAATACGGGGAGCTCGCTCCCCGTATTTATTTACTGCATCGCAGAAGGTCACGGCCCCGGGCCGATTTGTAATGCGTGTTGTTTTAACGAGCACGCTTTTTGTTATAGCCCGGAAGCCTTCATTAGCGCAGTCTTATGATTGCATCAGCATTTCTAATTCAGGTATGATTGCGGCCTGATGCTTCGGCCTACTCTTCGCATTGCGGCGGCGCAGTTGTTATTGTGCAGCATTGCAGGCGGAGTGGGGTATGCATTGGGAGGGAAACCTGCGGCTTTGTCGGCAGCAGCCGGGGGTTCAGCGGCATTGCTGGGCACCCTGATTCTGATAATGCGGCAAAAGCAGAGCGAATTGCATTCCGGCTGGAGTGCGGAAAGAAATCTGCTCCAATTCTATCGCTCGGGACTTGAGCGTTTTGTCCTGGTAACGCTATTGTTGGGGCTGCTTTTTGCCTACTCGGGGTCGATTCCTTTGGCTGTCCTGGCGGGCTTTTTAGTGGCCCAGGCAGCATGGTTGTTGGCACTTTGGTAATTCATTGATGGGAAGTTTTGTCTGGGCAGTGCGCTGTTCATACAAAACCTTCTAGAGAATCAAGCACTATGTCTGGCGAAGTCCATACCTCTGGCGAATACATCAAGCATCACCTGCAGAATCTTACCTACGGCAGATTGCCCGACGGCACCTGGGGCCTTGCCCACACCCAGCAGGAAGCCAAGGACATGGGCTTCTGGGCTGTTCACATCGACAGTCTTGGAGTGGGGATCATATTGGCACTGGTGTTCACCCTGATCTTCCGCTCTGTCGCAAAAAAGGCATCGACCGGGGTGCCTACCGGTGTTCAGAATTTTGTCGAGTGGGTGGTCGAGTTTATCGATGGTTCGGTGCGCGGTTCGTTCTCTCATCGCAATGCTCTGGTCGCACCGTTGGCCCTTACCATTTTCATCTGGGTGTTCCTGATGAATCTGATGGACCTGTTACCGGTTGATTGGCTGCCCCATTCTGCGGGCTGGGCAGGGATTCCCTTCCTCAAGATTGTCCCGTCGACCGACCCCAACGTAACCTTCGGCATGTCGCTTACCGTGTTTGCCCTGGTAATCTACTACAGTGTGAAAATGAAGGGGCCGGGAGGCTTCTTTTCCGAGCTTGCTTTCCAGCCCTTTCCCAAATACTTGTTTCCGGTCAACCTGCTGCTTGAAGGCGTTGGCCTGCTCGCCAAGCCCATTTCTCTCTCGCTGCGGCTGTTCGGCAACATGTACGCAGGTGAAATGATATTCATCCTAATTGCCCTGATGTTTGGTGGCGGGATCATTCTTGGTTTGTTCGGCGGCGTCCTGCAATGGGCCTGGGCGGTGTTCCATATTCTGGTGATTACATTGCAGGCGTTTATCTTTATGACGCTGACCATCGTATATCTTGACATGGCTCATTCTGAACATCACTAGGCTAATCTCGGGTTGGCATTCATTTGCTATTTAATTTAAATCTGAAAACTAAGGAGTAATTCAATGGATATGACTCATGCACTGCTGTACATTGCCGGCGCCCTGATGATGGGCTTAGGTGCATTGGGCGCTTCGGTGGGTATCGGCATCCTTGGTGGACGTTTTCTTGAAGGTGCTGCACGCCAACCTGAACTCATTCCAATGCTGCGTACCCAGTTCTTCATCGTCATGGGTCTGGTCGACGCCGTGCCCATGATCGCTGTCGGTCTGGCGATGTACGTCCTGTTCGCGGTTGCGGCCTGAAGATTGACTGTCGCCGCCCAAATGGCGGCCTAGCAGATTGGGCGCCTTTGGCGCTCCTTCCGTGAAGGTAAACAAATGAACATCAACGCAACACTGATTGGCCAGTCCATTACGTTCATGATCTTCGTGTGGTTCTGCATGAAGTATATATGGCCGCCCATCATGAACGCCCTGGAAACACGCAAGAAGATTATTGCTGACGGCTTGGCCGCTGCTGACCACGCCAGGCTGGATCTTGAACTGGCGAGAAAAAAGGCGACTGAAAATCTGCACGACGCCAAGGTTCAAGCCGCGGAGATCATCGCCCAGGCCGAAAAGCGCGCTGCGCAAATGGTGGAAGAAGCAAAGGCCGTGGCAAAGGCCGAAGGCGATCGCCAACTGGCGGCCGCCAAGGTTGAAATCGAGCAGGAAGCCAACCGCGCGCGCGAATCGCTACGCGAACAGGTCGCGGAGCTGGCTGTTGCCGGCGCAGAAAGAATCCTGCGCCGCGAAATCAACCCGCAGACCCACGCGGACCTGATCAATCAATTGAAAGCCGAGTTGTAAATCATGGCGGAACTGTCCACTCTGGCTCGACCCTACGCTGAAGCCGTGTTCCGTCTGGCCAAGACCTCAGGCGATCGCAAAGCATGGTCTGACCGCTTAAGCAAGGTCGGCCAGGTAGTGGGCGATCCTCAAATGCGGACGCTTATCGCCGACCCCAATGTGTCTGCCGCACAGGTTGCGGATTTGATCGTTTCAATTCTGGGTGACAGTCTGGGTGACAACAAGGGCGTTAACTTCATCAAGGTGCTGGCGGAAAACAATCGCCTTACCCTGTTGCCGGAAATCGAGGCCCAGTTTGAAGCGCTCAAGGCAGACGCCGAGGGCGTTGTCGAAGCGAAAATCAGCAGCGCTCAGGAAATGAGTAACGCACAGCTGAATGATCTGGTTGGCGCATTGAAAAAGAAGTACGGCCGCGATGTGCAGGTATCCGTCAGCGTGGATGCTACATTGATCGGTGGCGTTGTGCTGGCGATCGGCGACCGGGTGATTGATGGCTCGGTGCGGGGACGCCTGGAAAAGATGGCCTTCAGCCTCAAGAGTTGAGTTTAATCATTTAGGGACCGACCCAGTCGGAGACAAACATGCAATTGAATCCAAGTGAAATCAGCGAACTGATCAAAGCCAAGATCGAGAACCTGACATCCGGTTCCGAACTGCGCACTCAGGGCACAATTGTGTCCGTGACCGACGGCATCGTTCGCATCCACGGGCTGTCCGACGTAATGGCGGGTGAAATGATTGAACTGCCGAGCAACACCTTCGGCATGGCATTGAATCTTGAGCGCGACTCCGTTGGTGCTGTGGTGCTGGGCGACTATGAACACATCAAGGAAGGCGATATTGCCAAGTGCACCGGGCGTATTCTGGAAGTACCCATTGGCACGGAGTTGCTGGGCCGGGTCGTGAACTCCCTTGGGCAGCCTATTGATGCCAAGGGCCCGATTCCTGCCAAGCTTTCTTCACCGATCGAAAAAATTGCCCCAGGCGTGATTGCGCGCCAGTCAGTGAACCAGCCGGTGCAGACCGGGCTCAAATCGATCGACTCCATGGTGCCGATCGGTCGCGGCCAGCGCGAACTCATTATTGGCGACCGTCAGACCGGCAAGACCGCCGTGGCGATTGATGCCATCATTAATCAGAAGGGCAAGGGCGTTTACTGTATCTATGTGGCAGTGGGCCAGAAGGCTTCCTCTATTGCCAACGTCGTGCGCAAGCTGGAAGTGCATGGCGCCATGGAATACACAATCATCGTTGCTGCGACGGCGTCCGACTCTGCCGCCATGCAGTACATTGCACCGTATTCCGGCTGTACCATGGGTGAGTACTTTCGCGACAACGGCATGGATGCACTGATCATTTATGATGATCTGACCAAGCAAGCCTGGGCCTACCGTCAAGTCTCGCTGCTGTTGCGCCGTCCGCCCGGTCGTGAAGCCTACCCCGGTGACGTATTCTATCTGCACTCTCGTCTGCTCGAGCGCGCTGCCCGTATCAATGCCGCCGAAGTGGCCAAGCGCACTGGCGGTGCCGTGACGGGCAAGACCGGGTCCCTGACTGCTCTGCCAATCATCGAAACCCAGGCCGGTGACGTATCCGCCTTCGTGCCAACCAACGTAATCTCCATTACTGATGGGCAGATCTTCCTCGAAACCGACCTGTTCAACGCCGGTATTCGTCCAGCCATCAATGCGGGTCTGTCCGTTTCTCGTGTTGGAGGTGCTGCACAGACCAAGGTCATCAAGAAACTTGGCGGCGGCATTCGCCTGGCTCTCGCCCAGTATCGTGAATTGGCAGCATTTGCACAGTTCGCTTCCGATCTCGACGATGCGACGCGCAAGCAGCTGGATCGCGGCAAGATCGTGACCGAGTTGATGAAGCAGCCGCAATACTCTCCCATGAGCGTGGCGGAAATGGCACTGACACTGTTCGCAGTCAACAACGGTTACCTGGATGGTCTGGATGTGAAGAAGGTGCTGCCTTTCGAGTCAGCGCTGCAAGCTTACATCAGGGACAGGCATAAAGATCTGCTCGATGTCATCAATGCCAGCGGCGACATGACAGGCGACCAGGAGCGCGAGCTGAAGGCCGCAATCGAGTCCTTCAAGCAGACCGTGGTTTACTGATAGGGAGCGCCGGCGATGGCCGCAGGTAAGGAAATCCGCACCAAGATCAAGAGTGTGGAAAACACGCGCAAGATCACCAAAGCCATGGAAATGGTGGCAGCGTCCAAAATGCGCAAGGCTCAGGAGCGGATGAAGCATGCCCGCCCCTATGCTGAAAAAATCGCCCATGTGGCTGTTCACATGGCTTACGCACATCCGGAATACGAGCATCCATTTGCGCTTCGCCATGATTCCACCAAACGGATTGGCCTGATCATAGTCACCTCAGACAAGGGACTGTGCGGCGGCTTGAACACGAACGTATTGCGGCTTGTGGTGACGCAGATGAAGTCCTGGGATAGCCAAGGAATACAGGTGGATGTCACCACATTCGGCAACAAGGGCCTGGGTTTCATGCAGCGTTCTGGCGCGAGTGTCGTGTCGCACTTGACCGGGCTCGGTGACACTCCCTACATGCAAGCACTCATCGGCCCGGTGAAGGTGATGCTGGATGCCTATGTGGAAGGCAGGATCGATGCGCTTTACGTCGTCTACAACAAGTTTGTCAACACCATGAAGCAAGAGCCCCAGCTAAGGCAATTGCTGCCCCTGGAACAGGCGGCGGGCGACGAGGCAGAAAAGCTGCAGCATCACTGGGACTATATCTATGAGCCGGATGCCAAGCCGGTAGTGGATGCATTGTTGACACGTTATATTGAATCGCTGGTATATCAGGCGGTGGTCGAAAACCTCGCGTGCGAACAGTCTGCACGGATGGTGGCGATGAAGGCCGCTTCAGACAATGCGAAGAACGTGATTGGCGAACTGAAGCTGGTGTACAACAAAACGCGACAGGCAGCGATTACCAAAGAGCTGTCAGAGATTGTCGCCGGTGCTGCAGCAGTTTAAGCGCAGCTAGAAAGAACTCAATTTTTGCTTAGGAACAAAGCATGAGCAACGGAAAAATCGTACAGATCATCGGTGCGGTGGTAGACGTGGAATTTCCCCGGGACTCCATGCCCTATGTGTTTAGTGCGCTCAGGATGAACGATCCTCAGCTTACCCTGGAAGTGCAGCAGCAGCTTGGCGACGGCGTGGTGCGCACCATTGCGATGGGCTCGACCGACGGCCTGCGCCGCGGCATGGAAGTGGGCGACACCGGTTCCCCCATCTCTGTCCCGGTCGGCCCGGCCACGCTGGGCCGCATCATGGACGTGTTGGGCGAGCCGGTGGATGATGCCGGCCCGATTGGCACCCAGGAACGCATGCCGATCCATCGCAAGGCTCCGGACTTCGCGGACCAGGCTGCCAGTGTCGAAATTCTCGAAACCGGCATCAAGGTGATCGACCTCATCATGCCGATTGCCAAGGGCGGCAAAGTCGGCCTGTTCGGCGGCGCGGGTGTGGGCAAGACCGTGACCCTGATGGAGCTGATTCGCAACATTGCGGTGCAACACTCGGGTTTCTCGGTGTTTGCCGGCGTCGGTGAACGGACGCGCGAAGGGAACGACTTCTACCACGAAATGAAGGAAGGCGGCGTGCTGGACAAGGTTGCACTGGTGTACGGGCAGATGAACGAACCCCCTGGCAACCGCCTGCGGGTGGCGCTGACTGGTTTGACCATGGCGGAATACTTCCGCGACGAAGGCCGAGACGTGCTGTTCTTCGTCGACAACATTTACCGCTACACCCTGGCCGGTACCGAAGTGTCCGCCCTGCTGGGGCGGATGCCCTCCGCCGTAGGTTACCAGCCCACCCTGGCCTCGGAAATGGGTGCCTTGCAGGAGCGGATCACCTCCACCCGCACCGGCTCCATCACGTCTTTCCAGGCCGTGTATGTACCCGCGGATGACCTGACCGATCCATCCCCTGCGACCACCTTTGCCCACCTCGATGCGACGCTCGTGTTGTCGCGACAGGTTGCCGAGCTGGGTATCTACCCTGCAGTGGATCCGCTCGATTCGACTTCGCGCCAGCTTGACCCCCAGGTCGTTGGTGAAGAGCATTACACCGTGGCCCGTTCCGTTCAGGCGACCCTGCAGCGCTACAAGGAACTGCGCGACATTATCGCCATTCTGGGCATGGATGAACTTTCCCCTGAAGACAAACTGGTTGTAGCGCGTGCGCGGAAGATCCAGCGCTTCCTCTCCCAGCCCTTCTTTGTTGCGGAGGTATTTACCGGCGCTCCTGGCAAGTACGTGTCCCTCAAGGAAACCATCAATGGCTTCAAGGGCATCGTCAATGGCGAATACGATCATCTGCCCGAGCAGGCGTTCTACATGGTTGGCGCGATTGAAGAAGCCGTCGAAAAAGCGAAGACTGTTCAGTAAAGGTAAAAGGTCATATGGCCATGACATTGCACGTTGACATCGTCAGCGCCGAAGCGTCTCTCTTCTCGGGAGCGGCTGAGTTTGTTTCAGTTCCTGGCGAGATGGGCGAACTGGGGATCTACCCCCGTCACGCCCCGTTGCTGACGAGAATCAAGCCCGGGACGGTGCGCATCAAGAGGGCGGAGTCCGCGGAAGAAGAACTTTTCTATGTCTCCAGTGGTATCCTGGAAGTACAGCCATTTGTGGTTACCATCCTATCTGACACAGCCATTCGCGGCCAGGATCTGGATGAAGCAAAGGCCTTGGAGGCCAAGCGGGCCGCAGAAGAGGCGATGAAAGACCGATCTGCGGCTATGGACTACGCCAAGGCCCAGGCCGAACTGGCCGAGGCGGTTGCACAGTTGGCCTCAATTCAGAAGCTGCGCAAGCGTACCTGAGCCCCTTGGCCTGCTAGTGATGTAAAAAGAAACGCAGCGAGAAGTCGTTGTGCCGGTTTTATAATGTCGCCAGTGCCACAAAGTGGAGTTAGATATGACCCGTATGGTGAACTGCGTAAAGCTTGGCCGGGAAGCGGAAGGGCTGGGCTTTCCCCCGGTGCCGGGAGAATTGGGCAAGAAAATATTCGAGAGTGTGTCCAAGGAGGCATGGACCGCCTGGACTCGTCATCAAACCATGCTGATCAATGAAAACCGGCTGAATCTGGCCGATCCCCAGGCGCGCAAGTATCTGATGACACAAATGGAACAGTATTTCTTCGGCAACGGTGCCGATCAGCCCGCAGGCTACGTACCACCGAACAAGTAAACGCCACTGCATCAACAAGAACGGGCCAACAGGCCCGTTCTTGCTTTCTGCCAAGGATGCTTTTCCTACTCAAGTTCCCTTTCCAGTTCTTCCAGCGAAGTGTGACGAATGTCCTTGCCCTTGACCATGTACACGACGTATTCGGACATGTTCTTGGCATGGTCGCCCATGCGCTCGATAGCCTTGGCCACAAACAGTATGTCGATGAATACGGAAATAGTCCGCGGGTCTTCCATCATGAAGGTGATCAGGTGGCGCAGATTGAGGCGGAATTCCTCGTCCACCTGTTCATCCTGGCGCAGGATATCGGCAGCGCCGCTGGCGTCCACCCGGGCAAAGCCGTCGAGTGCCTTTTTCAGCATGTCGAGCACCAGACTGGCCATGTATTTCACTTCGTTGAAGCGGGGCAGGCTGATCCGCTCCGAGGCATGAATCAGCTTGGCCATGCGCGCCACCTTGGCGGCTTCGTCACCGATACGCTCCAGGTCGGTGATGGTCTTCACCACCATCATCAACATGCGCAGATCGGATGCCGTCGGCTGGCGGCGGGCGATGATGTGTGCCACATCCTCGTCAATTGAGACCTCAAGCCCATTGACCTGGTGATCATGATTGATCACGTCATCCGCGAGGGCCATGTTACCTGCAGTCAGTGCTTCCACCGCACGGGTAATCTGCTCCTCGACCAAACCACCCATTTTGAGCACGCTGGCACGAACATTTTCCAGTTCCGTGTCAAATTGTTTGTAGGTATGTTCCATTGGCATATCCCGGCTCCAAGTCCAAGTTAAAATTATAGCCCGCGCACGGGCGGCATATATGACAAAGAAGTTAAACGGATAAAAACTAAGGGGCTTGAAAGTCAACCTGGTAGTTCTTGTCATCCAGGCTGAAAATCACGTTCCAATCAGAACGTGCTTGTGTACATATGGGAAGGATGATTGATTTGGCCTTGAATTGCCCGCCCTGTCCCGCGGTGAAATCGTAACGGTTGAAACCCATGTCCATTCCACTCATCCGGAATTGGGCCGATACCTTCCGCACTGCAGGTGCATACAACTCGATGTCGAATGCCTCCATCGGTTTGGGGACGGCAGAAAATCGCAGGTGGACGGGCTGGCCGTGGTGCATGAAAGCGCAGCCCGCAACCGGGTTTTGGCAATCGATGACCTGCACGGCCGCGGGCATTGCTTGCTGATGCTTGGCCCATAAGGTCAATCCGGCCAGTGCAATCATGATGGCCAATGGAGTGAGCCAGGGTTTCATTTCCAGACTTCCCGCAGCATCGCCACGCCATGCCCGCCATGAAGCACGGCATCGCTCAGGCTATCGGCTGTTTGCCCGCCCAGGGCAAAGACCGGCACAGGGCAGGCGGCCACCCATTCGGCAAATGTTGGCCAGCCGAGGGCGGGTTCTCCCGGGTGGCTTGGCGTGGGCAACACCGGCGAAAGCATGGCAAAGTCGGCCACCTCGCCCGCCTTTGCCAGTTCCTCCGGATTGTGGCACGAAGCACCTACCCATTCGATTTCGGGACGTGCCGAAAGGTTCATCAGGGCGGCGCTGTCCAGATGAATGCCATCAGCGCCGGATCGCCGCGCCATATCAAGGTCACCGCTCACCAGAACGATGGCGCCGAACGGCCGGGCTTTGGCAACGACTTTGCAGGCCAGTTCAAGTCGTTCGGGCTCGGGGAGATTCTTGTCGCGGACCTGGATCAGCCGCAAGCCGTTTTCCAGCGCTGATTCCAGCTTCGGCAAGAAAGCCTCGAACCCGATCGACTGGGCGTGGCTGATGCCATAAACGGCCGGCAGTGACAGCGCCTTCAGCACGGGGAAATTGGCTGGCAGCAGGGGTGCGACATCGCACTGCGCAGGCTTGACCCAGGCAAACGTCTGGCCTTCATGGGGATGCGGAACGCCCTGCCAGAGCCAGACACGGAAAAAATTCAGCCGCACGGTGGCGTGCGGGTATATGAAGATCTTTGTGATCCAGCGCGCAAAACGGGTTGGAACAATGCCCAGTTCTTCCATCAGCTCGCGGACCAGGGCGTGTTCAAGCGACTCGCCGGCTTCCACCTTGCCGCCAGGAAATTCCCAGTAGCCGGCATACACCTTGTCTTCGGGGCGGCTCGCCAGAAGTACCCTGCCGTCCGGCTGGCACAATATGGCGGCGACAACTTCGACGGGCTGAGACATGCGCAAACGGTAATGGTGAATGAGCCGCACGCCGGGCGGCAGCAAAACGCGAATAGTACAGGATGAGGAGCCGCCCCCAGTCGATGGCTAGGGGGGCGGGCACCAGAGCGTCGTTGAAACTACCTGATCAATCGAAAGATGTCTGGGACTGCGCGTCACAAGTCGCCATTGGCGCCAGCGCGCATGATTTCACCCATTTTTTGCCTGATTTCCCGGGCGCCTTTTTCCAGGTCGGAGTTAAGGCCCATCGATTGCTCATAGCCGCCCACCCAGTCCATGTTCCAATCTATCATCAGCAACCAGATGTTCTTGTCGGCATCTTCCATGACCGCGATGCGGCACGGCAGGAAGACAACGAACTCGGGGCTGATCTTCAGCAGGTCGCGTCCTACCTTGATGTCGCAATAGCTGTGGACTTCGATGCGGGGTGCAGTCTGATCGTTGAGCACGGCCCTGAAGTCTTTCCACATGAGGTTCTCGCCGACGTGTTTGAAGTTGAGCTGATTGGCTCGCAGGTTCATGGACTCCACCACGTCGTCAAATGACAGGCCAGGCTTTGCCTTGATCTTGTAAGCCATCCAGTTCATGGCGTCCGACATCGACATGTGCATGATGTTGGTCATCATCGGCATCATCATCTGCATCATCTGCAGTCTGGCCTCTTCAGGGATCACCGGGTGCATGGTATAGGGCTTTCTCGGCGCCTGGCCGGCTCCGGGTATGGGCAGCATGTTGGGCAGGATATAGGGGACAAAGGAAAAGGGCATTCCCCCATAAACGGGCAGGGCCATCTGGCTCAAATAGGGGTTGGCTCCAGGTGTCATCGAAACCGGGACAGCGATTGGATTCACCCACGGATTGGGCAGGGGTGCCGCTGGCATCGGCATGACGGGCTGTGCGACTTGGGGCGCGGGCTGTGCGACTTGGGGCGCGGGCTGCTCAGCCTGGGGCGATTGATCCGCCTGAGCAAAAGACATGACGAACAGGCTTGAAACAAGGCTGAGCCAATGAGATGTGCGCATGGTAAGTATCCCCTCCAGCAAAATTATGTTGATTATCTATCCAGCTTGCATTAGCAATGCTTACTGGCTAACTATATAACAAGAAAGCAGGGAAGGTGACAGAATATATATCAACTGCAGCTGTCCCTCGGTTCAGCCCGTTTCATTGCGAGGCAAGCTGCATGGGCGAAGCCCAGGCTTTTTGTCGTCCAATCCTTTTCGGGCGAGGATGCTTTTGAACCATGCGCTGCGCGGTGCCGCCAGCACGCGAAACGGGGGCGTCTCCTATTGATCCGGCCAGCAAATAGTATCAAGCCGCATACTTAACACGCGGGTCTTGGAAATAGGTTCTGACGCGCTTGGGAGATTGCGCCAGTTTCTGCATGTGTTCCGTTGCGGCGGCTCTCAGTTT
>JBAUMF010000052.1:0-77291 GCA_049578545.1 Thiobacillaceae bacterium
TGCCAGATCAAGCCCAATCATCTTAAGATCCATTTCGGTTGCCCCTTTCCTTTCAGTGGTTGATACAGCACTTCCACCTTGGCACTTCAATGCCGTTTCAGGTAGGGGCGACCATCCCATTACAGTCAAGCGATATTGGAAAGCGTCAATAACCTGTCAGCATTAGGGCCAGTTTCCTGCCACCAATGTTTCCACCCGGGATGTCTTTTTTCTTATGCTCTTTCGTGCCCAATGGTTTGCGCTCCCTTGGGTTCAAGGTTGACGCGCACAATCAATATCTTGCCATGACCATCCCACCAATCACTGCGCTGAATCGCCTTTTGCACGCAGATGGGGACACTACCGAGGGTTTCCGGACATGCCTTCGTCCGGCCTTCGGTTCTGCTGGCCTGGTGATGTAACGCCGGCTCTTTTTTGCCGAGGCACCGCATCTTATTATCTTTACCATAGCGTTCTACGCTCGTGACTTTTTTTACGCTTTCTCTTGCATGTGGCGTAGATTTTTCTGTATATTAGAAAACTTTAATATAATCGTCCTGGAGGATTTTTGCCATGTACGGTTCGCAATACGGCTACAAGAACATCGATGCCGACCAGCTGGAGGCCATGAGGCTGCGTCAATCCTTGATGCTGATTGACATCCGCTCAGACTCGGAAGTTGCTCAGGCTCGAATTGAGGGTGCAGTGCATATACCCATGCATCTTCTCCCTTTTCGCTTGCATGATCTGGATCAGCAAAACCCGGTGGTCCTGTATTGCCGCTCTGGTGCCCGTTCGGCCCAAGCCAGCGCATTTTTGGCGCAGCAGGGCATGACCAACGTCCATAATCTTCTTGGGGGTATTATGGACTGGGCACGCTCAGGCAAAACTCTTGCAGCATAATTTTCATTTACCCGCGCAATATTGCATTATTATTAGTGTTAGGTTATGGTTATCAGCCGTTAATTTTATTGAAATTATTGAAATTTTTTAATACGGAGATCAGAGAATGGAATTCGATAAGGAACTGGATGCCCGCGGCTTGAACTGCCCGTTGCCCATCCTGCGCACCAAGAAAGCGTTGGCTGAATTGTCGGCAGGCAATGTACTCAAGGTCATTGCGACCGACCCCGGTTCAGTTAAGGACATGACTGCGTTTGCCAAGCAAACAGGCAATGAGTTGATCTCCTCTGCAGAAGCCGGTGGCGAATACACCTTTTTCATGAAGAAGAAATAACTAAAAGACCATAGACGGAAGTATCAAGATAAACCGAGGAGAGCATTGTTATGGATACTAAGAAGCTGGCAATCATTGCAACCAAGGGTACCTTGGATTGGGCTTACCCACCTTTAATTCTCGCTTCCACTGCAGCTGCGCTGGGTTATGAAGTTCAAGTGTTTTGCACCTTTTATGGCCTCCAGCTTCTGCGCAAGGATGTCTCCGGCCTCAAGGTCAGCCCGCTTGGCAACCCTGGCATGCCAATGAAAATGCCTTTTGGACCGAAATGGTTCAAGGACATCAACTGGAATATCCCCAACGCCATCCAGTCCCTGGTGCCAGGGTATGAAAACGTGGCCACCAGTCTGATGAAAATGACGATCAAGAATAATGGCGTGGCCACAATCGATGAACTGCGCAGCCTCTGCCAGGAAGCCGACGTCAAGTTCCTCGCCTGTCAGATGACGGTCGAGTTGTTTGGCTTCTCCCACGACGATTTCATCAGCGGCCTCGATTTTGTCGGCGCGGCGTCATTCTTTGAATTTGCTGGCGAAACAGACATCTGCCTGTTCATCTGATTCTTTGTACATATGAGTGAAGGTGAGGAAAGCGGGTATACCCGCTTTTTTTGTTTATCCTTTTTCATTATTTAATCGGTTGAAATCAATTGAGCGACGAGATCAATGTGTTGATGACTAGCTATGTGGCCATATAACAACAGATATTTAAATAATCGTTATCAATGAACTATAGGTGAAAGCGTTCCATTACCGCGACATTCATCATCGAGATAGTATTTGAAAAAATAATAAACGAATCCAATTACGCATAATCAGGAGACACACATGCAAATCAAGAAACTTACCGCACTCATTACGCTTGCAGGAATCGCCGGGGCCGCACATGCAACGGATGGCTATTTTTCCGACGGCTACGGCATGAAGGCCAAGGGTATGGGCGGCGCAGCCACGGCCATGGCAGATGATGCGTTCGGAGGAGCCAACAATCCGGCGTCCATGGCTTTTGTCGGCAACCGGCTGGACTTGGGTATAGATGTCTTCAGTCCGCGGCGCAGCGCAACCCGCACAGGCCTTGGCCCACTTGACATGAGCGTGACTAGTGACAGCAACTATTTCCCCATCCCGGAGTTTGGTTACAACAGGATGCTCAATCCCAACCTTGCGCTTGGAGTTTCGGTGTATGGGAATGGCGGCATGAACACAGACTATCCAGGCGGCCAGATCAACTGTGGCGGCGGCCCGGCTAACATGCTTTGTGGTTCGGGAAAGTTGGGCGTTGATCTGATGCAATTAATTATCGCACCGACTGCCGCATACAAGATTGCCCCGGATCATTCCATCGGGATTTCACCACTCATTGGTTATCAGCGCTTTAAGGCTGAAGGCCTGCAGGCATTTGCAAATACTCCTGGCGTATCGTCTAATCCCGCGAATGTAACCAACCGCGGCTATGACGATATCTTTGGCTACGGGGTGCGTATTGGCTATATGGGCAAGATCGCTCCGAACTTTACCATTGGCGCTGCCTATGCTTCGAAAATGAGCTTCGATAAGTTCGGCAAATACGCTGGTCTTTTTGCTGAGCAGGGACATTTCGATATCCCCGAGAATTACAATCTTGGTGTTGCCTGGCAGGCGATTCCCCAAGTCAAACTCGCCCTGGACTATCAGCGTATTAACTATTCGGGAGTCAATTCAATCGGCAACCCAAGTACGAATGCTGCTCAATTGGGCGCCGATAACGGCCCGGGCTTTGGCTGGTCTGATATAAATGTGTGGAAGCTGGGCGTGGAGTATCAGTACAACACGCAGTGGACCTTGCGTGCAGGCTATAATCATGCGGACAATCCCATTCAGGCGCGCGACGTAACGTTCAATATCCTGGCGCCCGGTGTTGTGAAAGATCATGCCACCCTGGGTTTTACGTATACCCTGGCATCGGGTAATGAATTAACCATGAGCTACATGCACGCATTCAAGAACGATGTGAGTGGTGCTTCAATACTACCGGTATTCGGCGGTGGTTCACCGGCAGGGACTGAGAAGATTGATATGTATCAGGACTCGCTCGGAATCGCCTACAGCTGGAAGATGTAAATATCAGGGTTCGACCGGAAGAAAAAGGCCAGGGCCTCGTCCCCGGCCTTTTTTGTTGGCATAATGCGGGTGGAGCATATCCTTCTATGATCGGCAGATGAAAAAACTACTTATTGCGCTCGTGGCCTGGCTGGCGATGCCCGCTTTGGCATTTGCAATTGCTCCCTATATCCAGGCCGAGCGCCTGAAGGGTGGGGAGGTGCATCAACTGGCAGCAGAATTGGAGGGCAAGCTCAAATCAGCGGGATTCCAGCCTCTTGGCCAATATTGCCCACAGCAACTCAGTGAGTATTGTGTGGTTGTGGTGACAGACGAAAGCCTGCTGAGTGAGATTCGCCAGCTGGGCGGCGCCAATATTGTGGGCGCGGCGATCAGGGTGGGGGTCAAGTCGGATGGCGAGGTGTCCTACATGAACCCGGATTACTGGTATCGAGCCTATTTTCGTAGCCAGTTCCCCGAGGCTGAACATACTGTTCAGGAGATACAGAAAAGGCTGGCCAAGGCGTTGGGTTCACTAGGTGGATTCGGCGGTGACGAGTCGGCAGCAGATTTGCCCAAGTATCGTTACCTGATAGGCATGGAGCGGTTCGATTCAGACAAGAATCTGCTGGCGCGTTATGGCAGCTTCGACGACGCGGTGAAGAAGGTCAGGGAAAATCTGGACAAGGGCTTGGATCGAACAAGAAAAGTCTATGAAGTGGTTATACCGGAAAAGAAAATTGCTGTCTTTGGAGTGGCGATGAACGATGAGAACGTCGGTGACGGTCGTTGGGTGGCCACCATCGGTGGCCAGGATCAAATCGCGGCGCTTCCCTATGAACTTTACATCGTGAACAATCAGGTGGAAGCGCTGTTTGGGCGTTACCGTATTGCCCTGTCATTCCCGGCATTGTCCATGGCGCATTTCATGCGTATCGCCTATACGCCGAATGATATTCTCAAGACGCTGACAAACATTGCGGGTGGAGCGCCCAAATAATACGGGTGTGGAAACTCAAGCAAAGAGCCGGCATGCCGGCTCTTTTTTGCTTAAAGAAGAAGTGCAGGCTTATTCTCTTGTTGTCGCGAGCGGAGCGAATCGATCCAGTTTAGGACAAGGCCAAAGCGGTTAGATCGCGCTTGCGCATCATGTCTTGCACTGATCAATAGCTCGGCGCTTTCTTAAAGCATTATTCGAGGCGTGCAAGTTGCGCAGCAAGCTTTTCCGCCTTGGATGAGAATTCCATCAAGCGCTGTTTTTCTTGCGCGACAACCTGGGCGGGGGCTTTGTCCACAAAAGCGGAGTTGGCCAGTTTGGCTTGAGCCTTGACAATTTCTCCCTGAAGCTTGCTCAGCTCCTTGTCGAGCCGGATTTTTTCTGCGGCTGGATCAATCTCGATCTTGAGCATGAGTCTCGTTTCCCCAACGACCTGCACAGGCAGACCGCTGGGCAGTGTGACAGGATTGAAGTAGACATCCGAAAGCCGCGCCAAGCCCGCCACATAGGGCATGACCGAAGCCAAACGAGCTTCATCACCCTGTACGATCAGGGGAAGCTTTTCGGCCGGGCTGATCTTCATTTCGGAACGCAAGGCGCGAACAGCGTTGGTCAGGGACTTCAACTCATCCATAAAAGCCAGCGCTTTCGGATTGATCTTGTCTTGGTCGGGTATGGGGTAAGGCTGAATCATCACGGAATCGCCGCTTTTGCCAGCCAGGGGACCGACTTTCTGCCAGAGTTCTTCGGTGATGAATGGAATGATAGGATGGGCTAGTCTGAGCGCGGTTTCAAGCACACGAATCAGGGTTCGGCGGGTGGCCCGCTGCCTTGTTTCATCGCCACTTTGCAACTGCACCTTGGCCAGTTCGACATACCAGTCGCAATATTCGTCCCAGATGAATTCATAGATGGCCTTGGCGGCGAGGTCGAAGCGGTAGATGTCTAAACCATTGCGAACGTCCTGCTCCGCTATCTGCAAGCGGCTGATGATCCAGTTGTCCACTTCAGAATGGTCGAGGGCCAGCGCTTCATCAAGACCTGCATCGTGGCCTTCGCAATTCATCAGGACAAAGCGTGTTGCGTTCCAAAGCTTGTTGCAGAAATTGCGATAGCCTTCACAACGTCTCTGGTCGAAGTTGATATTCCGGCCGAGCGTTGCGAGAGAGGCAAACGTGAAGCGCACCGCGTCGGTTCCATACGCGGGGATACCTTGCGGAAACTCCTTGCGGGTCTTGGATTCGACCCTGGGCGCATCCTGTGGGCGACGCAGGCCGGCAGTGCGTTTCTCCAGCAGCTTGCCCAAGGCAATGCCGTCGATGAGGTCAACCGGGTCGAGGGTATTGCCCTCCGACTTTGACATCTTCTTACCTTCCGCGTCTCGCACCAGCCCGTGCACATAAACGTCCCGGAAAGGAACCTTGCCGGTAAAGTGGGTCGTCATCATGATCATGCGCGCCACCCAGAAGAAGATAATATCGAAACCGGTAACCAGTACTGAAGAGGGCAGGAAGCTGCGCAGATCCTGGGTGTCATCCGGCCAGCCCAAAGTGGAGAAGGGCACAAGGGCGGAACTGAACCAGGTGTCGAGCACATCCGCATCACGTGTCAGCGGTTTGCCGCCAGCTTGAGCAATGGCATCGTCTTCATTGCGTGCGACATAGACATTCCCGGCCTCGTCATACCAGGCGGGAATTTGATGGCCCCACCAAAGCTGGCGCGAAATACACCAATCCTGAATATTATTGAGCCACTGGTTATAGGTGTTAATCCACTGTTCTGGATAAAACTTGACTTCACCTGTTTCTGCCACATCCAGCGCCTTGGCAGTGATGGACTTGCCAGATGAATCGGGTTTGCTCGTGGCGACAAACCACTGGTCGGTGAGCATGGGTTCGATGACTACGCCGGTGCGATCACCGCGGGGCACCATGAGTTTGTGGGACTTGACTTCGGCCAGCAGTCTCTGGGTTTCAAGATCGGCGACGATGCGCTTGCGTGCTTCGAATCGATCCAGTCCCCGATACTTGGCTGGTGCGTTTTCGTTGATCTTTGCATCCAGCGTAAGAACGTTGATCTGCGGCAGGTCATGCCGTTGCCCAACCGCATAGTCATTGAAGTCATGTGCAGGGGTGACCTTGACGACGCCCGTACCAAACTCGCGATCGACATACTCGTCGGCAATGACGGGAATATCCCGATCACATAAGGGCAGCCGGACGGTCTTGCCAATGAGATGCCTGTAACGCTCATCCTCCGGGTGAACCATGACGGCCACGTCGCCCAGCATGGTTTCGGGTCGGGTGGTGGCAACGGTCAACTGGCCGCTGCGATCGGTGAGCGGGTAGTGGATGTGCCAGAGTGACCCGTTTTCCTCTTCGCTGACGACTTCCAGATCGGACACTGCGGTGTGCAGGACCGGGTCCCAGTTAACCAGCCGCTTGCCGCGGTAAATCAAGCCTTCTTCGTAAAGACGGACAAACACTTCCATAACGGCATGGGAAAGTTTGGCGTCCATGGTGAAGTATTCCCGGCTCCAGTCGACCGAGTCGCCCATACGACGCATCTGCTGCGTGATGGTATTACCGGAGTGTTCCTTCCAGTCCCAGACCTTGCCGATGAACTTTTCCCGTCCAAGATCATGGCGAGAAAGCCCTTCCTTCTCAAGTTGTCGTTCAACCACGATCTGGGTCGCGATACCTGCATGGTCAGTGCCCGGCAGCCAAAGCGTGTTGTGGCCCTGCATGCGATGGTAGCGGGTCAGGCCATCCATGATGGTCTGGTTGAAGGCGTGTCCCATATGCAGGGTGCCAGTTACATTGGGCGGCGGAAGCTGGATGCAGAATGCGGGGTGTACAGTATTGCCGGAAGGCTGGAAATAGCCGGCGGCGACCCAGTGGTCATACCAGCGCGATTCGATCTCGCGGGGTTCGAAGGATTTGGCGAGGTCCATGTGGAGTGAAATGACCAAAACCGTCAATTATACATACGCTTGGCGGGCCATTGCGTCGGCCAAATGGCGCCATGACAGGTTTGAGAGCTTGTCAGCTAACTGGGCTTCTTGTCTTTTTCGGCAAGCTTTTCTGTCACTGCCTGGCGCACGATTTCTTCGACATTGGCATTCAGATTGGCCATGAGGGTGGCCATGGATTGGTTAAGGCTCTTACGCAGTTCCTCTGCGACCTGCTCCTGCATTAGGCTGCTGATTTTTGGGGTCAGTTCATCCACCAGATTTTTGGCAACATGCTCATCCGGCTTGGTTTCTGCCAAGCTGTCAATGGCTGATTCTGGGGCTGGAACAGGTTCAGGCTCTGTGGCGGGCTTAGCCGCGGATTCGTGAACCTCTTCTGGCTCGGGCCCGGCTTCGCGGGTCAGAGGCAGATTGGTTTCTTCCAAAGCTGGAGTACCAGCGGAAAGTTCAGACACGTCACCTTCGGTTTGAGAATGTGTCTCGTCAGCAGGTGGCGGCGGCGAACCACGCCGGACTATGTCGGTCAATACGGGCAACCAGGCGTCGGGAGACGGGGCTTTTCTCTCGGCATACTCCGGCGAGTCAGCATGTTCTGGGACATTCCCACGGTGCTTCCGCATGAGCGCCTCGACTTTACCAAGCAGGTTGTTGTGGCTCAATTTGCGTTCCTCATGTCATGAGTATTGATCGTGTACCCGCGTTCCTGGTAGAACTTGTAGCGTTCCCTGCCCTTGGCACGAGCATTTTCGTCGGCCGTAACGATCTCCAGTAGTCGATCAAAACGACTGAACTGGGTTGGGTACTGTTCATCCATGTTAATCAATACGTCTGCACGGACCAATTTATCAGCATCAACGCCAATCAGTATCGGGGTATGTCCAGCGATCGAATCTGAATCCCGGCAATGCGGCAGGAATGAAAGAGCGGGGCTCGTCCAGAGCATAAGGTCGAGGCTTGCGGCCAAGGATGGGTCGGAAGTGTGTATCAGGACATTCAGTTTCTGCCCGTAAGCCTTGACGGCGAGTTGACGCATGATTGCCAGCTTGTCCGGCACGAAGGTGTAAAACGTGACTTCGGTCATCCTTACTTTTTACGGCCTTTGCTGCTGCCGGAATGGTTTGCGGCCTTTTGCGCATGGCTGGAACTGCCGTCTTTCTCCCTTCCCAATAACCAGTGAACCAGCAACGGCACAGGGCGCCCTGTTGACCCCTTGTTTTCGCGCCCCCCCTTGTATGCCGTACCGGCCACGTCAAGGTGGGCCCAGTGATACTTTTGTGCGAAACGGGATAGGAAGCAGGCGGCAGTGATCGAGCCCGCAGGGCGACCGCCTATATTGGCCATGTCCGCCAAGTTGCACTTCAGTTGCTCCTGATAGTCATCCCACAGGGGTAGCCGCCAGACCCTGTCCCAGGATTCGTTCCCTGCTTCTTCGATCTCATGGGCCAGTTCGTCCTGATTGGAAAACAATCCGCTGGGATGGCTTCCCAGTGCAATGACACACGCGCCAGTCAGGGTGGCGATATCGACTACAGCAGCCGGCTTGAATCGTTCCGTATAGGTCAGGGCATCGCACAGGATCAAACGTCCCTCGGCATCGGTATTGAGTATCTCGATGGTTTGTCCAGACATGGAAGTGACAATGTCGCCCGGTTTATTGGCTTTGGCATCCGGCATGTTCTCGCAGGACGGCACCAGGCCGATGACATTGAGCTTGAGTCCCAGATCGCCGATGGCACGAAATGCACCCAACACGGAGCCACCTCCACTCATGTCGTAATTCATTTCATCCATTTCGGCAGCGGGTTTGAGCGATATTCCGCCCGCATCAAAGGTGATAGCCTTGCCAACGAGGACAAGGGGAGCATCGCCTTTTTTTCCACCGTCATGCTTGAGCACGATGAAGCGGGGGGGCTTGTCGCTGCCCTTGCCAACCGAGAGAAATGAGCCCATACCCAGTTTCTCGCAGGCACCCTGGTCAAGGATTTCGCATTTGAACCCGAATTTATTAGCCAGTTTGCGCGCCTGATCGGCAAGGTAAACAGGAGTGCAGATGTTGGAAGGCATATTGCCGAGGTCTTTGGCGAAGCTCATCCCCTTGGCGATCGCCTGGCCCTGCTGTAGCCCGACTTTCGCACTGGCCAGTTCCGCAGCCTTTGAAACATGCAGGGCGAGTTTTTTCAACCGTGGTTTGTGTGATGTTTCTTGGCTTTTCAGCTGATCAAAACGGTAGAGGGTTTCATGGGCAATGATGACTGCCTGTTCAACTTTCCATGCGATGCTGTGCCTGCCAACGGCCAAATCACAGAGAGTGATCAACCCTTCCTCGGCACCCGTATCGCGCAGCGTGCGGATACTCGCTGACAGGGCAGTGCGATAAGCCTTCTCGTCGAATTCCTTTTGTTTACCCAGGCCAACCAGAAGAACTCTTGCTGCCAGGATGTTGGGTACATTATGCAGCAACAAAACCGTGCCGAGTTTTCCATCCATGTCACCGCTACGGATGATTGCGAATAAATGTCCGTCCGAGGACTTATCAACTTCTTTTGCGACAGCAGATAATTGGCCGGTCTCAAAGACACCTACAACCACACAAGCCGTATGTGTCTTTTCGGACGGCAGGTTTTTTATGCTAAATTCCAAGTCGATTTCTTTGCTGTTCATAGTTGGTGTCCAGGTTTCTTGGCGGAGAAGTCAAGTCATACGATGAAAAGTCTAGGCGTATTATTTGCCATGCTCGTGCCGCCGTCAAAGTCGACCTCCTTCTGATGCTCTATCAACGAACGCTGCTGCGCGAATTGACCCTCACGGTTGCAGGGATTCTGGTGGTCTTGGTTTCCATCGCGCTGGTAACCCTGTTTATTCGCCTGTTGGGGGACGCGGCTCGCGGGGACGTGGCCAACGAGGCTGTCATGACCTTTCTGGGGTTCAGTCTGCTTTATTTCCTTCCGGTACTGCTCTCACTCTCACTCTTTATTGGTGTATTGCTGGTCTTCACGCGTTTGTGGCGAGACAGTGAAATGGTCATCTGGCTGAATACCGGGTTGAGCCTTTATCAGTGGATTGGTCCCGTATTGAAACTGGCGATTCCCCTGGTTCTTATCATCACCGCGCTGACGTCCGTCGTCATTCCCTGGTCGCTCAGCAAAAAGAATGAATACAGGGAGGAATTGAAAAGCCGCAGCGAGACATCCTTGATTACTCCGGGACTGTTTGCTGAAGCACAGCAAGGCAAGCGGGTCTATTTTGTTGAAGGGCTGAACCCGTTTACCGGTGTTATCAAGAACGTTTTTTTGCAATCAGAAGACGACGACAAGATTGGAATTGTTTTTGCGGAAGAAGGCGAGAATCACCTGGAGTCAGACGGTGCCCGCTACCTTATTCTCAAAAATGGCCGAAGGTATGAAGGCACGCCCGGCATGGGCGATTACAGCTCAATGGAGTTTAAATACTACTGGATAAGGCTTGAGCCGGGAGTCATCAGGGATTCAAGCAAGAGTTCCAAACAAGCATACCTTTCAACACTCTTGCATTCGTCCGACCCGGTTTACAAAGGTGAGCTGATTTGGCGACTGGGCGTGCCCCTGACTGCAACGGTATTGGCGTTGATGGCGATACCACTTGCCGTGGTGAACAATCGATCCAGGCGTTCATTCAGCCTGATAGGGGCGTTGCTGATTTATTTCATATACAACAACCTTCAATCAGTGGGCCAGGCTTTGGTGGTCGAAGAGCGCATCCATGCAGTGACGGGTTTTCTCATAGGCCATCTTCCGATGATATTCGTGCTGATCCTGCTGTATCTGAATCGGACGCGGTTGCAGCCCTTGCTCTGGAAGCGTAAGTAAAGTGCTTACGCTCGGACGATATTTGCTGCGTGAGGTCCTGTTCGCAACGGCTCTGGTTCTGCTGGGATTAATCGTCCTGTTTTCCTTTTTTGATGTGCTGCATGAAATAGGCGACATGCAGCGCCATGGTGGCTATGGCCTGGCAAAAGTCTTCCTGTACGTTTTTCTTCTTATTCCGGGACATGTTTATGAGGTCGTGCCTATCGCGGCCCTGATCGGAAGTTTGTATGCCATGTCCAGGCTGGTCGTGAATTCCGAGTTCACTGTGATGCGCACGTCCGGTGTTTCCTCATGGAGGGTGGCGAGATACCTGGGGCTCCTGGGTTTGGTCTTTTCTGTGTTTGCACTGCTGAACGGTGAGTTGGTTGCACCGTGGACCGAGCAGGTTGCCCAGCAAATAAAACTTACGGCAACCAAGTCTGTTGTTGTCCAGCAATTTCAGTCCGGCTTGTGGGCAAAGGATGGCAATTCTTTCATCAATGTTCGGGAAGTGATGCCTGATGTCACCCTCAAGGACGTGAGAATCTATCGATTCGACGACAAATGGCGTCTCGTGTCCGCAAGCCGCTCCGAGTCAGCCAAATGGCTTGGTAATAGACAATGGGAATTGATCAATATAGCGGAAAGCCAGATTTCGGTTGATGGGGTGAAAACGGGCACTGAAAGGAAGCAGAGGTGGCGCACCGTATTAAGTCCGGACATATTGTCCGTGTTGCTAGTGGCGCCGGAAAAAATGTCCACCCTTATCCTCTATCGCTACATCCAGCATTTAAAGACGAACAAGCAAAAATCGTCGCGCTATGAAATTGCGCTTTGGTCAAAATTGTTTTTGCCTCTGGCTACCCCTGTGATGATGTTGCTGGCCTTGCCCTTTGCTTACCATTCCCCGCGTTCAGGCGGGACCGGCATGCTGGTGTTTCTTGGCATTCTGGCTGGCCTGGGTTTTTACCTGCTTAATCGTCTGTTCGGATATGTTGGCCTGCTGAATGATTGGCCTCCCCTGCTGGCCGTAATGTTGCCGTCCATATTGATTTTTGCCTTGGCTCTTTTTGCCATCAGCCGGGTTGAAAAGCGATAAAGAGCTTATTGATACTGCTCCCACCGGTTGCGTCTTTGGTGATGAACAACCCCCTAGAACTTGCAGGTCAGCGTTGCAAAGCCGCCTTTTGGGTTTCCAAGCCGCTGCTTCAAGACGTTGACTCCGGGGTGTTCGGTTTTGGGGTCATACACTGCGACTTGATGCGCTTTAACTGATCGGGTGGACTTCAGTCAGCAGGATGTGCATCTCATTGCCTTCCGCCGCAGATAACGAAATGGAAAGACATTGTCGATCATTCTGTACAATTCGCATTTGAAATGGAACCCAAGACGGTACCCGAGGATAGTCCCATGCTTCCGCACGAACATCTTCCACAACATCACATTCTTGACCCCGAGAGGAAGCGAATTCCTTTTTCGAATGGCACGGTAAGAGAGTTCGCCGACAAAGACAGCTTTATCAGAGCACCGCGCAATTGGCTGCCCAGCCTATCCGTAGTCATCCCCTGTTTCAATGAATCTGCCAATCTGAACCGCCTTTTGCCCCGGCTGCAAGCCACGCTGGAGGCTCTGGTTCCGGAGTGGGAGGTCATCCTGGTGGACGACGGCAGTCGTGATAAAACGCCTGAGCTACTCGAGTTCTGGTCAGGGAAACCGGGATTCAATGCAATCCAGTTGTCTCGAAACTTCGGTAAGGAAGCTGCGCTCACCGCGGGTTTGCACGCGACCCGTTGCGAAGTGGCGGTGATGATGGATGCTGATATGCAGCATTCGCCTGAGCTCATCACCACCATGCTGGCACAGTGGCAACATGGCTACGATGTGGTGTATGCCGTACGTGAACACCGCCAGGACGAGGGTGTAGTCAAGCGCCTGGGGACTCGCTGGTTTTACCGGCTGGTAAATGCTGGCGGGCGATTCCAGGTCCCGCCCGATGCGGGGGACTTCCGCCTGATGGACAGGACAGCGATAGATGCCTTGCTAGCCCTGCCGGAAAGAAACCGCTTCATGAAGGGTTTGTACGCTTGGGTCGGATTCGAGACAACGGAGATTACCTATGTGCCTGAACCACGTGGCACCGGGCGTAGCGCGTACAGCTTCATTCGTCTACTGAGCCTATCCATAGACGGACTCACCGCCTTTACCACCTGGCCTTTACGGGTGGCAAGCCTTGTCGGCCTTGCCTTGGCCTTGCTGGCTTTCTGTTATGGAGGCTATCTGGTCGTCGATTATTTGCTGAATGGTAATTCTGCCCAAGGCTGGACCACGATTGTGGTTGGGTTGATGTTGCTTTCCGGTATTCAGCTGATTGGCCTGGGCGTAATGGGCGAATACGTGAGTCGCATCTTCGAGGAGGTAAAGGCGCGTCCCTTGTATGTGATCAGACATCAGTCCGGCCGGAGCCTGCGGGAGGACCAGCAATGACCTCGGGGTGGGACAAACGCAATGCAGGTCTGTTCATGCTTGCATTGATCTGGCTTGCAATGACCCTGGGTGCAAGACCGCTGGCGCTGCCGGACGAAGGGCGCTACGTGGGCGTGGCCTGGGAAATGCTCACTTCGGGAAACTGGTTGTATCCCACCCTGAATGGCCTGCCTTTCTTCCACAAACCACCACTGTTCTACTGGATCACTGCCTGCAGTCTGAGTCTGTTTGGCACGCATGAATGGGCAAGCCGCCTTGCTCCTCTGCTGGGAGCAGGAATTGCGGCCTTCACCCTGTACGGTTTTGCGCTTCGGCAAAAAGGCAAAATCGTTGCACGCTGGACTCTATTGATCCTCGTGACCCAGCCCTTCTACTTCGCTGGTGCGCAGTTTGCCAACCTCGACATGCTGGTTGCAGGATTTATCAGCGTTGCCATACTGCTTGCGGCTGAAGCAGCCCTCAACGCAAACAAGAGTGAACCTTATCAAGGACTTTTGGCGGGCGCCTATGTTGCCGCTGCGCTCGGCGTGCTGGCCAAAGGCCTGATCGGCATCGTTCTGCCGGGGATGGTGATCGTGATCTGGCTGGCATGGGGCAGGCGCCTGGCACTTCTGTGGAAATTGATCTGGTTCCCGGGTCTTGCGCTGTTTGCAATTGTCGCCGTGCCATGGTTTGCCGCCATGCAGGCCCGCTTTCCGGACTTTCTGAATTACTTCTTCGTCTATAACCACTTCCAGCGTTTTGCCGAAAGTGGCTTCAACAATCCCATGCCGTTCTGGTTCTACCCACCGGTTATTCTGATTCTGATTCTCCCGTGGTCCTTCTGGCTTCCACCAGCCTGGAAATGTCGCGAACAGAATGGCGAGAAGAAACCCACGATCTGTTCACTGATGTGGATCTGGCTGGCTGTGATAGTAGGATTCTTTTCCATTCCCTCATCCAAACTGGTGGGCTATGTCCTGCCTGCGCTGCCGCCTCTGGCTTATCTGCTTGCCGCTGGCCTGGGGCGCAAATGGGGATCTTCTGCTGGATGGCCGCGCCCAATGATATGGACCACGGTCCTGGCTGTACTTGTTTGTCTCTCCGCGATCGTTGCCAACAACATTGTCAACACCAAATCAGATAAAAGACTGGCTGAAATGATTGCCACTCAACGCCGCGCAGGGGAGCCGGTCGTCTTCCTGAAAAGCCAGTTTTTTGATGTGCCCTTCTATCTGGGCCTGCGTGAGCCGGTCAAAATTTTTGATGACTGGAGCGAGACGAATGCGCCCATGCGGGATAACTGGCGCAAGGCATTGTACGATGCGGGCAAGTTTGATCCGGCCAGGGCGCGGATGCTCTTGGTTGACCAGTCGCAACTTGCCCATGCCCTTTGTGAACAATCCGCTACTTGGATTGTGGCGCCCAAGGGTGCTGAGCAGGCATACCCTTTTCTACGGCACGCTCCCTTGTTGGCGACGCAGGGATCTACGGCCGCCTGGAGGGTGCCTCAAGCTGCAATGGCGGCTAGTGGGCTGTGCCCTGAAATGCCCAGCGCTGGCTCAATAAGTAAGTGAGAACGGCCACGGAGACGAGGATAAGCGCCAGCAGCAAATAATAAGGAAGCGGACTGATATACAACAGGATCGCATAGGAAGATTCGTTGATGACAAAACCTGCTGCAGAGAGCAGAAAGAATCGCCCCGCGGACCGCAATACTGGTGCCCCATGGTCGGCAAAGGTCAAGGAATAGTGGCCTCCATAAGACACTCCGAAGGCGCACAGCCAGCCAAGCACATTCGCCTTGAGCGGAACCAGCGCCAGCTTTTCCACGATGAAAACCACCGTGAGAAAATGAGTGAGGGCAGCTGCGCTTCCCACCAGGATAAAGAGGATGGAGCGACGATGAAGAAAGTACATTTGACTCCGCCAACGGCAATGACCGAACATTGTACGGGATGACTATTGCCGGGCAAGAACAACACGCACCGGCCAGGATCAGGATCTCCGTATGTGTGGATGATTACGGGCTGCATGAGGGGATCAATCAGGCGGCAATCAATCTGGCCAGATTGGGCCGCGTGTCTGCAATCAGTTGCCTGGTCGAGGGCCCAGCCTGGAATTCGGGCCTGAATGCCCTTAAGGAGAACGCTGCCAATACAGAAATTGGCCTGCACCTCAATTTTACCGAGGGATTTGGCCGAAACCTGATCTGCCAGCCACTGTCGAAACTGATTCTTTTGGCTTACACATATCGGCTTAATCGCGCTGCGCTCAAGCAGGATATTCAGCGGCAGTTGGTGACTTTTGAGTCGTCAATGGGCCGCCTGCCGGATTTCATCGATGGCCATCAGCACGTGCATCAGTTCCCCATTGTAAGAGATGTTCTTCTTGACGTTCTGGATAATCAACTCTGGCCTGGCAAACCCTGGCTGCGGGCAACCTGCCCGCCCGAAGCTTGGGCGAATTCAAAACTTCCCAAATCAGTCATATTCAAAGCACGGTTGATCTGCTTGCTCGGCGCATCAGCGTTGGGCAAGCTGGCCGACCGGCATGGCTACAGCCAGAACCACCATCTCCTCGGGGTATATGGCTTTGATATGTCTGAAACGCGCTATCTGGAGATTCTGCAGACTTGGTTGCAGAGTGCGGAGGAAGGGGATCTACTCATGTGCCATCCTTCACTGGCCGGCCCCTGGAATGATCCGCTGCTGGAAGCCCGCCAAAATGAGTATCGTGTTCTGTCCAGTGATACCTTTCCCGAAATGGTAAACCGTTCTTTTCTCAAGATCGCACCCTTGCGGGAGCAGAATGCCTCAAATTCATGAATCTGCTCTTTTGCGGGTATCGCCGCAAAATCTGGGCTCGAGCTTCAGCGAATCTCAGAATCTGGACTTTTCCAAGGGACATCCTCCAGCCGAAGGCCAAGGAGGCGATCATGAAGAAATTGGCGATCGCGGTCCAAAAATGCCCATAAAAGCCCAACTCCAAAGAAACACAGACCTAGCAGGGCAATCATGTAACGCAGAATCGCTAAAGGTACTTTGGGTGGACGCCCGTGTGCGTCCACAAGATGGATATGCCAGGTCTTCATCGGCAAGGTCTGCCCCCATCGCCAGAATGCGACAAAATAGACACCAGTCACCACAAGCAGGTAGGCCTGGAACATAATTCGCCAAAGGCCGGCAGTCGCATCCTTGTGCATGGCGAGAAAAAGAAACCCGGCGGTCACCCATAGTGCTGACAACAATGCCGCCTCATAGAACATTGAGGCCACCCTTCTCTTTATGGAGGGCGTAGGGGAGGGTATTGCAGGTTTTTGCATGCTGGCTCTATAGTAAGAAATAAATGCACTGGTAGACGGCTGATTGGCTTGATAACCGGCGTTAATTTTAAGCGCTAAATAAACATGAACCGAGGAACGGCTGATGGTCTCGCGCTAGAAGAAGGACCGGACCGAAACCACTGCGCAGGAAAGAGGAGAGGCGTATGCATGTCATCAAACAACTCATGGCCATCCCTGGGGTGATTGCTGCAGGGGAATTTGCTTACCGAGGTGACCGCTTTTCCTACGAGGGCGCCCTGACCAGCGAGTTCGCACGTATGGCGTCCATATTGTGCCGATCTAATACGGTGAGCGTTCATATGCAGTCGGAAATCTTCAATTCTTTTGCCGAAAATTGTGGTTGTCGACCGGCGCAGGGCTGGATAGTGCGGGGCGGAAACGTCAGCGTGTGCAATATCGGTAACTACTTTGCCTTTATCGAGAATCGGCCTGAATTGTTGAATGACGTGATGACCATCATGAGAGCCAAGGTGGGGGATATCGGTGATGATCTCTTGGTTAGTCTTTATGCCAAGATTGGCGGTGACGTCAACGAAGCTCTCTATTAATCCAGGGGACAAAGGGGAAACATGAATATCGATCAGTTGATGGGGTTGCCAGGAACACTTGCTGCCTTTACCTACACCGACAGGGGCGACCTCAAGGATCACCGAATTCGTGAAGGTACCGAAATTACATCGCAGGTTCTGGATCTGCTGGCGCATTCATGCGTCGCCAATATGGCGGTTGCCACTCTTGAGGCCAGAGGCTGGGAGTCACTGACTGGGCAAAAGGGCTTTGAACCTTTGCAAGGATTTTCCATGATCGGTTTGGAATGGTCGGCGGTCGTGAATGGCAATTGCGGCGTGGTGGTGAGAAACCGCGATGTGGATTACGAAGCGGCTTTTAACGCCATTCAATCCTGCCAGTTTTGAGGGAGTCCCCGATGTCCCTGAAGAAATTGCTGGTTCTTGATGGCGTCATTGCGGTTTGCCGGTTTCAGGATGATGGCTCCATCATGGATGCAGCTGGGATGATTCCCAATGAGATGATGGAAAGAATGGCCAAATTTGCCCAGTGGTATCGACGCATGGTGTCTGGCAATACCGATCTGGTATCCCTTTTTTCGCAGATGCGAGGATGGGCACCATCCAAAGGTTGGATTGTTCATGGCGCGCAGATGTCCGTATGTTCGGTAGGTAACGTCGTGTGCATGGTCCAAAATGGACAAGGCAGCTTGGATCTGCTGGTAAAGACTTTATCGGATGCCGCCCATGAATAAGCGAGTTAGCCCACAAAAAACCCGGCTCCAGGCCGGGTTTTTTGTGGGCCTCTGCTCTGAAAGGCGCACCAATTCTTGACCTGCGACAGATAAAACGTTTAACCTAATCAATTCACCAAAGATTTTGATTTTTTGACCTTTTTTATGGAATTGACCGGGGCCGAGATTGTTGTCCGTTGCCTTGCTGAGGAGGGGGTCGAATTTGTTTTCGGCTACCCCGGCGGGGCCGTGCTCAACATCTATGACGAGATCTTCAAACAGGACAAATTCAAGCACGTGCTGGTCCGGCATGAACAGGCTGGTGTGCATGCGGCGGATGCCTATTCACGCTCAACCGGGCGCGTAGGAGTGGCACTGGTCACCTCTGGTCCGGGCGCCACAAATGCGGTTACCGGGATCGCGACGGCTTACATGGATTCTGTCCCGGTAGTGATCCTTACCGGCCAGGTACCGACTGCTGCGATTGGCCTGGATGCGTTTCAGGAAGTGGATACCGTGGGTATCACTCGCCCGTGCGTCAAGCACAATTTCCTGGTCAAGGACGTGAAGGATCTTGCTGTCACCATCAAGAAAGCCTTTATGATCGCCGCTACGGGGCGTCCTGGTCCCGTGGTTGTGGATATCCCCAAGGATATAACCATCCACAAGACGGAATATGACTATCCAGTGACGGTGGAAATGCGTTCCTACAGCCCGGTCACCAAGGGTCATCCAGGCCAGATCAAGAAAGCCATGCAGATGATTCTTGAAGCCAAACGTCCCCTGATCTACTCAGGAGGGGGCGTGGTGTTGGGCAATGCGTCCAAGTTGCTGAGGGAACTGGCCGGTTGGCTCAACATTCCGGTTACCAGCACATTGATGGGACTGGGCGGTTTCCCGGCATCAGACAGGAAGTTCCTGGGCATGCTCGGTATGCATGGCACCTATGAGGCCAACATGGCCATGCAACATTGTGATGTGCTGCTCGCCATCGGTGCCCGGTTCGATGACCGTGTAATCGGCAACCCCGAGCATTTCGCGCGCGAGCGGCGCAAGATTATCCATATCGATGTTGATCCGTCTTCCATTTCCAAGCGTGTCAAGGTTGATGTCCCGATCGTTGGCGATGTGGCCAGTGTGCTGGACGACCTGGTCAAGCTTCTCAAGGCAGGCAAGCAAAAGCCCAATGCCGAAGCTATGACGTCCTGGTGGACGCAGATCGAGTTATGGCGCTCAAAGGATTGCCTGCGCTACAACCGGAACAGTGAAATCATCAAGCCGCAGTATGTGGTCGAAAAGCTGTGGGAAGTGACCAACGGCGAAGCTTATGTCACCTCGGACGTGGGGCAGCACCAGATGTGGACAGCCCAGTTCTATCGGTTTGACGAACCACGTCGCTGGATTAATTCCGGCGGATTAGGGACGATGGGTGTGGGCCTGCCGTATGCGATGGGAGTCCAGCTTGCGCACCCTGATGCACAGGTGGCCTGCGTGACCGGAGAGTCCAGCATCCAGATGTGCATTCAGGAACTGTCCACCTGCAAGCAGTACCATATTCCGGTCAAGATCGTGAACCTGAACAACCGCTACATGGGCATGGTGCGCCAGTGGCAGGAATTCTTTTATGGCAGCCGCTATGCCGAGTCTTACATGGATTCCTTGCCCGATTTCGTCAAACTGGCAGAGGCCTATGGCCATGTGGGGATGAAGATAGAGAAATCAGCGGATGTTGAGGCCGCGCTCAAGGAAGCGTTTTCCCCGGCATTAAGGGAACGGCTGGTGTTTATGGATTTCCTGACGGATCAAACGGAAAACGTCTTTCCCATGGTACCGGGAGGCAAAGGCATAACCGAAATGATTCTGGCGGAAGATCTCTAATGCGCCATATCATTTCGCTCCTGATGGAAAACGAGGCGGGCGCCCTGTCCCGAGTGGCTGGGCTGTTCTCAGCGCGCGGCTATAATATCGAGTCGCTGACTGTGGCCCCTACCGAAGACTCCACACTTTCTCGCATGACCATTGTCACCAAGGGTTCCGAAGATGTCATCGAGCAGATCATCAAGCAGCTGAACAAGCTGGTTGATGTGGTAAAGGTCCTCGACCTGACGGATGGCAATCATATCGAGCGTGAATTGATGCTGGTCAAGGTTCGTGCCACCGGCAAGGACAGGGAAGAAATGAAGCGCATGGCGGACATCTTTCGCGGCCGTATCATCGATGTGACCGATAAGACCTATACCATCGAACTTACTGGCCCAGGCTACAAGCTGGATGCCTTTCTGCAAGCGCTTGATGAAACATCCATTCTCGAAACCGTTCGTACTGGCGCTTCGGGCATCGGTCGCGGTGAACGCACTTTAAAAATCTGAGACTCAAGCAAGAAGGAATCAATATGAAGGTCTATTACGACAAGGACGCTGACCTGTCCATCATCAAGAAAAAGAAAGTTGCCATCATCGGTTATGGCTCGCAAGGCCACGCGCATGCCAACAACCTGCAGGACTCCGGTGTCAAGGTCACCGTTGGTCTGCGCAAGGGGGGGGCTTCCTGGGACAAGGCCAAGAAGGCCGGATTGACCGTCATGGAAGTGAGTGACGCGGTCAAGGAATCAGATGTGGTCATGATTCTGGTGCCGGACGAGCAGCAGTCTGCTGTCTATTACACAGAGATCGAGCCTAATCTAAAAAAGGGCGCTGCGCTTGCTTTTGCGCACGGCTTCAACATCCATTACAACCAGATTGTGCCACGCAAGGATGTAGATGTGATCATGATCGCACCCAAAGGTCCTGGCCATTTGGTCCGATCCACTTACAAACAGGGGGGCGGCGTTCCTTCCCTGATCGCTGTGTATCAGGATGTTTCGAAAAAAGCAAAGGACGTTGCACTGTCGTACTCGGCAGCCAATGGGGGCACCAAGGGCGGAGTTATCGAGACCTCCTTCCGTGAAGAAACCGAAACCGACCTGTTTGGCGAACAGGCAGTGCTTTGCGGCGGCTGCGTGGAGCTGGTCAAAGCCGGCTTCGATACCTTGGTGGATGCCGGGTATGCACCCGAGATGGCGTACTTCGAATGCCTGCATGAACTCAAGCTCATTGTTGACCTGATGTACGAGGGCGGTATCGCCAACATGAACTATTCCATATCCAATAATGCGGAATATGGCGAGTACGTAACTGGCCCCAAGGTCATCAACGATCAGTCCAGGGCCGCGATGAAAGAGGCGCTGGCCAACATCCAGAATGGCGATTATGCCAGGCGCTTCATTCTGGAAGGTCGCATCAATTATCCCGAAATGACAGCGCGTCGTCGTCTAAATGCAGAGCACAAGATTGAAGTAGTAGGCGAAAAGCTGCGCTCTATGATGCCTTGGATTGGCAAGAACAAGCTCGTTGATCAGTCCAAGAACTAATTTCAGGACCTGCGCGGCGCGCTCGTATTGTTGCGTTTCGTCACTGGCGTCGTTATTACCGGGCATCGGGTAACTCCGGTGCCCACGGCAGCACGCGTATGGCGATCGTTGCCGATCGACACCTGAAGAAAAGACAACGTTTGATGAAACTGCAAGCCCATCCCCTGATTGCCCGAGAGGGTTGGCCATTTCTGGCCATTGCACTGGCCGTTTCCCTGATTGTTACCTGGGCTGGCGGTAAATGGTCTATCCCGTTCTGGCTTGCCTCTCTGTTCGTGTTGCAGTTCTTCCGCGATCCTGCAAGAGTTCCGCCGACAGACGCGGACGCGGTGATTTCCCCTGCGGATGGGCGTATTGTCGCGGTAGAAGAAACCACAGACCCCTACCTTGAGCGCGATGCTCTCAAAATCAGCGTATTCATGAACGTGTTCAATGTCCATTCGAACCGCAGCCCGGTGGACGGTGAAGTCAAAGGGCGCTGGTACAACCCAGGTTCATTCCTTAATGCGGCACTGGACAAGGCCTCAAGCGAGAATGAACGTAACGCACTCTGGATAAGAACAGATCGGGGCGATGTGACCTTTGTACAGATCGCGGGCCTGATTGCACGGCGCATTCTTTGCTATGCAAGAACTGGTGATGTTCTGGCTCGCGGACAGCGCTACGGTTTCATTCGTTTTGGCTCGCGTGTCGACGTGTATCTCCCCCTTCATGCCAGGCCGGAGGTTTCCATTGGACAGAAGGTGAAAGCAGCCAAGACCATACTGGCGCGCTGGTGATGCCCTAGAATTTGCTTATGCTCGATTTCAAGCACAGTAAAGATGAAATTGCCCGGCCCCGGTTTCGTGACCGGGGCATCTACGTGTTACCCAACCTCTTTACCATTGGCGCATTGTTTGCCGGCTTTTATGCCATCGTCCAGGCCATGAATAGCCGCTGGGAATATGCGGCTGTTGCCATTTTCATAGCCATGGTGCTGGATGGCCTGGATGGCCGGGTGGCGCGCATGACCCACACCCAGAGCGCCTTTGGTGCGGAGCTGGATTCGCTTTCGGATATGGTTTCGTTTGGTGTCGCACCGGCGCTGGTAATGTATGTTTTTGCCCTCAAAGGATTGGGCAAGTGGGGCTGGATTGCCGCCTTTGTGCATTGTGCCGGAGCGGCTTTAAGGCTGGCCCGCTTTAATACCCAGTTGGAAGTAGCCGATAAACGTTTCTTCCAGGGCTTGCCTTCGCCGGCTGCTGCAGCGCTGGTGGCTGGTTTCGTCTGGGTCATGGTCGAATACGAGGTCCCCGGCCCAAAGGTTGCGTGGCTGGCGTTTGTCGTTACACTCTTTACTGGTCTGACCATGGTTAGCAATCTTAAATACTACAGTGGCAAGGAAATCAATCTGCGCAGGAGCGTGCCGTTTTTCGTGGTGCTGTTGATTGTGCTGTTCTTCATCCTGGTCTCAAGCAGCCCGCCCGAAGTGCTGTTCCTGATGTTCGGTTTGTATGGCCTGTCAGGTTACGTTTACACAGCGTGGGTCTGGGGGAGGCAAAGGAAAAGAATCTCTCAGGGCTTGCCTGGCGAACGAAAATAAATACAATCTGGGATATGTCTAACTTGGCATCACCTTCCTACGTTATCTGTCTGTCGAACATGCTGTTCGGCACCCTGCGGCTGCGCCAGGCGCGCTAAGAACATTCTCCCTCCGTAGTACCCCCGACCCCGCCCTGGCGGGATTGAATTCGCAAGGCCCAGATTCAGGAGTCTGCTATGACAGATCGTTTATATATTTTTGATACCACGCTTCGTGATGGCGAGCAAAGCCCCGGTGCATCCATGACCAAGGATGAAAAGATCCGTATTGCCCGGCAGTTGGAGAAGCTGGGCGTGGATGTGATCGAGGCCGGGTTTGCCGCTGCCAGTCCGGGCGACGCCGATGCCATCAAGGTGATCGCTGAATCCATTGTGGATTCCACCGTATGCTCATTGGCTCGCGCCAACGAGCGCGATATCCGTGCTGCTGGCGAGGCCATACAACCGGCGCGTTCGGGACGCATTCACACCTTTATCGCCACTTCCCCCATCCACATGGAAAAGAAGCTGCGCATGAGGCCTGACCAGGTGTTGGAGGCGGCCGTCAAGGCGGTGAGGCTCGCACTGGAATACACGGATGATGTGGAGTTCTCAGCAGAAGACGCCGTGCGGTCCGACCTGGATTTTCTTTGCCGCATATTTGACGCAGTCATTGTTACAGGAGCAACGACCATCAATGTACCGGACACGGTGGGCTATTCCATTCCGGCGTTGTGGGGCGAGCGCATGAAACAGCTCATAGAACGCGTGCCCAATTCCGACAAGGTAATCTGGTCCACCCACTGTCACAATGACCTGGGCATGGCAGTCGCCAACTCGCTGGCTGCCGTTATGGCCGGTGCGCGTCAGGTAGAGTGCACCATCAACGGCCTGGGTGAGCGCGCAGGTAATGCATCTCTGGAAGAGGTCGTCATGGCCGTGCGTACGCGCAAGGATGTCTTCAACTGTGATTCCCGGGTCGATGCAACGCAAATCGTGCCCTCATCTAAACTGGTTTCCACCATTACGGGCTACCCGGTGCAGCCCAACAAGGCGATTGTCGGCGCCAACGCATTCGCCCATGAGTCCGGCATTCATCAGGATGGCGTGCTCAAGCACAGGGAAACCTATGAAATCATGCGCGCCGAAGATGTGGGCTGGAATGCTAACCGCCTGACCTTGGGCAAGCTGTCCGGCCGCAATGCCTTTCGCAGCAAGCTGGCCGAGTTGGGTATCGTGATGGAAAGTGAGGAAGCGCTCAATGCTGCGTTTGCCCGGTTCAAGGAACTGGCAGACAAGAAGCGGGAAATCTTTGATGAAGATTTGCAGGCGTTGGTCAGCGATGAACGTTATTCAGCAGATCATGAACGATTCAAACTGGTTTCACTCAAGGTCTGCTCTGAAACAGGAGAAACACCCCATGCAAGAATGGTGATTACTGACGAGGGCAGCGAAATGAGCGCACACGCCGATGGCAGCGGGCCGGTGGATGCTTCATTCAAGGCGCTGGAATCGGTCGTCAACAGTGGCGCCGAGCTGCTGCTTTATTCGGTCAACAACATTACCAGCGGGACCGACTCACAGGGCGAGGTGACAGTGCGACTGGCTAAAGGCGGTCGGGTCGTGAATGGCCAAGGAGCAGATACCGATATCGTGATCGCATCCGCCAAGGCCTACCTGCACGCGCTCAACAAACTGCACTCCAAACTGGAGCGGGCACATCCTCAGGTTTGAGCCGCGGCCTTGCTACTGCGCCCTCCGGGTCATCCGAGAGGGCGCAGTATATTTGGCGTAAAAGATGGCAGCACTGAAGAATGACAAACTTAGACCGATTTCTCCCATGGCGAGGGAGGCAGATAATCCTTTGTCAGACCAGGCACGCATCACGCCTTCGATGAAGTACAGCAGGATGAACATTGACATCCACTGATAGGTGTAACGGCGGCCTTTGAGGATGCCCATGAGTGGAATGAGAAGAATGACGGCTTTAAGCACGAGCCAGGACCCGCCTGGCCGGAGTGGTGCCAGCCACAGCTCCCAGGCCAGACAAAGCAGGATCAGTGCAATCAGGCTTGCGCTCGCGATGTAGCCGAGGGTTCGCGTCAAGCGCGCGCTTCCTCGGCCAGCTTGACCAGGGCGGCTCGCGCAGCGTCTGCATCCAGTACGGGTTCAGCGAACTCGAAACGAAGTTTCCTCCCATCGGCGCGCACATCGAACCCATCGCAGTCGATGCCGATCATTTCTGCCTTATCTGCCTTATCTGCCTCCTGTCCATGGAAGCGTCGGCAATAGTCACGCAGGGCATTGGCATGGTCCGCATTCATGTGCTGCAAGATGCCGTTCTCGATATCAGCCAGATGATTGGGCGGCGCAGTATAGGTTGCAGGTTCCACCCAGTGAATCTTGCCGAAACCACCGATGTAGCGAATGGCCGTCGGCTCGATGCGATAGAAGAGGAAATCGTGCATGCCGAAATACTGCGCGGCGTTTGGCACATAGCGCAGGTAGCGTGGTCCGAGTGCGGATTTCTCCGGCAACCGCACGGCTTGGCCGACGATGGTGACTCTGCCTGCCGCCTGCATGTCGTCAGCACAGGGGTGCACGATCAGGCTGACGCGGTGATCAGCTTCGATGTTCTTGGTGTGCTCAGCCAGCGTCGAGATCAGGATGATAGGTGCACCAGTGTGGTCAGTGACAAACGGCGTCATTGAGCCGAAGGGATAACCATGCAGCCGTTTCGACAGCGTTGCAAGAACGCCGTGCGGATGCGAACGGACAAAGCGGCGCGCCTCGGTGCCCAGTTCACTCAAGGTGCGGTCGGCGCCAATTTAAGGGCGGTCTCCGCAAGCCGTTTACCCTGGGCAACGCACAGCTTGCGTTCGTCTTCGGTCAGCGGGTGATCGTCATTCGGGCCTGCGACATGGGTTGCCCCGTATGGCGTGCCGCCAGCGGAAGTTGAAGTCAGTTCTGGCACTGTGTAGGGGATGCCGACCATGAGCATGCCGTGATGGATCAATGGAAACATCATGGACAACAGCGTGGTTTCCTGACCGCCATGCATGGTGGCCGTCGAGGTGAACACGCAGGCCGGCTTGCCTGCGAGCGAGCCTTTCATCCATAGGCCACCTGTGCCGTCGAGAAAATATTTCATCGCAGCTGCCATGTTGCCAAAGCGGGTAGGGCTGCCCAGTGCCAGGCCGATGCATTCCTCGAAGTCCTTCAGTTCGGCGTAGGGCGCGCCTTCCGGAGGAACCGCAGGTTTGGCAACTTCGGTCTTGGGCGACACCTTGGGCACGGTGCGAATACGGGCTTGCGCGCCGGGAACCGATTCGATGCCGCGCGCGATCAGCCGCGCCATTTCGGCGACAGCGCCATTCTGCGAGTAGTAGAGAACGAGCAGTTCCTGCATGGGAGGAGGTCATTTGCATGAAAGTATAATGCTGCATTTTATTACTGATCCGTGCCCGCCGACAGCGGCAATGATCTGGTAGGGAAAAGGGGAGCGAAAAACAATGCGATTTCTCGAACAGCTATTTGAAGCCGTGCTCTGGCGCACCCGCTGGGTGGTGCTTTCCGCCGTGCTCGCCAGCATGGCTGCCGCGATTGCCGTGTTCTACCTGGCCACGGTCGACGTGTTCTACATCATCAGTCACATGATTCACTATGGCGACCTGGCGCTGGCCGAAGAAACGCGCAAGCAGTTGCATGACCAGACCATCACCCACGTGGTGGAAGTGGTCGACGGCTACCTGATTGCCACTTTCATGCTGATCTTTTCGCTCGGCATGTATGAACTGTTCATCAGCGACATCGACGAAGCCAAGGGCAGCCGAACCTCAAGCCGCATTCTGGTGATCGAAAGCCTGGATGACCTGAAGGCGCGGCTGGCGAAAGTCGTGCTGATGATTCTGATCGTGACGCTGTTCGAACACGGACTCAACATGAAGGTCGAACAGCCGGTTGACTTGCTGTATCTGGCCGTGGCGATTGCCATGGTGGGCCTGGCGCTTTATCTCACCCATGCGTCGGAAGGGCACAAGGAACAGGGGAAGGGTGAGGTTGGGAAGGAACTACATTAGATTGCAAATACTGTTTGAGTCATGCATCAGGGGTAAGGTCTTCATCTGCACTGCCTCCAACGAGGTGCATTAGTCCTGGCCAGTGACGCCATGCCGGAAGGGAAAGGCGGAAGACTCTGGCACTTGCTTTTCCTCCTTTGGCTAGGAAGCTGGAGGCTACTTGAAGGCGTCGACTTGGAAAGCGTGATGCTAGCCATCTCTTGGTTGGCACCAGCAGACCTTTGGAGTATCTCGGATAGCGACGAGTCTCAGCGAGGACCAACAACCTGAGGTAGCTCTCTATCTGGGGAAATGAAAGTGACTGATGCCGAACCTGCAATACCAGCGCTGGTTCTGAAACTGGGCTTAGTCCCGAAAGGTTTCCCTTCGCGAAGACTCTATGCTTTCGCTTCATGCTAACCTCCACCCCCGCCACTCCCCACGCCATGCGCTGCTTCCAGCACCAGCCGGTCGAACTCTGCCGGATCCATGATGCCGTGTTCTGCCACAATCTCGCGAATCGGCTTCCCGGTCTTTTCTGACTCCTTGGCGATTTCACCTGCCTTCATGTAGCCGATCTTCGTGTTCAGCAGCGTGGCGAGCGCGACGCTCTGGTGGATGAAGAAGGCGCAGCGTTCACGATTGATGATGAGACCCGTGAGGTTCTTCTCGGTGGCGGCGTTCATGGCGTTGGTCAGCCAGTCCATGGCGTCGAACAGCGCGCTGCCCAGTGCGGGCATCATGACGTTCAGTTCCAGTTGGCCAGCCTGCGTCATAAGCGCCACGGCGTGATCCTGCCCCAGCACCTGGAAGCAGACCTGATTGAGCATTTCGAACATGACCGGGTTGACCTTGCCGGGCATGATTGAAGATCCGGGCTGGACCGGGGGCAGGGTGATTTCGCCTAAGCCGGTGCGGGGTCCGGAAGCCAGCAGGCGCAGGTCGTTTGAGATACGGGTCAGCTCAAGTGCTAGCCCGCGGATGCGTGCGGACAAGTCCTGCAAGTCGAGCATGGATTGCATTTGGGCGACTAGATGGCTCGACTCGATCGGCTCACCGGTCAGTTTGCCCAATTCGACAGCAACTTTTGTTGGGTAATTTGGTGAGGTGTTGAGGGCCGTACCTGCCGCCGATCCCCCCAAGCCAATCTGGCAGAGCCTGCTTCTGCATTCGGCAAGATTGTCTGCAGCCCTCGCCAGCGTCCAGGCATAGCCACCAAATTCGATACCCAGGGTTGTTGGCACGGCATCCTGCAGGTGGGTGCGGCCGGATTTGACAGTGTCCTTTTCCTGCATGGCAAGCCGTTCGAACTCGGCACCCATGGCGCGGACTGCCTTGACCAGTCGAGAGAGCTTGGCCAGAACCGCGAGGCGGATTGCGGTCGGAATGGTGTCATTCGTGGACTGGCCCATGTTGACGTCATCATTGGGGTTAATGGGCTGATAAGCGCCCCTGGTTCCGCCCAGCGCCACGTTGGCGAGGTTCGCAATAACCTCGTTGGTGTTCATGTTATGGCTGGTCCCAGCGCCGGCCTGGAAACGGTCCACCACGAACTGGTCCAAATGTTCCCCTTGCAGGATTTTCTCGCAGGCTGCCACAATGGCATCGCGTTCTTGTTCGGGCAACCAGCCCGGCTGGCAATTGGCCCTGGCAGCGGCCAGTTTGATCTGCACATGGGCCCGGATAAAATCCACATCGGGCTTGCGCCCGGAAATGGGAAAATTGTCAACGGCCCGTGCAGTCTGAATGCCATACCAGGCATGGCCGGGAACTTGGTATTCCCCGAGGGAGTCTTTTTCAATGCGGAATTCGCTCATGGCACTCTTGACAATGGAAAAAATGAAATTCTATCCGACCCACTGGCTGGCCGGGATGTTGCTGGGATTGATCGCCCTTACGGCCCACGCATTTACGCTGACCGATACAGAGGGTAAGACGCATAAATTGGCTGATTACAAGGGCAAATGGGTGTTGGTGAATTTCTGGGCAACCTGGTGCCCACCCTGTCTTGAGGAAATTCCGGACCTGGTCGCACTTCACGAAGACAAGAGGAACAATCTCGTTGTGATTGGCATTGCAATGGATTACCGCAATGCCAAGCAGGTCATGGATTTTGCGGAAAGCATGCTGGTGTCTTACCCGATTGTACTGGGTAGCCCCACGCTGGCCTCCCAGATTGGCCCAGTCGATGGCCTGCCAACAACTTATCTTTACAACCCTGCGGGAAAGCTGGTGGCGCACCAGGTGGGGGGCGTGACGAAAGAAGCGGTTGAAGATTACATCCAACGGATTGCAAAAAAAGGCGGTAAATAAGTGCGTTATCTGATTCTTCTGCTTGCTCTTGTCCTGCAGCCGGTGGGGGCGGAAACACGTGATCCCGGCAATTACTTTTTCGAACCAAAGCTGGGGGATTTCCAGGCTGAACTGGCGACGGCGAAGCACGATGGCAAAGCGGCCATCATGTTGTTTTTCGAAATGGACGATTGCCCATTCTGCGCGAGGATGAAAGCCACAGTACTCAACCAGGCGGATGTCCAGGCCTATTATCGAAAGCATTTCCTTCTCTTTCCTGTGGATACCAAAGGGGACGTTTTGATGACTGACTTCAGGGGCAAGGAGACCAAGGAAAAGGATTTTGCATTTGAAAACAGGGTGAGGGCTACACCCGTCATCGCCTTTTTTGACTTGAACGGCAATTTGATTGTCCGCTATACAGGGCCGACGAAGGACAAGAACGAATTCTTGCTGCTGGGCCGTTACGTGGTGGAAGGCGCCTACAGGCAGATGCCATTTATCAAATACAAGCAGCAGGCGCAAATATCGTACCGGCCATGAGGTTGCGGCTGGCAGGAGTCATACTGCTCTTTCCTCTGTTTGCTTGGGCCGAAGATAGGCCACTGACGCTGGAAGAGGCACTCTCTGCGGCAAACGAGCCCTATCCCCAACTCGATGCGGCAGTGGCGGACGTCAATCTGGCCTTGGCTGATCAGCAACTGGCAGCCAGCCAAAACGATCTTTCCCTAAGTCTGGATGGTGCCGTGCGCAGGGGCATGCCGACGACGGGCCCCGATGAAGGACAATGGGCAGCGAATAACAGCCTGCGGCTGGTCGCGCGCAAGACGCTGCTGGATTTTGGCCGCACTTCCCGGTCAGTTGATGCAGCTCGACTGGAAACCATGGCGCGGCAATTCAATCTGCTTGAGACCAAGGATGTGCGGCGTATCAACATCATGGCGCGCTTTTTCGATGTCCTGTTGGCTGACATGCAGTTTGCCGCATCCAATGAATACATGGCCGTGGCCTATACACGCTGGGATGACGCCAAGTCCAGATTCGAACTGGGACAAATCAGCCAGACAGATCTGAGTCAACTTGAGGCCCAGTATCAGGATTATCGCGAACGTCGCAACCAGGCTGACCAAAAGGTGCGGTCCAGTAGAAAGAAACTCGCCGATGCCTTGAACAGGCCGAATGAAATTCCGCGTGATCTGGAATTTCCCAAACTGCAGCAAAACGAAATTGATCTTCCGGGTTATGAAGCACTCTTGCCGATTGCGCTCGAATCGAATCCTGCATTGCGTTCTTTACGGGCCCAAACCCGAAGCACAACCCTTCGTGCCGAAGCTGTGCGAAGTGAGCGCAGTCCGATACTGGATGCTGAACTTGCCGGAGCAAATTACAGCCGCGAATCAACCACCTTGGATCGTCTAAGTGCAGGTCTTGTGGTTAGCTGGCCTCTGTACCAGGGGGAGCGTGTTGATGCACGAATCGCACGTGAAGTAGCGCAAAGGGACAAGTTGGGCGCCCAGTTTGCACAAGCCAAATTGGATTTGACCGAACAGCTGATGGATGTCCTGAATGAGATCGAATGGCTCAGGACAGCTTCCCGCCCGGCTGCTTTGACCCAGGTGAATTATCGAGATCTCGCCCTTGAGCGCGCTCGGGCAGAATATGAAATGGAGTTCAAGACCAATTTGGGATTTGCAATGGCCGATACCCAGGCAGCGGCCATCCGTAAGAAGCAGGTTGAGTACCGCCTGGCGCTGGCGCTGGCGAGACTGGAAGCACTGGTGGGTGAACCATTGGATGTTATCGTGGCCCGAACGAAGGCAAAGGAAAAATCGTGAAACGGATAATCCTGCTTTTGTCATGTCTGACGTCAATCCCTGCTTGGCCGGCCGGCAAGGTCGAACTCACCACACGCGTACCTGGCATGGTCGAAGAGGTAAAGGTCAATGTCGGCCAGCGCGTAAAGAAGGGTGATGCGCTGGTAAGGCTAAACGACGTGATATACGAAGCGCGACTCAAAGAAGCGCAGGCCAACGTCGACGGAAACCGGGTCGACGAGGAAGATGCAAAAAAGGATCTGGATCGCGCCGAGGAACTCTACAGGCGCACCGTGACATCGACTACAGAACTGGATGCCGCAAATTTGCGGTACGCCCGAGCGCGGGCGGGTTTGGCCGCGGCGCAGGCCCGCTTGGCGATCGCGCAGAAGAACCTGGCTGATTCGGTTTTGAGAGCGCCCTTTGACGGTGTCGTTACAGCGCGATTGGCTGAACCGGGGTTGGTGACAACCGAGTGTCAAGCAAAAACGCTGATCATCCTTTCAAGGTAGATCAGCGCATTGCAGTTTTCGTTCTGGGGGTGTAGTCCCAGTTGCGTTTCCAGGCGCCTACGACCATATTCGGGTATTCGGGCTTGCCCAGGCTGCCATTGTAGCGCCCAAGCGCGCGGAACAAGTCACCTTGCTCGATATCGATGTAGTGACGCAGGATTACACAGCCGTAGCGCAGGTTTGTTCGCAACTGGAATAAGTTGTGTTCTTTGCTTCCTATCAGGCGGGTCCAGAAAGGCATGACCTGCATGTAGCCACGGGCACCTACTACCGAGGTGGCATATTTGTGAAAACCGCTTTCCACTTGAACCAGACCCAATACAAGCTGGGGATCAAGCCCTGCCCGGGAAGCCTCCCAGTGGATCGTGGTGAGCAGTTCAATTCGTTCCTGCTCGTCCGGTACAAAACGGGCAAGCCGACGTGACATTTCGTTCAGCCAGGCTTCTTCATCGGCCTTGTTGTTAAAGGCAGTGCGTGTAACCGCCACATCCGCAACCGCCTTTTGCAGCGTTGCGCGCACGCTCTGGCTGAGCACTTCTTCCTTTTGCGCGCCAGCATAGGCTGAACCTGCCAAAGCACAGCAGAGGGCGCCGGCGAGCAGCGGACGTTTGGGAAAACGAACTTTCATGCCATGAATCCAACGGATTTGACGGGCTCGCCACATAATGTACTCCTCATTACTCCTGTTTCAAGTTATCAAGCAAGAAGTCAACCGCATTCGCTACCAGGATTCTTTGCGCTTCAGTATGCCTTCGGCTTTGGTATTCCACCACGCCTTCCTTCAGCCCGCGTTCACCGATGGTGATGCGATGTGGAATGCCGATCAGCTCGGCATCGGCAAATAGTACACCAGGTCGCTCATCGCGGTCGTCCAGCAACACCTCGACCCCCGCTTCCGTGAACTTCCTATATAGCTTATCGGCAGTTTCACTGACTACCTTATTCTTCTGATAGCCAACAGGTGTAATTACCAGCAAAAACGGTGCCATGGCCTGGGGCCAGATAATGCCTTTTTCATCATGGTTCTGTTCAATGGCTGCGGCCACGATGCGGGAAACACCGATGCCGTAGCAACCCATTTCCAGCACCTGCGACTTGCCGTCCTTGGTCAGAAAGGCGGCGTTCAAAGCCTGGGAGTATTTCGTGCCTAACTGGAACACATGGCCAACCTCAATGCCGCGACAAAGTTCCAGCCTACCCTTGCCGTCGGGACTTCGGTCACCGGCGACAGCATTGCGGATATCAGCGACCTTGGGTTCGGGCAGGTCACGGCCAAAATTGATGCCCGTAAGGTGATAGCCCTTTTCATTGGCACCACAGATGAAATCGCTCATTGCCATCACGGCGCGATCTGCGATGACCGGAATACTCAGTCCTACGGGGCCAACGGAACCGGGTCCGGTCCCTGTGGCAGCCTTTACTTCTGCTTCTGCAGCCAGACGGAATGCATCGCCCGTTTCTGCCAGTTTGGCCGCCTTGACTTCATTGAGTTGATGGTCGCCGCGAAGCAGAAGGGCCACAGGGCCTTCAACGCCGATCGCGATGAGTGTCTTGACGGTCTTCTCAGGGGATGACCCAAAGAAGGCCACGACTTCTTCGATGGTCCCGACACCGGGTGTCGCAACTTTCTCCATGGCCTTGCCAGGGCTGGCCCTGAGCGTTGCGGGGGCTAGCGCTTCAGCCATTTCAATATTGGCCGCATAGTCGGAATTAGGGCAGAAGGCGATGGCGTCCTCGCCGGAATCGGCAAGTACGTGGAATTCATGTGAACCGGAGCCGCCGATAGCGCCGGTGTCGGCAGCGACGGCACGGAACTTCAAACCAAGTCGGGTGAAAATACGGCCGTACGTGTCATACATGTCTTGATAGGTCTGTTCCAGACTGGTGCGGTCGGCGTGGAACGAATAGGCATCTTTCATGATGAATTCGCGCGCGCGCATGACGCCGAAGCGAGGGCGAATTTCATCGCGGAATTTGGTCTGAATCTGGTAAAAATTGACAGGCAGCTGGCGATAGGATCGGATTTCCTTGCGCGCGATATCGGTAATCACCTCTTCGTGAGTCGGACCGAAACAGAAATCACGATCATGGCGGTCCTTGATCTTAAGCATCTGCGGGCCAAATCTTTCCCAGCGGCCCGACTCCTGCCAGAGTTCGGCGGGTTGGATAGCAGGCATGAAGAGTTCAAGTGCGCCCGCGCGATTCATCTCCTCCCGCACGATGTCCTCGACCTTGCGCAAGACTTTCAGGCCCAATGGCATCCAGGTATAAAGTCCCGAGCCCAGACGGCGTATGAGCCCTGCTCGAAGCATGAGCTTGTGGGAGACGAGTTCCGCCTCGGCTGGGGCTTCCTTGCTGGTTGAGAGGAAAAACTGAGACAGGCGCATGATCGATATAATTATCAAAAACAGTATTTTACAAGGCTTCCTGTTCCCGATGTTCCGTAAACGCTTGTCCAAGTCCGTTCAGTCTGATTCAACCGTAGAAGTCGTGGAAGAACGGGGTGTGCGGAGCCTGCATCTTGGAACAGGCGCAATTCAAAGCTCCATGCGGATCAGCCGGCCTTGGGATTTGGAGCTGGCCTATACCCGAGCCATGATGGCCTTTCTGCTTTTTGTACCAGAACCAGGGGATGTCGTGATGATTGGTTTGGGTGGCGGATCGATAGCCAAGTTTGTTCACAAGAAGCGCCCTCAAACCCGGTTCAAGGCGGTCGAGTTGAATCCTGAGGTGGTGTCAGCAGCTCGTGCTCATTTCTTTCTGCCACCCGATAATGACTATCTTGAGGTGCTGATTGAAGATGGAGCAGCCTACGTGCCTGCCCATCCTCAAAGCGCCGACGTTATTCTGTTGGATGGCTATGATGCGGGCAATCAGGTGGAAAGTTTGGCGACGCCGGAGTTCTATCGCGCGTGCCGGCAGGCACTAAAACCCGGAGGAGTGCTGTCGGTGAATTTATGGGGACAGGACAAGGGCTTTGTTGACTATCTATCCCGATTGATTGATGCCTTTGACGGCCAGGTGTGCTCGATGTCCATTCGGGGAAAAACCAATGTGGTGGTGCTGGCCCTCAACAAACCAGGTGGATCGGGACGGCTTGAAGAAGCACTGGCTGATGCAGCGAAATTGGGCAAGCACTGGGGCCTGGATTTGCTCCATTTCGCGCGGGAACTTCGCTGGGCAGAACGGACCTGACTTGCAAAATCTGCCTGAGCCGAATCGGAACACCTGGAGAAAAATAGCGCAAAAACAATGAGTAAAGAACTGAACCTGAACATCCGCTAAGTTGCAATTTCCGCGTAGTGTGAAACAATGATAAGAGAGACATATTTGCTTGAAGGTGGCGGCAATGATAGATCGGGAAGGCTTCCGCCCCAACGTCGGCATTATTTTATGTAATGCAGAAAACCAGGTGTTTTGGGCAAAGCGTATTAACCAGCATGCGTGGCAATTTCCGCAGGGCGGGATCCAGGCTGGGGAAACGCCAGAAGTGGCCATGTACCGGGAACTCAACGAAGAAGTTGGATTGGGTCCCCAACATGTGCGGATTTTGGGACGGACCCGAAACTGGCTGCGTTATGAGGTGCCCGATAATTGGGTAAGAAAGGACTGCCGAAGAATTTACCGGGGGCAGAAACAGATTTGGTTTCTGTTGCGTCTGACAGGCAGGGACAGCGATGTCAGTTTGCGTGCTTCTAGTCATCCAGAATTTGATGCATGGCGTTGGAATGACTACTGGATAGAAATGGATTCGGTGGTTGAGTTCAAGCGAGAGGTTTATCGATTGGCGCTTGAAGAACTTGAACGCTACCTGTCGCGCGATCTCCGATACCTTAGGCGTCGCAGCCCAAGGTTTGAGCGCAGGCTTGTGGACAAGACGGGCCGATAGACTATTCGTGTTGCAATGCAATCCCTGCTAAGGGCCAAAATTTGAAGCGGGCTTTCTTTTTGCATTTTCCTCGCATCGCACCTTTCAGTATCGGGGGCAAAGTAATTGTCAGGCCTCGCATCTTCTTGCCGAGAGTTCAGAGGTTTGCAGGCAAAGGCTATACTCACTGCAAGGAGGCATATGAAATCGACTACCGATCAGGATTTCCCGGCTACGCGGGTTGAATTCCCTGTCGGCAAGGCCTTCCAGGTCAATCCGGGTGAGCCTCTGTGGAAACGTGTCCCGACCCACGATGACTCGGGCAAACTCCTGGCAGATTTCATGGTGCTCATACCTAAGCTCAAATCGCGTCCCCGCCATTACATTGAATCCGCCGCCACATACATCAACGCAGTATTGCTTCGATACGACGAAGTGGTATTTGCCGATGTTAATCTGGAGCTTAATTTGCTCTGGGTTTCGCATCGATACCGGTCGGGATTGATGCTGGAGATCGTCAGCACTCTCAGAGCTCGCCTGCCGGAAGCTGTCTTGGTCGCACATCAGTGCGCACCCAGCAACTGACTCATTGATGTTGCTGAACATGATATTCAGACCTGCATCCATTCCATTTTGCGGATGACGGACGGAAGCGCGTGCTGACACCATCGCCACGGTGCTCCTGTGGTTGCGCGTCGAAGGGCGTCGGTCATCAGGCCATTGGTGACAATTTCTTGGCTGCCTGTGCAACCTATAAAGCCAACTGGGACGCTATCACCCCGAGCGGAGCGTTCCCCGAGCCTGCTTACCCCACCGTAGCTGTTGAGGCGGTGAATGAGAATGTGGCACAACAACATTAACCGCTGCCTGCCGCAGTTGCGTCCGAACTTGATCTGCTTTGTCTGGGGTCGTCCCTGCACTTGAAAAGTCAGCGGCCAGCTGGATTACTTCGTTAACTAACGCATGCGTTCGCCTTACAACTCGTATGGCAATTCCGGAGCCGGCTAGTCCAGGAGTCTTGGGCGCATCCAACCCGGGGTGCGGGGGGCCAAACATTTAATCCTGCATCATGGCATTGTGAACTCCGTTTCATTCCTCGTGGCAACCAGGCCAAACCGGTCAAGCGTGTTAGTACTGTTGTAAAGACAAGCGCTGAGTTTGCCGGATCAGCAAATTCGGCAATCGCGAAGGTTATGGCGAGCCAACGGGCCTGCTTCGAGGAAGGGCAATTCAGGGAGTGTTGATTGAAGAGAATGGTTGACGGTCGGCGGCCCCAATGGGCCGTTGGTTGCCTTGGTGTTATTACTGCAATCCTCCATTAATATTGCTCACCGGTCTGAGCCGGGATATACTTGACAAAAATAATCAAGTATTTTCGTGCTTAAATTTTTTGGAGCAACTATGGCTTTATCCGAACTGTTGGTGCAGAACGCCCTTAAGGAACTCATCGATCCGAATACAAAGAAGGATCTTGTCACCAGCAAGTCTGCCAAGAGCATCAAGCTGGATAGCAACAACGTGACGGTGGACATAGTGTTGGGCTACCCTGCGAAGACTCAGCTTGAGTCCATCAAGAAAATGGTTGAGGACAAGTTGAAATCCCTGCCGGAAGTGGGGCGCGTGAGTGTCAATGTGAGCTTCAGAATCGTGTCACATGGGGTACAGAAGGGTGTCAAGCTGATCCCGGGCATCAAGAACATCATTGCCGTTGCATCAGGCAAAGGCGGGGTGGGCAAGTCCACCACTGCAGTAAACCTGGCATTGGCATTAGCCGCCGAAGGTGCCACAGTGGGCATTCTGGATGCAGATATCTATGGCCCTTCACAGCCCATGATGCTTGGTATCAAGGGACGGCCTGAATCACAGGATGGAAAGACGCTTGAGCCCATGATCGGACATGGCTTGCAGGCCATGTCGATCGGCTTCATGATTGATGTCGATACACCCATGGTTTGGCGAGGTCCCATGGTGACCCAGGCGCTGGAACAACTCCTGGCTGACACAAACTGGAAAGAGGTTGATTACCTGGTGGTGGATATGCCCCCGGGAACCGGTGATGTGCAGCTGACCTTGGCACAGAAAGTCCCGGTAACCGGAGCCATCATCGTCACCACCCCACAGGATATTGCCCTGATTGATGCCCGCAAGGGCCTGAAAATGTTTGAAAAGGTCGGTATTCCCATTCTTGGGGTCGTCGAGAACATGTCGATCCATATCTGTTCCAACTGTGAGCATGAAGAGCGCATTTTCGGGCAGGGCGGAGGCGAGAAGATGTGCGCCGACTATGCTGTCGAATTTCTGGGTGGATTGCCTCTGGACATCCAGATACGCGAGCAGACCGATTCGGGTAACCCCACTGTCATCGCGGCGCCGGATTCACGAATTGCTGAAATTTATCGGGCGATCGGCCGCCGGGTTGCGGTAAAGATCGGCGAATCCTCCGTTGATCATTCCAGCAAATTCCCCAGCATCGTCATCCAGAATACCTAAGCTTCAAATGCAGGGTAAGAAAGGGCGGGTTTCCCCTGCCCTTTCTACTTCTTCGGTACAAGGGGTCTTGCCTTATACTCCACACACACCTGTTTGAATCAGCTACGCAACCATGAGCATCAAGCCCGACAAATGGATACGCCGTATGGCCGAAAGTCACGGCATGATCGAGCCTTTCGAGCCCAATCTCATCCGCGAAATGGATGGGAACAAGATTGTTTCCTACGGCACCTCCAGTTACGGTTACGACATCCGCTGTGCTGGCGAATTCAAGGTATTCACCAATATCAACTCCACTATAGTCGATCCAAAACATTTCGACCCGGATTCTTTTGTCGAAATGCACGGCGAATCCTGCATCATCCCGCCCAATTCGTTTGCCCTGGCGCGCACCGTGGAGTATTTCCGCATACCCAGAAATGTCTTGACCATTTGCCTGGGAAAATCCACCTATGCCCGCTGCGGGATTATCGTCAACGTGACGCCGTTCGAGCCGGAATGGGAAGGCTACGTGACTCTGGAATTTTCAAACACCACGCCGCTTCCAGCCAGAATCTACGCGAACGAAGGCGTGGCTCAAGTAATTTTCTTCGAGTCCGATGAAGTGTGTGAAACCTCATACAAGGACCGGGGTGGCAAGTATCAGGGCCAGCAGGGCGTCACACTTCCCCGGATTTGAGACTCTATAATGCCTGCTTTGTAGCCCCGCCCCAGGAGGGATAGGCCATGCATTTCCGCTTTCCCATCGTCATCATTGACGAGGATTTCCGTTCCGAGAATGCCAGCGGACTCGGTATCCGTGCGCTTGCAGCAGCGATTGAAAGCGAGGGCATGGAGGTATTGGGTGTTACCAGCTTCGGCGATGTTGCTTCGTTTGCTCAACAGCAGTCGCGCGCATCCGCTTTCATCCTTTCAATTGATGACGAAGAGTTTCAGACGACTGAGGCAGCTGAAGAAGCTGTTGCCCGAATTCGCACTTTTGTTGAGGAGCTGCGTTTTCGCAATGCTGACATCCCGATCTTTCTTTACGGAGAAACGCGCACATCGCGTCACATACCCAATGATGTCCTGAAGGAACTCCACGGCTTCATCCATATGTTCGAGGATACGCCGGAGTTTATCGCCCGCTATGTCATACGCGAAGCAAGAAACTATCTTGACGCATTGGCGCCGCCGTTCTTCCGGGCGCTTACGCACTACGCAGCGGATAGTTCTTATTCCTGGCATTGTCCGGGGCATTCAGGTGGCGTTGCATTTCTGAAAAGTCCGGTTGGTCAGATGTTCCATCAGTTTTTCGGCGAAAACCTGTTGCGCGCCGATGTCTGCAATGCGGTTGACGAACTCGGTCAGCTGCTTGACCATACCGGGCCGGTTGCTGCATCTGAACGAAATGCAGCGCGGATATTCAATGCCGATCACCTGTTCTTCGTTACCAATGGCACTTCCACATCGAACAAGATCGTGTGGCATTCAACTGTGGCGCCGGATGATGTGGTGGTGGTGGATCGCAACTGTCACAAGTCAGTTCTGCATGCCATCATCATGACTGGAGCGATCCCGGTATTCTTGATGCCGACGCGTAACCATTACGGCATCATCGGGCCGATCCCCAAGGAAGAGTTTCGCTGGGATAGCATTGAGAAGAAGATTGCGGCCCATCCCTTTGCCAGGAAGGCCAAGGGGAGGCCACGCGTCCTGACGATTACCCAGAGCACCTACGATGGTGTGGTCTATAACGTCGACGACATCAAGGAAATGCTCGACGGCAAAATTGACACCCTGCATTTCGATGAAGCGTGGTTACCCCACGCCGCGTTCCATATCTTCTACAGGGGAATGCACGCCATCGGAAAGGACAGACCGCGATGCAAGGAATCAATGGTGTTCTCCACGCAGTCCACGCATAAATTGCTTGCCGGTCTGTCGCAGGCTTCGCAAATCCTGGTTCAGGATTCTCAGACACGCAAACTGGACAAGGATGTGTTTAACGAGGCTTTCCTCATGCACATGTCCACCAGCCCTCAGTACGCAATCATTGCCAGCTGCGATGTGGCAGCGGCGATGATGGAGCCACCCGGAGGTAATGCGCTGGTGGAAGAATCCATTCGCGAAGCGCTTGATTTCCGCCGTGCCATGCGCAAGGTGGGTAGCGAATATGGTGAATCATGGTGGTTCAAGGTATGGGGCCCCAACGATCTGGCTGAAGAGGATGTCGGCGAGCGCAGCGAGTGGGTCATCCGTGGTGGCGAGAAATGGCATGGCTTCGGCAACCTGGCGGAGGGCTTCAACATGCTCGACCCCATCAAGGCCACCATCATTACCCCCGGCCTGGATGTAGAGGGCGATTTCGCCGATACGGGGATTCCGGCTGCGATTGTCACCAAGTATCTTGCCGAGCACGGTATTGTGGTGGAGAAGACCGGGCTTTATTCATTCTTCATCATGTTCACCATCGGTATTACCAAGGGGCGCTGGAACACCATGGTGACGGAGCTCCAGCAGTTCAAGGACGATTACGACAAGGATCGACCTCTGTGGCGGGTGCTGCCGGAATTTGTTGCCAAGTTTCCGCGTTATGAGCGAGTGGGCCTGAAGGAGTTGTGTGACAGCATTCACGGCATATACAAGGCCTACGACATAGCGCGACTGACGACAGAAATGTATTTGTCCAACATGGAAACCGCCATGAAGCCTGCAGATGCGTTTGCCAGGATGGCGCACCGGGACATCGATAGGGTTGAAATCGATAGACTGGAAGGTCGAATCACCAGTGTTTTGCTCACGCCGTATCCGCCAGGAATTCCATTGCTTATTCCAGGCGAGCGATTCAATTCGACGATTGTGCGTTACCTCCAGTTTGCGCGTGAGTTTAACGAGAAGTTTCCGGGCTTTGAGACCGATATCCACGGCCTGGTAAAGGATGAAAATGGTGACAAGCCCCGCTATTACGTGGATTGCGTAAAGCAGGCATGAATTTGGGCTAAAGTCAGATGATGGTGCAACCCATGCCTTCTGACCAGGCCTGCTTTGAACAGGGCGTACAGGAAATCGTTGATGCCAGCCTGAACTGGCTTCGTCCTGCGTATGCACACATGCTTGAGGCGACCAGGCAGGTTAGCCCGGATGACTTGGACGCATCCTCTCCGGAATCTGCATTGTTGAATCCGGTCAAGCTGATGGCAGCCATCCAGAAGAAAGCGGTTGATTACCTTACTGGACAGAATGCGGCCGTCAGGCTAGCGCTGATAGACCAGAACGACTACGACATCCTGGTTGAAGAACTGGCCGTCTTCCGGGATGAAATTGCCCAGCAGGACACAGCTCTCAGTTTTATAGAAAGACATCTCGGCCGTTTGCTTAATCGAAGAATCGTACGCGACAGCAATCCCTATAGTTTGCGCAACCTCTCGCATTTCACTCTTGAGGCGCTTGCCGATCAGGGGCTGGGGCATGGCGTCAGACGCGCTTTGCTGCGTGACTTCCTTGATCATGCAGTTCCGGAAATGCAAACCAGTCTTTGGGATCTGGCCAACGAATTGGAGCCGTTGGCCAAAAAGATCTCCAATCGTCATTCAACTGAGATTCATCCCGCCTTCACCGCGCAGCGACCTTCCAGTTTCGGACAGACGCCTCCCGCATATGGCCAGTTTGGCTCTACCGAGTTGCAGACGGTATTGGCAACCCCGCCTGATTCAACAGCGCAGGAAGCAAATCAGCTTGAACGCCTGTTGAATGCGCTGGACTCGTTTGAACGGTATAAATCCAGCCATAGTCAAACCTCGCGCCAAGCCTCGCCAGCTTTGCTCGCACAGTGGGCCAGCCAGACGGCTGCCGATGCCACCATGATGAAAGGCGTAATCGCTTCGGGCATGCTGGCTCAAGTGCCAGGGCTTGAGCCGGAAGCGAATATGCAACTGGATTCCCTGACCGCCGTGTTGATGGAACAGGTGGCGCGCAATAATGAGGCGTTGACCAAGAACCCGGACCATCCAGTCAGGCAGCTGCTGAATCGTCTGCTTGCCACGCTCGCATCCGGACCGACTGCAGATGAATTGCCAAAACTGAGAGAATGGATTGAGTCAGCCGGACGTGCGTTATTGCGTAAACCCGAGGAGGCGCCCGCCTTGTTGGGTGAACTTGAACGGCTCGGTGCCTCCACACTGCTGCGCCGCCGCGATCGGTTGCTGGAACGCCAGCTCGAAATGGAAAGCTGGCATCGGATGTTGCGGGCCAAACAACGCTCCAAGGAGGCCCTGGACAAATCACTGGCCGGCCGCAGTCTGCATCGCAAGGCCGCGGCGTTTGCCCAGCAGTATTGGGCGCACGTGCTTACCATGATTGCCCTGCGCCATAATCCCGGTACCCAGATCTGGATGGATGCACAGGATGCCGCAGCGGTATTGGGCCAATGCCCGCTAACGCCTGGACAGCTGGAAAAACTTGAGTCCATCGCCAAGCGCGAGTTGGGCGCTTATTTCAGCACTGAAGATGCGGGCGAGGCCCTGGAGGGATGGTTGCAACAGTTGGAAGAGCCTTCCGCCGGTGTTAATACGCAAACCTGGAAAGGGCTGACGGGCGTCGAGGGCCTGCCGGTGGTGCCAGCAGAGGGGGTTCCCAAGCCAGTATTGGGCTCATGGGTGAGGTTTGCCGATAAGCCCTGGCCTTATCCGCTTCAGTTGATCTGGAGCAGCTTGCCTTTTGGTTTTCTTGGTTTTACCGATGCGGCTGCGCAACGCAGCTTCCGCATTGAAGTGGGGGAATGGGCGAAGTATCTATCCAGCGGGCGGCTGGAAGATTATGGAGTAACCGCGTTTGGAGAAATGCCGCCTTTACTGGATCAGAATCTTGAATCGTGGACTTATGAAAACCAGCTGCTTAGCACCATGCGCGATGGCGCCACCGGCCTGTTGAATCGGCGGGGTCTGATCCAGGCCTTGGCCGATAATGATAAAGATGACTCCGATCGCGCTTGGCAATTACTGGCCATAGAAATTCCGTGCCTGGCCGTGCAATATATGCGAGAAGGCCAACAAGCGGGTGACACGGCATTGGCCGGGCTGGTTAATCTGTTGCGCAGCAAGGAATACGGCGGATTGATACTGGCGCGTCTGGGCGAATCCCGTTTCGCCGCTGTTGCGCCGCGAGCCGACGCGACTCTGGTGGACATATTTAAACCATTGCTTGAAGAGCAATATCGCCTGCAAGGGGCAGGTTGCTATTACCACTTGGGTTATTGCCCTGAAGCACCGCCCACCGAAGCGCTAGTCAAGGCCGGTGAAGAGGCACTGGAAGAGGCCGGACAGGTGGGACTCAACTCCCTTCAGATCAAAGCAATTGGAGAATCGCAACTGGAAAGCTGGATGCGTGCCACGACCCGTATCATCCGCGAGGGTCGGTTGGAACTGCATGCACAGCTCTTGCAGGCGCTCAAGGATGGGCTTCGTTGCCACGCAGAAATTCTGTTACGGCTTAAATCCGAGGATAATCGCTACCATTCGCCAAGCTTGTTTCTGCGTGAAGCCGAAAGGCAAAGGCTGATGCCGCAAGTTGACCTGTGGGTACTGCGTAGCTTGGGCGAATGGTTGGAAAACCGGACCGAATTACCGAGACAACTGGCCAGCCTCTCGATCAATCTATCTGGCCAGACCTTATCTGATCCTGCAAGCCAGGGAGCGATTTCCGACTGGATCCGGCAAAGCGGGGTCAATCCGGCATGGCTGATATTCGAAATTACCGAGACCTCGGCCGTGGCAAATCTAGACCAGGTGGGCCAGTTTCTTCGTGCCTTGCGTGAGCAGGGCTGTCACACGGCGCTGGATGATTTTGGCTCAGGGTATGCAAATTACGCGTACCTGCGTGAACTGCCGTTTGATTACCTTAAGATCGATGGCAGCTTCGTGCGCAATCTGATCGATAACGAGACAGACCGGGCACTGGTTGGATCCATGGCGGAAGTAGCCAAGCATTTTGGCCTTAAAAGCGTTGCCGAATATGTCCATCATCCTGATTTGGTTCCCATCCTCAAGGAGCTTGGAGTCGACTACGGCCAGGGTTATGCGCTGGGGATGCCTGTGCCGCTTGCCCAACTGGGCACGTAGCGCAGTGTAATCAGCGTCAAGGCGCAGCTTGGCTTGCTAATAGCCTGATTCTTGGTTAAAATTTTGGTTTTCCTTGCTCCACCGCAGTCGCATGGCGGGGAGCTTTAACCATAAGGAGTTTTGCGTGCGTCATTACGAAATCGTATTTATCGTGCATCCCGATCAAAGCGAGCAGGTGCCCGCCATGATTGAGCGCTACCAAACCAACATCACCAGCCATGGCGGCAAAGTGCATCGTCTGGAAGATTGGGGTCGTCGTCAGCTGGCCTACCCGATCCAGAAACTGCACAAGGCACATTATGTCTTGATGAACATTGAATGTGACCAGGCTACCCTCGACGAACTGGAGCATGGTTTCAGGTTCAACGATGCGGTGTTGCGCCACCTGACCACCAAGCGTGACGACGCGGTAAGCACGCCTTCCCCCATGATGAAGGAAGAAAAGTCCCGCTCCCTGCTGGAAGGCGAAACAAAGCAGCCCGAAGCGGAGCAGCCTGCCGCCTGACCCGCTATTTTGTAATGATGAGCGGGATTGCCAAATTCAAAAAGGAGTAACACCATGCCTCGTCCCATGGGCAAACAACGTCGTGACAACACCAAGAACAGGGGTCCGGGCAACCGTGGCCTGTTCAAGCGCCGCAAATTCTGCCGCTTTACTGCCGAAGGCATCAAGGAGGTCGATTACAAGGATGTGGACATCCTGAAGGACTTCATCAGCGAGAATGGCAAGATCATTCCAGCCCGGATTACCGGCACCAAATCGCATTACCAGCGGCAGCTTTCCGCTGCGATCAAGCGCGCACGCTACCTGGCATTACTGCCCTTCACTGATTTGCACTAAAGGAGAACCGCCATGCAAGTTATTCTGATGGAAAAGGTGGTTAACTTGGGCAACCTGGGCGATGTGGTCAAGGTCAAGGATGGTTTTGCCCGAAACTACCTGATTCCTGGCGGTCATGCCAAACGTGCCACCAAGGCCAATGTCGAAGCATTTGAAGTGCAGCGAGCTGAGCTTGAAATGCATCAGGCCGACAAGCTTGCTGCCGCAAAAGCACGTGCTGAAAAGCTTGAAGGACTGATGGTTCAAATCACCCAGAAGGCTGGGGTCGATGGACGTCTCTTTGGTTCCGTCGGCAATGCTGATATTGCAGAAGCATTGGTAGCCCAGGGCTTCGATGTGACCAAGGCGGAAGTGCGTATGCCCGAGGGTCACTTCAAGACGATAGGTGACTACGACGTAGTCCTGTCGCTATACTCTGATGTGACGGCCAACATCAAGGTTTCCGTTCTGGGCGACGCGTCCTGATCGCTGTTAGACCTGATCAAAAGAGGCGTGATGAGTTCACGCCTTTTTTATTCCCGTTTTTCCCTGATTTATCCAGATCTTTTGCACAGGTTATCCCTTTGCCCCGAACCGGGTCAGGCATAGAATCGCAACATGGCCACCGTACATTCGTTTTCCAATTCTGCTGGTGCAGTTGATGACCAGCTTGCGCAACTGCGTGTACCCCCTCACTCAGTGGAGGCCGAACAGGCGGTACTGGGTGGATTGCTGCTGGATAACCTGGCTTGGGACAAAATCGCTGACCTGGTCAATGAACTGGATTTATATCGGCAGGATCACCGTCAGATTCTGCGTGCAATTACCCGCCTGATTGGAGAGAACAAACCTGCGGATGTGGTGACGGTGGCCGAAGCCCTTCAATCCCATGGTGAACTTGAAGGCGTGGGCGGCTTACCCTATCTTGCGAGCCTGGCCAGCAACACGCCATCTGCCGCCAATATTCGCCGCTATGCGGAAATCGTGCGCGAGCGCGCAGTAATGCGCAAACTGGTGGAAACCGCTACAGGTATTGCCGATTCGGCCTATTCCCCAAACGGCAAAAGCGCATCCCAGCTGCTGGATGAGGCCGAAGCGAAGGTGTTTGAAATTGCCGAAGCGGGTAATCGCGGCGGCGCAGGATTCACCCCGATCAAGCCGCTTCTGCGCGAGGTTATGGAACGGGTTGATGAGTTGTATAGCCGCGATAATCCGGACGACGTTACCGGCGTACCCACTGGTTTCAAGGATCTCGACAGTAAAACCTCCGGTTTGCAGCCGGGCGATCTGATTATTGTCGCCGGGCGGCCTTCCATGGGCAAGACGGCGTTCTCGCTTAACATCGCGGAAAATGTCGCGCTGGATACCGGCTTGCCTGTGGCGGTATTTTCCATGGAAATGGCCAGCACACAACTTGTGATGCGGATGATCGGTTCGGTCGGCAAGCTGGATCAGCACAAGCTAAGAACGGGCCGGCTCGGCGATGATGACTGGCCGCGTCTGACGTATGCCATGGGCAAGCTCAACGAAGCGCCGCTGTTCATCGACGAAACCCCCGCACTCAATCCGCTTGAGCTGCGTGCCCGCGCCCGCAGACTGGCGCGCGAATGTGGCAAGCTCGGCCTGATCGTGATCGATTATCTCCAGCTCATGTCGGCATCCGGCAGCGGTGAAAACCGGGCGACGGAAATATCCGAAATCTCCCGTTCGCTCAAGGCCCTGGCGAAGGAGCTGAATGTGCCTGTTGTCGCGCTTTCCCAGTTGAACCGCTCGCTTGAACAGCGTCCCAACAAGCGGCCGGTGATGTCTGACCTGCGTGAATCCGGCGCCATCGAACAGGATGCGGATGTCATCCTCTTCATCTATCGCGACGAAGTCTATAACCCGGAAAGCCAGGACAAGGGCACGGCGGAAATCATCATCGGCAAGCAGCGTAATGGCCCCATAGGGATGGTACGTTTGACCTTCCTTGGCGAATACACCAAGTTCGAAAGCCACGCCTCAGGAAACGCGTACTGAAGTGCGGCCCATCGTCGCCCGGATTTCTCTCGATGCGCTTGCCAACAACCTGCGCGTGGCCCGCCAGCATGCCGGACAGTCGCGCATCATCGCCGTCGTAAAAGCGAATGCCTATGGCCATGGGCTGACCCGCGCCCTGCGGGCCCTTGCGTCAAGTGACGGGTTTGGTGTCCTGACCGTGGACGAGGCTGCCAACCTTCGGCAGATGGGCGTGGACAAACCCATCCTGTTGCTGGAAGGTTTTTTTCAGGCCAGCGAGTTGCCGGCCATTGTCGAACTTGGCCTGACCCCGGTGCTGCATTCGCCCGAGCAATTGACCCTGCTGTCGCGGCAACCGTTTTCGGCTCCAGTGAATGTCTTTGTGAAATTCAACAGCGGTATGAACCGCTTGGGATTTCCGCTGGAGCGATTTGATCAGGTTATTGGTCAGGTCAAGGCACTCAAGAATGTGCAGAGCATCACGCTCATAACGCATTTTGCCACCGCCGACGACAAACGCGGTGCCGCCTGGCAGGCCGAGCTGTTTCTGGCCAAAGTTGGAGGTGCAGGCCTGCCGCTTACCATGGCCAATTCCGCTGCGCTACTGCGCTATCCGCAATTCAACTATGACTGGGTCCGTCCCGGCATCATGCTTTACGGTGCTTCACCCTTCGCCGATGCAAGCGCTGAAAGCCTGGGGCTCAAACCTGCGATGACGCTGCAATCGGAAGTCATCGCCGTGCAGCATCTGAAGGCAGGAGAAGGCCTCGGTTACGGCCTCAGCTGGCAAGCGGACAAGCCGACGAGAGTCGGCGTTGTCGCCTGCGGATACGGAGATGGCTACCCACGTCATGCTCCAAGCGGAACACCCCTCGGCGTCAACGGCAAACGCAGCCGTACGCTCGGTCGCGTGTCGATGGACATGCTTTATGTGGATTTGAGCGAACTTCCGGATTCGGGTGTGGGCAGTGCGGTCACGCTTTGGGGCGAAGTCCTGCCCGTGGAAGACGTTGCCCGCTCAGCCGGAACAATCAGCTATGAATTGCTGTGCGCGCTGGCTCCGCGCGTGCCGGTGGTGGAAACCTGATCATTCTGGGGATATGCCAAGCCTGTCAGGCCAAAAATGACGTTGAAGAACCTCCCGGCACGGCTAGTATGTGAAATGCGACCTTGCGGGACTGTTATTGACGTGTTTATCTGCGAGGGGTGGGCTAACGTTACGCGTGCACGGATTGCCAAGCCGGCATTTATGGACCCAACGTTTATTCTGAATTCAATCAAAACTTTACAAGCAGGGGGTTGAAATGATCACGATACGAGTTGCAACTTTGTTATCCCTTCTCATGGTCTTAACATGCCAAGCGGCGCAGATCGAGTTCCCCAAGGCACCGCTAAATCTCAAGGAGGCTGAGAGTCAGGGGTTACACCGTATGAGCGGCGAAGAGCTTAAACCCCTTTTTCCGGGGACGATGGACGTTAGACAATACAATGGGGAGGAAAGAAGAACCGTTACAAAGGCCGATGGTTCGCTGGAAACAAAGTTTGTTGCCAATCAAGTTACCGCGACCGGAAAATGGCGCATCGATGAGCAGAACAATACCTATTGCACCGGGATCAATTGGAAAAAGGGGTACCGTGAGGATTGTCATGCCATATTCCGGGCACCGGATGGGATTCACTACTTCACCTATGACCTCAAGACGGGGTTTGCCGGCGGTGTTTGGCGTCGCGCCTCTGACCAGTGATCTGAGCCGACGTTGTGGAGAATGGCCTGAGCTTTGTTTGATCTGAAGACAGCAAGAAAGAAGCAGCGCTCATATAGTGGTCAATGCGGGCAGTGCAGGGTCGAGTCGATCCAGTGATACGTCGGCCTTATTCTGTACTGGATTGCTCCCTCCCGCCTGCAATGAAGCAAACGATGAAACAGCGTTTGCTTAAAAGTCTATCGGCGATCCCTTCCAGGAGTCAGTTCTCGGCTGGGCGCGAGCAATCGCCTGACTTGCGCTGCACCAGCCTTCGCAGGCATTGCGCCCCGGTCTGCATCGCCAGAAATTGAGCCATGCCTTGCATTTTGCATAAAGGTGGAAGAATCGCAGCACCATTTTGCGTTCCATCGAGCTCGGTGGATGGGCACTGCAAACAAGCTTGTCATCCGTCATTCCGCGGTCCGTCAAAGTCACCGCCCCCCATGCCTTGACCCGTATCCGGCTGCCGAGAGGCAGGCGCGGCCCAAGTACCAGCGCATCCAGCAGATCGCCCTCGAGTCCGAGGTAACTGGGCACGGAGCCATAGTTGAAGGGGCACGGCAGGGGGGAGATGAAGTCAATGTGCCCGGTGGAGCCGCGTTTCAGAAAACTGCCGCGTGGGATCTCGATCACCACCTCGACCTCCGGCGCCTCAGAAGTGGCCATGAGATCTGGAGCGGAATAGTGGTTTACCTTGTTCACCATCCAAGCCTACCTGAGACAGATAGATTTTACGACCCGGCTATCCCGGTTTGGGTGAGCGCCCGTGCCCGAGATTGAGGGGTTGCGTTGCGATGGCGCATGGAAGCGGCATTAAATACTTGGCTGCAAGCCAAGACGCAGCTTGACATGACGCTCTGCAGCAATTTGGTGCGGCCTCCAAAAATGTGCTTTCTTCCTGAAGCTGCCTCAAATCGAGCTGGAAGCGAATTCGTCAGCAGATCAAACTCAAGAACAAAAGTAGCTGCAAGCGCATGCCTTTAAAGAAATGTAAGTTAAACAAATCGTTACTATACTGAGCCTTTGTCGAGGCCAATACCTCTCATGCCGCATTGTTCCGGCAAACTGCCTGACTCAAGTTATTCTAGTCCTTCAGATTCTGCAGTGTGCTGTCTTTTTGAAATCGCTTGTAAAGAAAGGGAGTGCAAATTATGAATACGCTTTTTCCGGTTACGTTTTCCCGAGTTTTCGTCGTCCTGTGTGTGCTCACATTCATGAGCGTTTTTTCTGAGCGATCATCCGCTGCATCCCCTGATCCCAGGTTGTTTGGACCATGGGCTGTGGTTGGTTCGGAGAATATCGAAAATATCGGGATGCGAGCTTTCTTCTCGCCAGATGGAAACTTCCTCATGGTCGACCCGAGAACCCAGCTGGGGTTCGTTGGTAGCTGGATGATGGGACGGTCCGGACTCCTGGTGACTATTTTTGGAAATAGCAGGTGGGGTAAATTGCGGGATGCAGATGTCTCCTTTCCGGATAACGATCATTTGGCCTTGGATGTCAAGGAGAGCCAATTTGCACAGCCTCATCGACTCCTCCTGCAAAGGCTAAGATTCTGAAGCGGGGTGGGGGGATCGAGGAACACGATCCCGTCTCAACGCTCGACAGTTCTTCTCCTGCCTTCCTGCTCTTGTTCCGCAACAGATTCCGTCATTCCCGCGACTGCTGGAATGACGGGGCAATCCCCCAGATTAGCTGAAGCCAGGGGTGGAATTCTGTCGTAATCCAAGCTGAGGGAGCATCTCGTTGACGATTGCCGAATAGGGGCAATTCCGAACGGCTGACTTTTCAACTTGCTGAAACAGGTGCGCCGTTTAGGTTTTGGCAAGACATGGATGGTGCACGGGTCGTTACCGGGATTATTCCTCCAAGTTCCTACCTTAGCTTTGAATCCAGGCACCTCAAGTACACTGCCGGATTGAACGGACCGCCTTCGCGTTGAGCCTGCCAGATCATTTCTGCCAGGCAGTCCATGAGCTCATGCTGGGCACCCATCACGTCGCCAAGGCGGTTCAGCAGTTGTTCATGGCGAGAACGGATGCCGGACGGCTGGTCGATGGAAAGTTGTTCGGCAACGGCAAGGTGCATGGACAGATGCAGGAAGGGGTTGGTCTCGCCGAATTCGGGGGGATAGTCCTGATCCAGATACCGCTCTGGCTGGTCGAGCATGCGGTGGTACTCGGGGTGGGCAAGGATGACTTCGAGGGCGAGGCTTTCCGCACCTTCCAGCAGCTGCTGGGCCTTGTACTTGGCCCAAACATCAAAGAAGAATTTTCGGGCCTGATCGCGGGTCGGATTGAACATGCGAACCTCTGGTCAAGTCCCACATGGCCGCGCAGGCGGCTTGGCGGTGGGAGATGCGCGAAAGGCGACGCAGGTCGTAGTTAATCTGCGAAGCCAAGGAGCCTGACAAAGCAGATCGCCCGCCAAGCCCATGCCCTCCGGGTTTGCGCGAAATATGCCCATCTGCGTCGTCGCACTCCTCGGCATCTTAGACTTAGCTACGACCATCGTCGTGCGCCTAGCATCTGAGCATATTTCGTGACAAACGCGGTTCATGCTGGACTTGATCAGAGGTTCCTTAGGCCCTAATCCAAATTCTTGTTGCGGTAGTCGCACAAATCCAGGATGGGACAGCGAAAGCACAGCGGCTTGCGTGCCTGGCAGATGTAGCGTCCATGAAGGATGAGCCAGTGATGGGCATGCTGCACGTATTCGGCAGGGATGCGACGCAATAGTTTCTTTTCCACTTCCAGCGGGGTTTTGCCCGGAGCAATGCCCGTGCGATTGGCGACGCGAAAGATATGGGTGTCGACCGCCATGGTGGGTTGTCCAAATGCAACGTTAAGGATGACATTTGCAGTCTTGCGTCCTACACCGGGCAGCTTCTCCAGTTCTTCGCGGTCGGCGGGTACCTGGCTTTGGTGCTGGTCGATAAGCAGGCGACAGGTCTGGATAATATGCTTGGCCTTGCTCTGGTAGAGGCCGATGGTCTTGATGTATTCCTTCAGCCCGGCTTCGCCGAGGGCGAGAATTGTTTCCGGGGTATTGGCTCTGGCAAACAGCTTGCGGGTGGCAAGGTTGACGCCCTTGTCGGTGGCCTGGGCGGAAAGCACGACAGCGACCAGCAGATCGAAGGGAGTGGAGTATTCCAGCTCGGTTTCCGGATGGGGATTGGCAGCCTGAAAGCGGCGAAAAATTTCGGCGCGTTTGGCGTTGTTCATCTTATCGCGAATAGAAATGCTTAACAAAGAGGACATGAGGACAAGGGATATGAATGCAACGTTTTCCTCCTGTTATCTTGCACTCGTTGTTAAATAATCTTTTTGTCATGTCTCCTGCTTGATCGTCTTGCGCAGTTTCTGCTTGTCGCGCAGTCGCTGCATCTTGGTGGTGGGCGCGTGCGTGCCGGCCTTGCGTTGCTTGACGAGCACCACCAGAGGATTACGTGGTGCGCGGGTGCGGAACTTCATGCCCGCGTCCTTTGGGTTCCTCGTTTCGACGCCTGACCGTGTCGGCGATCGGCGGAATTCGCGGACGTGCGGATCCCTACTGCGTGGGGAACCGGCTTAACGGCCGTGCCTGCGAAGCTGCACAGTGGAGCCGGTTCATTACGGCGCTCCAGCGGCACACATTCCGAGGCGCTACGCTTCCGCGCCGTCTCCTTACTGCTCATGCCACCGCCTGGACAGTGGCGTTGACTCTGGCCTGCTGTTGAGCGCGCTGCTGGGCACGGCTGTTGATCCAGTTGCGCAGTGCAATGAGCAGTCCCAAACCGAGGAATGCACCAGGCGGAAGGATGGCGAGCAGGAAGCCTTTGTAGTCAGGCAGCACATGCAGCACCCACGCTTTGGCATATGGACCGAACGCGAGGTCGATGCCGGAGAGCAGGGTTCCTTTCCCGGCTATTTCGCGCAGCGCACCAAGGATGGTGAGAACAGCGGTCAAACCAAGTCCCATGAACACTCCATCGAAGATGGAAGGAATCATCCGGTTTTTGCCGGCGTAGGCGTCAGCCCGGGCCAGTACGATGCAGTTGGTGACTATGAGCGGGATGAAGATTCCCAGCACCAGATAAAGGGGGTGGGCGTAGGCATTGAACAGCAAATCCACAATGGTGACGAGGGCGGCGATGATCAGGATGAAAACCGGAATGCGTATTTCGTGCGGCACCACATTGCGCACCGCCGAGACGGCTCCATTGGACCCCGCCATGACGAATACAGTGGCCAGACCCAGGCCCAGGGCGTTGACTACGCTGTTGCTCATGGCCAGTGTGGGGCACAGCCCCAGTAGCTGGACTACGCCAGGATTCTTCTTCCAGACACCGTCGTTGAATAATGCAGAAAATTCATGCTTGTTCATGATGGATCCCTTTGGTTTGGGGCCGGCCGCAGGCTCAAAAGTTCATCCCGATGTTTGGCGTAATATTCCAGTGCGCTGAGGACGGCTTTGACCACGGCACGCGGCGTGATGGTTGCGCCTGCGACAGAATCAAATGCACCGCCATCTTTTTTCACCTTCCACAATTTAGTATCCGGCTGGGTCAGGGAGTGATGATCGAAGATCTTTATCCACGGGCTTTTGGCGATGTCGATGTAATCGCCCAGACCCGGGGTTTCGTGCTGCGCGGTGACGCGCACGCCCAGAACCTCGCCATCCGGGGTAATGCCGATGAGCAGGGCAATGTCTCCACTATAGCCGTCCGGAGCGATGGCTTCCAGCACCAGGCCACTCAACTGACCGCGTTTGCGCGCGAACCAGATATGCGACGGCTGGCTCGTACCGAGTTGGCTATCGGGTGGCAGGGTTTTCTGGCTGGCGATCAGATTATTGTCGTACCACTCGACGGGCATGACCTGATTGAGCAACTTGAGCTTTTCCGCCTCCTCGCTTTTTTCAATAGCGGGATGGGTGAGGGTGAATGTCCAGGCTAGCGCCGCCGTGCCGACAAGGGCGAAGACCAGCAGGATGAAGCCGGTGCGCGTGGCATTTTTGGCGGGGCTCGTCATTTTCACTTCTGTTCACCGAAGACCCTGGGCTGGGTGTAGGTATCAATCAGCGGCGCGCAGATGTTCATGAGCAGGATGGAAAAGGCCACGCCATCCGGGTAGCCGCCGAATACGCGAATCAGAACGGTGAGAAAGCCTGCTCCAGCACCGAAGATAATCTTGCCAAGCGGAGTGGATGAACCCGATACCGGGTCGGTGGCGATGAAGAATGCGCCGAGCATGGCCGAGGGAGCGGCGATCTGAAACCAGGGAGGCGCGTAGCGGCTGATATCAGCGAAGTGCAGGAAGCCGGCGGTGAGCCAGATGCCGGCGAGAAAGGCGGCCGGCACGTGCCAGGTGATGATGCGCATGAGCCACAGCCCAATGCCACCGATCAGATACATGGCCGCGATCCACTCCCAGCCGGTGCCGCCGACATCACCGAAGAGGGGTGTGGCCATGATCTCCTGCAGCGTATGCTGCTGCATCAACTGCGTGCGCAAGGTGTCGAGCGGTGTTGCCTGGGCAATGGCATCCAGTCTTATGCCTTCTGGCAGTCCGCTGCCGAAAATATAGCCGAGGCTTTCAGCAAAACTCATCTGATGATGCGCAAGCTGCAGGGGCAAAGACCATTGCGTCATCTGCGCTGGAAAGGAAATAAGCAGGACGGCAAAGCCGACCATGGCGGGATTGAAAATGTTTTGTCCCAAACCGCCATACAGGTGCTTGGCGATAACAATCGCAAACAGCGCGCCGGTGACGGTAAGCCACCATGGCGCCAACGGCGGGAGCGAGAGGGCCAGCAGCCAGGCGGTGACGATTGCGCTTAAATCCATCAGGAAAGGCTTCACCGGATAGCTGCGCAGTGAGAGCATCAGGGCCTCGAAGCCAAGCGCAGCGACGCTGGCGATACACAGGTTGATCAGAATCCCAGGGCCAATGAGCGACGCGTAGACAAGAATGCCGGGCACCAGAGCACCAAGCACCTTGAGCATGACCATTGAAACGCTGTCGCTTTTTAATATGAAGGACATTGCAAATTGTCAGTGTTGTTCGGGTTCGACCGGCAGTTTGGCAATCTCGCGGATTTTAGCTCGGCGCGCCTCGATCTCCTGAATTTCCCTTCTTTGTTCGTCGGTGAGGCTCTCGGTGTTTTTCGGTGTGACGCCTTCCTTCTTTGCCTTGGCACGCGCCAGGGCGGCGTCGATCAACGCCTTCTTCTTGGCGGCTTCTGCATCGATGCTGGTCCCGGCAGCGGCTAGGTCTTCCTTCTTTGACTGGAACTTCGCCGCATGTTTTTCTGCACGCTCATGCTTTTCGCGCTCTTCTCGGAACAGGCGAAATTCGTGGCGCTGGCGCGCCAGATCGGCGGCATTCTTTTCCTTTTCGCGTGCCCAGATTTCGCTCTTGGCGAAATGGTAGAAGTCGACCAGTGGAATGTGGCTGGGGCAGACATAAGTGCAGCAACCGCATTCGATGCAATCGAACAGGTGCAGCTCCTGCGCGCGACCGAAGTTGCGCGATTTTGCAAACCAGTAAAGGTCCTGCGGTTGCAGATCAGCCGGACAGGCCTGTGCGCATGCACCGCAGCGGATGCACGGCATGGGTTTCGGTCTGGGCGGCAAGAGTTCATCGGACATCGCGAGCAGGCAATTGGTGGCCTTGACCACAGGCACGTGCGGGCTGCGAACCTGGATCCCCATCATTGGGCCGCCCATGATGATGCCGGTGAGGCCATCGCGCTCGCCCGCGTGAATCATCAACTCATCCATGGGCGTGCCGATCAGCACTTCAAAATTCTGCGGCCGCAGAACATGACCGGTAACCGTGACCAGGCGCGAGATCAAGGGCTCGCCATGAAAAACCGCACGGGCCAGGGCATACGCCGTGCCGACGTTGAACACCTGCACGCCGATGTCGGTTGAACGCCCTCCGGAAGGCGTGTCCAGGTTAAGCAGGGTCTTGACGATCTGCTTGCCACCACCGCCCGGGTAGATCGTTGGCATGGTGACGACTTCGACATCAAAGGGCAGCGCTTTCGCTGCAACTGTCATCGCATCGATGGCTGCCGGCTTGTTGTCTTCGATACCCGCCAGCACCTCGGTGGACTGGAGCATGTGATGCATGACGATGGCACCCTGCAAAATCTCTTCTGCGCGTTCCTGCATCAGGCGGTCGTCGCAGGTGATCCAGGGTTCGCATTCCCCGCCGTTGAGAATGAGGGTGCGGATGGCCGGCGGCGTCCCCGGGTCGAGTTTGATGAAACTGGGAAACACTGCGCCACCCAGACCGGCGAGGCCCATATCCCTGAGTTGATCGCGCAGCGCGCTGGGATCGAGGTTAAGGTAATCGATCGGGTAATGTTCGATCCACTCGTCCTTGCCGTCGCTTTCGATGGTGATGCACAGGTCGGGCAGGCCTGACGGATGGGGCACGGTCTGCATGCTGATGGCGGTGACGGTTCCCGAAGTGGGCGCGTGGATGGCCGTGGAAACATAGCCTTCGGCCTTGCCGATCATCTGCCCCTTGAGCACATGCTCGCCCACCGCGGCGATCGGTTTTGCAGGCTGGCCGATATGCTGGCGCAACGGCACGATGAGCTTCTTGGGGATGAAGGCCGGATGGATCGGTTTACTGGCGGATTCGCTCTTGTGTTCGGCCGGATGCACACCGCCGTTGAAGCGGTAGACTTCCCTCATGTGGCCGCCTCCATTACCCGGTCACAAACATCTGGCGTCAGTGTGTCGGCGGCAGGCCGCATCCGCGGGCGCGCCGATCCCCGCAAGCGGGGCCCCTCTTTGCTGCTCATGCGGCCGGCCTCAGGCGAGTGACCGGATACTTCCATTTCCAGCTCGCGAGGTCTTCCGCAATCGGCACCATGTGAATGCAGTCCACGGGGCAGGGGCTCAGGCATAGCTCGCATCCGGTGCATTCGCAGGCGATGATGGTGTGCATCTGCTTGGCCGCGCCGAGGATGGCATCGACCGGGCAGGCCTGGAGGCAGAGCGTGCAGCCGATGCAGAGATTCTCGTCGATGACCGCGACACTTTTCGGTTTGGGAGCACCGTGTTCCGCATTAAGCGGCTTGATTTCCACGCCTAGCAGTTCGGCAAGCTTGCGCACGCCGTCCTCGCCGCCGGGCGGACACTGATTGATGTCCGCTTCACCTTTGGCAATGGCAGTGGCGTAAGGCTTGCAGCCGGGAAAACCGCACTGGCCGCACTGGGTCTGCGGCAGAATCGCGTCGATCTTGTCGACCAGCGGGTCGCCCTCTACCTTGAAGCGGATGGCCGAAAAGCCCAGTACGGCCCCAACCACGACGCCGATACCGACCATTACCAGGATCGCTTCGAACATTATTTGAGGTGAATGAGTCCGGCAAAACCCATGAACGCCAGGCTCATCAGCCCGGCAGTGACCATGGCAATGCTCACGCCCTGAAACGGGCTGGGTACGTCCGCGCCCTCCAGTTTTTCGCGGATACCGGCGAACAGGATCATGGCCAGGGTAAAGCCGAGGGCTCCACCCATGCCGAAAAACAGCGACTCGACAAAATTGTGCCGGGCCTGGACGTTGAGCAGGGGTATGCCCAGCACCGCGCAGTTCGTGGTGATAAGCGGCAGGTAGATACCGAGCACCTGATACAGGACCGGACTGGTTTTGTGGATGATCATTTCGGTGAATTGCACGATGCCGGCAATGACCACGATGAAGGAGAGCGTGCGCAGATAGAACAGCTCGGGCCCGAGCAGATACTGGTTGATCAGGTAACTTGCGCCTGAAGCCAGCGTGAGCACAAATGTGGTAGCGAGTCCCATGGATATCGCGGTCTCGAGTTTCTTCGAAACGCCCATGAAGGGACAAAGGCCCAGTATTTTGGCCAGGACAATGTTGTTGACGAACACCGTGCCGAGCAGGATGAGTAGGTATTCCAAGGCGGGACCAATTCAAGCGATGGGTAATTATCCGCCGAGTCCCGCTTCGTCTCAACCACGAATTCAGGAAAAATATACCACCTTGGATGCCTCAACATAAGGCAGGTTGAGTGCGGCTGCAACAGCCGGGTGGGTGAGCTTCCCGTGGCACACATTCAACCCGGACAGCAGCCCTGAATCCTCCGTCATCGCGGCCAGGCCCTTGCCGGCCAGGGACTGGGCATGAGGCAGCACCAGCGGGGCCAGGGCCTGGGTGGCGGTGCGGGCACAGGCCGCAGGCATGTTCGTGACGCAATAATGAACCACACCTTCCTCGATATAGGTCGGCTGATCATGGGTGGTTGGGCGGGACGTTTCCGCAATGCCGCCCTGATCGATGGAAACATCAACGAAGGCCGAGCCATCGGCCATGGCGGCCATGTGGGCGCGGGTCAGCAGGTTTGGCGCACGTGCGCCGGGGATGAGCACGGCGCCGATCAGCAGGTCGGCGCAGGCGGACCACTTGGCCACCGATTCCGGCGTGGACAGAATGGTCTTGATGCGGCCGTGAAAGACCTGGTCGATAAAGGCCAGCTTTTGCGGATTCCGGTCAAGCAGGACTGCTTCCGCGCCCATGCCTGCCGCAACTTGCGCGGCGTTGATGCCTACGGTTCCGCCGCCGATGATGACCACGCGGCCTGGGGCAACGCCGGGAACACCGGGCAGCAGCACGCCGCGCCCGCCACCAGCCATGGTCAGGGCCTGCGCGCCTGCCTGTACAGCTATGCGCCCCGCCAGTGAGGACATGGGCGTCAGCAGGGGAAGGCCACCTGACCTGTCGGTCACCGTTTCAAAAGCGACACCGGTAATCTTCTTGTCGAGCAAGCCTTGGGCAAGTTCAGGCTCGGCCGCCAGATGCAGATAGCTGAAGACGATCTGGTCTTCATGCAGCAATGCCACCTCCCCTGACTGTGGTTCCTTGACCTTTACGATCAAATCCGCCTCGTAAACCGGCTCCGCTGTTGCTGCGATTTCCGCTCCGGCGGCGAGGTAATCCTTGTCCTGGTAGCCGATGCCTGCGGCTGCGCCGGTTTGCACGCGTACCGTGTGCCCGGCCTGAACCAGTTGGCGAGCGCCGGCGGGCGTGACGGCAACGCGGTACTCCTGATTCTTGATTTCCTTGGGAATGCCGATGAGCATGGATGCGCCCCTTTCTACTTGCAGCGTACTTTACTTGATTGTTGATCCGTTCACGGCTGGCGTGCAATACGGCGCAAGGATCGTCCCGGTACTCGTAATGCCTGTCAGTGCTTGCGTAATACTAGCGGCGTTCCGTGCGTCGCCTCCGAGCTGGTGCTGCGTGGGGCGTATTCGGCAGGGCAGCGGGTCACGCTTGTCTTGCAGCACGTTGCTGTGAGCTTGATGCCAATTATCAGCCAAGGCAGCTTTAACGGCTCCCATCAGTTCCTCGCGCGTTGTCCGCTCGTGCGTCGACGAGATCCGCGAGCCGTGGCAACGCGGGCATTGACCGATTAGGGTTCCTGGTTAGATCTCGATCTGTGTGCCCAGTTCGATCACCCGGTTGGGCGGAAGCTTGAAAAACTCCATTGCCGATTCCGCGCTGCGCGACATCCACGCGAACAGAGCCTCACGCCAGATCGCCATGCCAGGAAGTTTGCTGGGGATGACGGTTTCGCGGTTGAGGAAGAAGGACGTTTCCATCATGTTGAATTCGAGCCCCTGGGAGGCACAGAGCTCGAGGGCACGAGGGATGTCAGGCTCGTCCTTGAATCCGTAGCGGACCATGATGCGCCAGGCACCATGGCCCAGGTCATGAATCCGGACCCGTTCCTGATCGGAAATGTTGGGAATTTCTTCCGTAAGCACGGTCAGGAATACAACCCGTTCATGCAGTACCTTGTTGTGTATCAGGTTGTGAAATAGCGCATGGGGTACGGTGATTCGGTTGGTGGTAAGAAACACCGCTGTGCCGGGCACACGGGTGGGGGGATATTCCAGGAGTTGCCTCAGGAAAGGCTCGAGCGCCAGATCTTCGTTTGTTTGACGTGCCAGCAGCAGGGCACGGCCTTTCTTCCATGACGACAACATAATGAAAACGCTCACGCCGATGACCAGTGGAAACCAGCCACCATGCGGAATCTTGGGGACGTTGGCGGCAAAAAATGTCAGGTCTACGGTCAGGAACAGTAGTGCAAGCGAGGTAACCGCCCATAGGTTCTTCTTCCACAAGGCGTAGGCAACAAGTGATGCCAACAGGGTATCGATGGCCATGGTGCCCGTTACGGCAATCCCGTACGCAGCCGCCAGGTTGGATGAGTTGCGCAGACCCAGTACAAGGGCAGCCACACCGACGGCAAGCATGGTATTGATGAAGGGAATATAGACTTGGCCGATTTCGCTATGGGAGGTATGCAGCACGTGCATGCGCGGGAGGTAACCCAACTGGATGGCCTGGCGAGTGATGGAGAATGCGCCGGAAATAACCGCCTGCGACGCAATGACGGTTGCGGCGGTGGCCAGGATGATGAGCGGAAATAAGGCCCAGCCCGGGGCCATGCGGTAAAACGGGTTCTCCAGTGCGGCCGGATTGCCGAGGATCAGCGCACCCTGGCCAAAGTAATTCAACAGCAGCGCTGGCAGGGTTAATCCGCTCCAGGCAATGCGGATAGCCTGTTTGCCGAAATGCCCCATGTCGGCGTAGAGCGCCTCCGCACCGGTAACGGCCAGGACAACCGAACCCAGGGCAAGAAATGCCGAGCTCTGGTTGATCTGGAAGAAAGCGAATCCATAGACCGGGTTCGCTGCGAGCAGAACGTGGGGGTTGTGCATGATTTCCTTGACGCCTAACAGGGCCAGCACCAAAAACCATAGAAGCATGACCGGCCCGAAGAAATTGCCAACGTTGCCGGTACCCCAGCGTTGCAAGAAGAAAAGCCCAGCGAGGATGGCCAGCGCTAGCGGAATGATTGCCTCTTCGAGCCCGGGTGCGGCCACCTGCAGGCCTTCCACCGCAGACAGCACTGAGATCGCAGGAGTGATGACCCCGTCGCCATAGAACAGCGATGCCCCGAAAACGCCAAGTGACAGGAACGCCCACTTCAGGCGTGGATATTCATGCACCGCTTGCTGCGCAAGCGCAATAAGCGCCATGATGCCGCCTTCTCCACGGTTGTCGGCGCGCATGATGAACACTATGTATTTGAGCGACACCACGATCATGAGCGACCAGAACACCAGGGACAACATGCCCATTACGTTGGCCTCATCCGGACCGATCTGGTGACTCAGGTGGAATACCTCCTTCACTGCGTACAACGGACTGGTACCGATATCGCCGAAGACGACGCCTGCTGCGCCAATAACCAGGGTTGGCAAAGTGCTTTTATTCTCGTTGCTCATGACGGGCTATTTATTGGCGTAGTTGCACAAGCTGCGTACACAGTCTGACACGACTTTGGGGCCGCGGTAAATGAGGCTGGTGTAGATTTGGACCAGTTTGGCGCCCGCATTAAATTTCTCCCGCGCATCTGCAGCGGAAAAGATTCCGCCCACGCCAATGATGGGTACTTCGCCTTTGAGCTCACTATGCAGTTGGCGAATGACCCCGGTCGAGAGATTGCGTAACGGGATACCCGACAAGCCGCCGGCCTCCTGTCCATGGCGCAGATGTGTGACCCGGTCACGTGATAACGTGGTGTTGGTAGCGATCACGGCGTCCATGCGATGTCGACGCAGAAGTGTGGAGATTGAAGTAATTTGTCCGGCTTCCAGGTCAGGAGCAATTTTCAGCGCGATAGGTACGTAGCGGCCGTGAATATCCGTGAGCTCCTGCTGGCGGCCTTTCAATTCAGCCAGCAGCCCGTCCAGCGCATCGGCCCCCTGCAATTCGCGCAGGTTTTTTGTATTGGGTGAGGAGATGTTCACCGTAACATAGCTCGCATGAGCATAGACAGCCGACAGACAGGTAGCATAATCGTCGGTGGCTTTTCCGATGGGCGTATCCGCGTTCTTGCCAATATTTATGCCGAGTATGCCTTTATATTTTGCGCGTTTGACGTTTTCGATCAGCGCAACGGCGCCCGCATTATTGAATCCCATGCGATTAATGATGGCGTGAGCCTCGGGCAACCTGAACAAGCGCGGCCTTGGGTTGCCGGCCTGTGGGCGTGGAGTGACCGTGCCGATTTCAATGAAGCCGAAACCCAGGTCCGCCAGGGCGTCGATATGTTCACCATTCTTGTCCAGTCCAGCCGCAAGACCGACGGGATTGGAAAAGGTTAGGCCCATTACCTCAGTGGGACAGCTTGGCAGCCTGAAGCTGGCAAGCTTAAGCAGGCCCAGTTTCTGGGCCTTGTCCAGCAAGGAAAAGCTCAGGCGATGAGCGGCTTCCGGCTCAAAGGCGAAAAGCAGCGGGCGCAGGAGGGAATACAGCATGTGACATTATATGACTGTATCGCTGCACCCTAAATCCCCGAGCTCAAGGCGCGGAATCAAAAAAGCTCTTCCTCCAGCAGCCGATAGACATAATTGGCATTGATGCGGTGATTCAATTCATATAAGGGCCAGTTCTCGAACTCCGGAAGGTCGGAACTGGCAACCGCATCCTGCAAGGACTGGCCCTGCTCGATGGCACTGCGCATTTTCGCAGTGAGTTCGTCGACATAGCGGCGGGTTTTTTCAACCATGTCAAACGGCGCGGTCTGGGGTGCGCCGTGGCCTGGCACCATCAGGACCACATCGGGAAACTGCCTGGCCATCCAGTCCTGCATGGCATCGATCTCCGGCAAGTCGCCATCACCGATATAGGTCACGCGACCATTAAAGGCCAGATCGGAAATCCACAAAATGCGGTCCTCCTTCTGCCACATCAACAGATCACCGTGGGAGTGGTGATGCCCGACGTCGTAAATCTCGAATGTCTTGCCGCCAAATTTCAAACTGATATGTGCTGGGTTGCCGCCGCCGATAAGAATATCAGGCACGACCGCATGGAAGTCTTTCATCTCGCGCGGCAGGAAAACCTTGCGGTAGGCCACAGACCGCTCGATGGTGCTGGAATACACATATTCTTCCGTGCCCTGATGGCTTATGACCTTAAGGCCGGGTATTGCGGCAAATGCCGACGCGCCGTAGAAGTGATCCGGGTGCGCATGGGTGATTACAAGATAGCGAATGGGTTTATCGGCGACCCCGCGAATGCTCGCAATCATGCGTCGCGCGAGGGCGGGTGTACCGAGCGCATCGACCACCAGCACGCCGTCTCTGGTTACAACAAATCCGGCATTGCCGTTAAAGCCCCGATTGTATCCATCGACCTCGGCAATATTGCCAAAGAAGAAATAGGTATCGTTGGCGATCTTGAAAAAGGGCAGCGGTGTGTTGTCAGAGTCGTGCGTATCGACGACATAGACTGGCGGACGGGGACTGTTTACCGCCTCTTTGGGCATGAAGGCTTTGGTTGGGTCGGTGCCAAACTTCTGCTCAATGTCTGCGCCTGCAAGCGCAGGAACATCGATGGCTACCAGCAGGGCAGCCTGGAGGGAATTCGACAACAGAAAGCCCAGTAACAGCAGTACCAGTCGCATCGTTATCATCCAAATCACAATCCATTTGATTACATGTTAGCGGTTCAGCCGGCGTCTTTTAATCGCACCAATTTACTACGCGATAAGACCATGGCGCAGGTATGGCATTGAATGAAGTGAAAGAATGCACTCGTACCGACGTCGGAAGGTTGAGGGCCTGCTAGTGGATTTCCCGCGTTTCGAGAAAACGCACGTCCGGAAAGCGTTCCTGGGTAAGTTGAAGATTAACCCGGTTGGGCGCAAGGTAAACGTATTTGTCCGCGCCGTCGAGCGCGACGTTATGGCCGTACTTGTCGGTCAACTGCTTCAGGTCGTTGTCCTTGCCGCGCAGCCAGCGCGCTGTCGCATATTCGCAGGGTTCGAACGCCACATCCACGTCATATTCGTTCTCCAGCCGGTGAGCCACCACATCGAACTGCAGGGTTCCGACTGCGCCGAGGATGAGATCGTTGGTGGCCAGGGGGCGAAACAACTGGGTCGCTCCCTCCTCAGCCAGCTGCTGCAAACCCTTCTGCAGCTGTTTCATCTTGAGCGGATTCCTGATGCGCGCCTTGCGGAAAATTTCCGGTGCGAATGACGGAATGCCCGTGAACTTCAGCGCCTCGCCTTCGGTAAAGGTATCGCCCAGCCGAATTGTTCCGTGATTGGGAATGCCGATAATGTCTCCCGCATAGGCCTCTTCCGCGGTATTCCTGTCCTGGGCCATGAAAGTAATGGCGTTGTTGACCGCCAGGGTTTTTCCAGTGGAAACTTGCCTGAGCTTCATGCCACGATCGAAGCGGCCTGAACATACACGCACGAACGCGATCCGATCGCGATGCCGTGGATCCATGTTGGCCTGGATCTTGAATACGAAACCGGAGAATTTGGCTTCGTCGGGCTGGACCTCGCGACTTTCCGTTGAACGGGGTTTGGGTTCGGGGGAAAGATCGACAATGGCGTCAAGCAGCATCTGCACACCGAAATTGTTTACCGCCGAGCCGAAGAATACCGGCGTCTGTTTGCCTGCAAGATAGGCTTCGCGATCAAACGCATGTGATGCACCGCGCACCAGTTCCACCTCCAGGCGAAGTTCTTCCGCTTGAGCGCCGATGTGTGCATCGAGCCTGGGGTTGTCCAGCCCATCAATAATTTCGCCGGTTCCTTTATTGGCATGGGGATCGAACACCAGCACCTGGTTGTCATACAGGTGGTATACCCCGCGGAACGTCTTGCCCATGCCGATGGGCCAGGTCATCGGTGCGCATTGCATTTCCAGCACTGATTCGATTTCATCCAGCAGCTCGATTGGAGCTTTGCCTTCACGGTCCAGTTTGTTGATGAAGGTCAGAATCGGCGTGTCTCGCATGCGGCAGACATTGAGCAGTTTGATGGTCTGCGCTTCGACGCCATTGACCGAGTCGATAACCATGACGGCCGAGTCAACGGCAGTCAGGGTGCGATAGGTATCCTCGGAAAAATCCTCGTGGCCGGGAGTGTCGAGCAGATTGATGATGTGCTCGCGATAGGGGAACTGCATGACCGACGAGGTGACCGAAATGCCGCGCTGCTTTTCCAGTTCCATCCAGTCTGAGGTCGCATGGCGACTGGCTTTGCGCGCACGGACCTCGCCAGCCACCTGGATGGCGCCACCGTACCACAGCAGTTTTTCGGTGAGCGTGGTCTTGCCCGCGTCAGGGTGCGAGATGATGGCAAAGGTGCGGCGACGATGGATTTGGTCTTCCAGAACGGACATGTGGGTGCATCAGAGATGAACAATTAACAATTCTACCTGAGCAGTGAGCCTTTTCTTCAATGCGGGTGGCTCACAGCGTGGTGAGAATCATTGATTGACCTGCTTGTGCGTGATGACCAATGTGCGGTCAGTCTGGTGCAAATCAAACCTGCCCAACGCGTTCATGCCTAACAACGCAAGATCATCCATGTTGGGCATGATGGCGACATCGACATCGAACAGGCGGTAGCTGCCAAAGGTGATCTGTTTTGCAGGCGCCAGACAGCCATTGATTTTGCCGTTGGCGGTTACAAAAACCGCGATCTGCTCACATTCGAGTCCAGCACGTTTCGCCACGTCCTGGGAAACGCTGACCGTGCTGGCGCCGGTGTCCAGCATGAATTGGACAGGCCTGCCATTGATCGCGCCATTGATGTGGTAATGCCCGTCCTGCTGTCTTTGCAGTCGAACTTCCTTCGCGCTGATGACTTCCATCTCAGGCCGGGTAGCCTGTTTGTAGAGCAGGTAGCCAATCAGAACAAAGCCCAGTACGACGCCTATCCTGATGAAGCCACGGCCGAACAGATGATCGAGATCGGGCGGATGATCGCTGGACATCTATGCCTGAAGCAGCTTCCTCTGGAACCCATAAAACGCATGGGCGACGGCGACCGCTTCGGCCAGAGACAGGAGCTGGGGAAAGTTCTCGGCTGCGGCCGGATGCACAAAGCGGATGCCTGGTGCGAGATCGAGTGCATAGCGCTGGATCTGGTCGCTGGTTTTGCGCAGGACGACAACGGCCTTTTTGAGCTCGCCTTCCAACGGGTTTCCTTGTGGGTCGAGCTGGAGACTGATCGGCTCGCCCGTTACCGGGCAATGAGTATCGATCACACCCGCCGAGCCGACTAGCCTGGGCAGGGCCAAGGCATCAAGGGCGGAAAGGGCGTGCAGGTCTTCATGCGGAAATCGAACGGCAATATCGGTCGGCACTGGGCAGAAAGGCGCTGCACCGATCGCCTGTTCATCTTCAGTGAGAAAGATCGCATCCAGTGCGAGCAATTCATCCAGCGCTTCAGCATCCAGGCCGGCGGGTGCTGGAGCGCTCGCGGCTTTCGTCCAGCGGCTCAGCACCGCAAGATAGGTTTCCCGCGTGCTGTCGCAGGCTTCCCGCCTGACGCGTCTTTCCAGTGGCCAGGCGCGATGCAGGGCCATCAGGGCATGAAGGACTTTTTGCGAGTCAGCGGATGCAATTGTCATGTCCAGGCATTTTAGCAAGTCCGTGGCATTTCGCTGTCTCAGCGAAAGCCCGGCGGTAATGCGGTTTGCCAGGCCGTAACGCGCGGCACATTGATGACGATTTGCGCAAGGTCGCTGACACGCACCGGCGTTGCAGCGGGCATGCCTGGCGTGCTTCCGCTTCAGTTGGTGGCAAAGCCATCCTTGCGGGCACTCCAGCCTTTTGACTTATCTGGAGTCGAACCCGGGCGCTGAAGCCTTCTATAAGGCTGTCAATCGATGAACTGCTTACTGAGAATACTTCATGGATAGAACAGGGCTGGGGCTGTGCCTCAATATGGTTTCGGTAACCGAGCCGAAAACGCCGCGCATCAAGCCACTACGGGCATGGGTGGTCATCACGACGAGATCGATGTTCAGATCCTTGACCTGGCCGAGGATATCCGCTGGAAGGGGTTTGGCCGTAGCCCGCACCGTCGAATGGCGAATGCCTTCCCGGTCCAGAAGTGCTGCGCTCTCTTCAATGGCATGGACGGCCTCTTGTGGCTCAAGGGGGGTACCGACGTCGTTGATGCCGCGATCGTCATGATACAGGACAACTTCGGCATCAAAGTGTTTGGCCAGATTCATCAGGATGGGCATGATGGGTTCAGCTGCTGCACAGGTATACAAAGGCAAAAGGATACGGCGAATCTGTTGCAGACTATTACCCTTGGCAGTGCGTTGCGGCTCGTTGCTCATCAATACCGGAACAGGAGATTGACGCAATACATTTTCTGTCACTGAACCATTGATGATGCGGTCAATTCCCTGGCGCCCGTGCGTGGGCATGGCTATCAGGCTGGCGTGTTCAAGGATGGCGAATTTGACAATCTCGTCTGCAGCATCGCCCATGCGCAGGCTGACTTCTGTCGATGACTTGTTACGGAATTGCTGACGCATGTTCTCATGCTTTGCCAACTCCGATCTTTGCTGTCCTTCCGGCAGTTTCAGCACATCCGGGGCCACGTGCATTAGCGAAACCTTTGCCGAGAATTCCCTTGCAATATTCGCTGCGAAATCGATGATGCTATCGGCAAGTTCCCAATCATCGACTGGAACGACTATGTGCTCTATCTGGGTCATCTTGGTTACCTCAGCCTGGTTACAGGGACAAAAAACATCACAATAGCGCCCGGTTGCGCTCGGTCATCTTGCGTTCAGAAGCTTGTAAGCAAAGGCACCGACGGTCATGGCCAGAACGACGATGATTGGCTCGGTGTAGCCCAATGCAAATGACGAAAAAGCCGGGCCCGGGCAATAACCAATCATTCCCCATCCCATGCCGAAAAGTATCTGGCCGATGATGAGCGGTCGGTCCGCCTTGGTCAGTGTTGGCAATACAAATTGATGATGAAGAATGGGCTTGTTCAGCCGCAGTACAAACCTGAAGGTGATCAGCGTTACGCCGACGGCGCTGCCCAAAACAATTAGCAGAGTCGGATCCCAATCACCGGCTACATCCAGGAAAGCCAGAATCTTGTTGGGGTTGATCATCCCCGCCCATGAAATCCCGAAGCTGAGCAAAAATCCAGCGATAAAGGCGAAGATCTTGAATTTGTGCAGCTGGCTGATCATTGAAAACCTCCCAGGACGTGGCGAATGATGAAGGTGGTGAGGATGCCAACCGAGAGGAAAATAAGCACTGCCACCAGCGAGCGGACAGAGAGGCGTCCAAGCCCGCATACGCCGTGTCCGCTGGCGCAACCACTGCCCATGCTCGTGCCAAACCCGACAATTATTCCGCCCGCAATAAGAACCCAATATGGTGCATTGAGTGGCTGGTAGCTTGCTTCGATTAGTTTCTGATGGACAAAGCCGCCTGTGATCAGTCCAAGAATAAAAAGAAAGCGCCAGAGCGTATCGCCTTTTCTACGGACAGTTACCATGCCGTTGAATATTCCGCTGATGCCGGCGATACGGCCGTTATACCAGAGCAATAACGTCGCAGCCAAGCCGATAATCAAACCGCCTATCAGGCCCGAGAGGGGCGTAAAGTTTTCCACGGCATCTCCTCCTCGATTGGTAAAACCCGGCTTGTCGCCGGGTTCTTTTGCTTATTGGTCTATTTATAGTTCAGAGTCTGGTTTCCTTGATGTCCTCGCAGCGCAATTCTGCCGGCAGGTTGAATACGTTGATTGGAATCTTCAGGTAACGCTTGCTTTCTTCATTTGGCTTGGGCATTTTCCCCGCGTCAATGTTGACCTGCACGCTCTGGAACAGCAGTTTTGGGGCAGCAAGGGTCTTGTCGCGCGCGGAGCGGAACTGGATGAACTCTTCCTCGCTGGTCGTTGCCTTGAGCTGGATATTGTTGCGCTTTTCATCGCCGATCGTTGTTTCCCATGCAATTTCGCGTCCGCCAGGCTGATAGTCGTGACCGACAAACACGCGGGTTGCGTCCGGCAACGTGTAGAGCTTGTTCTTGATGGAGTTGAATAAGTCCTTCGCGCTGCCGGCGGGAAAGTCGCAACGGCCGGTGCCGCCATCGGGCATGAAGATAGCATCACCCGTAAATACGGCATCGCCGATTTTGTAGCTCGCGCAGGCAGGAGTGTGGCCGGGGGTGAAGATCACCCCAACCTTTACTGAGCCTGCATCAAGGGTCTCGCCGTCTTTCAGCAGGCGATCGAATTGACTGCCGTCTGTGGGGAAATCCGAAGTCAGGTCAAAAATCGTCTTGAAGGTTTGCTGAACAACTGTAATGCGCTCGCCAACGGCAATCTTCGCCTGCGGGAATGCCCGTTTCAGCAGCTGGCTCCCTGACAAGTGGTCGGCATGAGCATGCGTCTCAAGAATGTAGTGAACGTTGAGATTTTCGCTGTGAACGAATTCAATGATCTGTTCGACAGACTCAGACCAGACCTTGGAAGAAGCGGAGTCATAGTCCAGTACCGGGTCGATGATTACTGCGTCCTTGGTTGGTTCATCATAAACGACATAACTCACAGTAAAAGTCCGTGCATCGTAAAAGGGCTTGACCTGCATCGCGGTTCTCCTGTTGTGCATGGCCCCGGCTGAGTCGGAGCGGAAAAGACCATGTGTAATATTAGACTATAGTAATATAGATAAGTCAAATGCAAATATAAATAGGACTGATAGATCCTCAATTCTGGCCGCAGGTTGAGCAGCTGCGCTGCTATATCTGAAAATAGCAGCCTGATGACGCCTTGTAGCGGCCGGGCTCAGGTAAATAAATTAGTGAAACGTGCGCTATGCCTTCACTGTTCGCCGCAATCGCGCCAGAATCCTGCGCGCCAATTCGCCGAACAATTCAGTCTGGGTCGGGTGCGGGAAAATGGCCTTGGCAACCTGAGTCAGGGTCAGTTCACCCGCCACCATCATCACCCCGGCACCAATGAGGGTGTCGCAGTGATCAGCCAGGAAATGAACGCCGATGATCTTGCCGCTGGCCTTGTCAGCCACCAGCTTAATCATGCCATCGGTCTCGCCACTTATCATGGCTTTCGCATCAATGCTCATGGGCAGCTTGGCTTCCACTGCGTCGATACCCTTGGCCTTGGCCTGTGCAAGCGAAAGACCGACAAAACCCGCCTGCGGACGGCTGAACGTTACGCCGCAGTCGATATCCTGGCTGTATTCGGCCTTGTGGCCAAGCAGATTGTCGGCCGCAACGCGGCCTTGGCTTGCCGCGGTATGGGCCAGCATATAGCCACCTATTACATCGCCGACCGCATAGATATGCGGAACAGAGGTCTGGCAGCGACTGTTGATCCTGATTGTCGCTCCATCCATTTCGACGCCCGCCCTGTCAAGGTTGAGCTTGCTGGTGTCAGGGCGCTTGCCAGTGGCCATCAACACGACATCGCAATCGAAACTATGTGCGTTACCGTTACCGTTCTTGTATGCGATGTTCATCTTGCCTTGGGTTCCAGAAATGCCGTCAATGACCGCGTCAGTGACGACCGTGATTTCCTTTTCCAAAAGAACAATCAGGGTCTTGGCGATTTCTTCCTCAACCTCCGCAAGGATACGGTCGTTTCGCTCCAGCACCAGGATCTCGCAGCCAAAGTCACGGAAGATCTGCGCCATCTCGACGCCAATCACGCCGCCGCCCACGATGGCCATCTTCTTCGGAGTCTCGGCCAGGTTCCAGATGGTATCGGAGGTGACGACGCCGCCAGTGGAAAGGTTTTCCCGCGCACCGGGGATAGGCGGGACAATGGCGGGCGCACCGGTGGCGATGACGGCTGCGCCAAAGCTGATCGAACTGACGCCGCCGTCGGGCGCAGTGACCTTCAATGTGTGGGCGTCAACGAATTCTCCGAAGCCTTCGATGACATTGATCTTCATGCCCTTGTCAGTTTTCAGCGCCATTTCGCCGCGCGTCTGCTGCACCCAGCGGCGGTGCTTTTCGACCTGTTCCCATTGCAACGCGGGCTTTTCGGTACCGGTGATGCCAAGTTCGCTGTCATGCATGCGATTGCGGATGATGTCCGCGGCTGCGCGCCAGGCTTTGGATGGAATGCACCCACGCCATAGACATTCGCCGCCGGGGAACGGTTCGTTGTTCACCATCGCCACTTTCGTGCCGTGGTCGGCCAGATCACGCGCGCAATCTTCGCCGCCTGGGCCTCCGCCGATGATCACAACCGGATAGTCCCAGTTGCCTTCGGGGATGGGAGGTGCTTCCACGATGGCGGCACCAGTGCCTTTCATCCATGCATCCGGAGCTTCGATGGTTTGCTTCAGTGCCACCAGATATGCAGCGACATCGGCGCCATTGAGTACACGATGGTCAGCGGTGATGGTGAACGGTGTGCCCTGCGGTCCGTTAGCAGCGATCGCCAGAATGGCCGCGATGCCGGGAGTGGGGATGGCGGTGAAATGCGACACCCCAAGCATTCCCATATTGGAAATGGTGAAAGTGGGATTGGCAAACTCGGCCGGCGCCAGCTTGCGGATACGGGCGCGTGGCACAAGGTCGTTCCATGATTCCTGCAGCTCCTCAAGGCCCTTGCGCTCGATCGCATGAAGAATGGGAACCACCAGACCACCGTCATCGGATTTCACTGCCAGACCAAAGTCGTGGTTGGGGCGTTCGACCAGTTTGTCGACCGGCTGGTAAGCCCAGTTCATTCGCGGGAAGTCCGCCATGGCAACCGAACAGGCCTTGGCGATGGCGACGGTGACCGACACCTTGCGCGCTTTTGCAGCAGTGGTGAGTCTGGACGTGTCGATATTGACCGTGACATTGAAGGTTGGCACGGTCAGCGAGGCGGTCATCGCATGCGACACGGCCTTTTCCATTGAGGTCATGTTGCGGCCCTGCCCCGGTACATCGACCTGGGGCAGGGAATGTGCGACTTCCGCCATCGAGGGACGGGCTCGGGCAACGTCGGCAGCAATAATGATGCCTTGCGGTCCGCTGCCTGCCATCTTGTTCAGGTCCACGCCGGATTGCGCTGCCAGACGACGTGCATAAGGGCTCGCCCTGCGTCTACCGTCGGGGCGCAGTGCCGGAGTGACATTGACCTGTCCTGCCCTGGGCGCAGTTATGGACACGTTCGATCGTGCTGGTACAGGCTTGCCTATTCTTACCTCACCCGTGCCGGGCTTCATGGCATGGGTTTCCTTGACCTTGTGGTCCGCGCCCACGGTGACGCCGGTTGTATTGACCTTGCCCGCATCATTGACTACGAAGGCCATCGGATGACCGACTTCGATCACCGATCCGACATCGGCAATTGGGCCCGAGAGAAAACCATCCTGGAAAACTTCCACATCCATGATCGCCTTGTCGGTTTCGACTGTTGCCACGATGTCACCGCGCTTGATGGGGTCGCCGATACCTTTTTCCCAGGTGACCACCACACCTTCGGTCATGGTGTCGGACAACTGGGGCATGATGATGGGTGTGCCGGCATGATGCGGAATCATTTCTGTCTGGGCTTTTTCTTCCACCACCTCACCAGTCGCAATGGCCACATCCCCCGGGGTATCCGTAATGTAGCCAAGTGCTTCGCCGACCGGGATGGTCGCGCCGACCTCGGCAAGCGGGCCAGCCAGGTAGCCTGCCTTGAACACTTCCACATCCATGATGGCCTTGTCGGTTTCGACTGTCGCCACGATGTCACCGCGTTCGACCCTGTTGCCGGCCTGTTTTTCCCAGGTGACCACCACGCCCTCGGTCATGGTGTCCGAAAGCTGGGGCATGGTGATGGCGTAATGTTGGGACATTTGATTTCCTACTGGTGAAGCGGGCAGGGCAAAGCATGAAGGGTGAAACCCTCCCGGCCGGGAGGGTCACGCCACAGGCGTGGCGTGGGCATTTGCCGTCCCACCTCTCCACTCACAAACATGTTTTACGATTTTCCAAAGAGCTTCAACACCGCATTGACCACGTCTTCATGGTCGGGAATGGTGGCCTTTTCCAGCGTGTGGTTATAGGGTTGCGGCACCATGGCGGAGTTGACTCTTACCGGCGCGGCATCCAGGTCGAAGAAGCATTCTTCATTGATGATGGCGATTACTTCGGAACCGACCGAAACCGGGGCCTCGTCTTCGCCCGCCACGACGGCACGGTGGGTTTTGGCTACGGATTTTCGTATGCCTTCGCGGTCTAGCGGCGCCAAACAATAAAGATCAAGCACTTCTGCGGAAATGCCGTACTGCTTGTCAAGAATTTCTGCGGCTTTCAGGCACCAGTGCAGCGATACGTTGTAACCGAGCAGGGTGACGTCGGTACCGGAGCGGGTGACCTCCGAGCCTTCCAACGGATGAAAGTGTTCCCCGTCAGGCACTTCGCCCTTCATGTTGTACATCAGCTCGTGTTCATTGATGTAGACGGGGTCATCACAACGAACGGCGGATTTAAGCAGGCCATAGGCCTGCTTTGGACTGGATGGCGTAACCACGCGCAGGCCGGCAATACCCATGAACACTTTCTCCATGCGTGCGGAATGCTGCGCACCGAGCTGGTGCGCACTGCCGCCCGCAGACCTGATTACACATGGAGCAGAGAGCTGGCCACCGGACATGTAACGCACCTTGGCGGCGGAGTTGAACATCTGGTCCATCGCCAGCCAGGCGAAGTTCACCGACATGATTTCGATTATGGGCCGCACGCCCAGGTAAGATGCACCGATCCCCAGACCCGTGTAGGAATTCTCGGAAATGGGCGTATCAATTACGCGCAGCGGACCATATTTTTCATACAGGCCTTTGGTGGCCTTGTAGGTGCCACCGGCCACGCCAATATCCTCGCCCATGCAGATCACCAGTGGATCACGGGCCATTTCTTCATCGTGGGCGCGCTGGATGGCCTCCCAGTACATGATTTCTGCCATGCTTATTCTCCCTTATGGAGGCTGCCAAATATGACTGCGCAACCAATATTCTGCGTTGCACGGTGCCCGGAATCCTCGTGCATATGGACATGCACTTTGGTTCCTGCGCGCCGCGTGTCTTGCCTGTCGGCTGCCCGCGACATTTTCGTCGCGCCTCTAGGCCTGGCCGGTGAGCCAGCGCTTCTGGGTGTCGCGTTCCGCGAATACATATTTTTCCAGGTCAGCGACATTCGGTTCGGGTGATTCTTCGGCGAACCTGATGACTTCATTTTCGATGTAGGCATCGATTTCCTTTTCCATGGCGGTGTACTCGTCCATGGTGATGGCACTCTCGGCAATCAGACGATCGCGCAAGATGAAAATGGGGTCACGCTGTTTCCACAAGTCCTCTTCTTCGCGCGAGCGATAGCCGCGTGAATCGGACATGGAATGACCGCGATAGCGGTAGGTCATCAGTTCCAGGAAGTACGGACCTTTGCCAGTGCGCACATGATTGACGGCAAGTTTGGCCGCTTCATACACCTTCTCGATATCCTGGCCATCGGTTTCGGCTGCTTCAATGCCATAACTGCATACGCGTCTGTGCTGGTGGATGACTGCGGTGGAACGCTCGATTGAAGTACCTATGCCATAGAGGTTGTTTTCGCATACAAACAGGACAGGCAGATTCCATAGCGCCGCCATGTTCATGGTTTCGTGGAAGGTGCCCTGGTTGTTGGCCGCGTCGCCCAGGAAGCAGATGGCAATCTCGTCGCCGCCCTTGAGCTGAATTGCCTTTGCGATGCCGGCAGCGAGGGGGAAGGGGCCGCCCACCAGCGCGTAGCCACCCATAAAATGATGCCTGGTGTCGAAAATGTGCATGGAACCACCCCGGCCTTTTGACGAGCCGGTTTCCTTGCCATACAGCTCAGCCATGACTTCCTTTGGATCGGCGCCGCATTTGATCGCATGCACGTGATCGCGATAGCCGGTAATCACATAGTCATAGCCCGGACGGGCTGCTTCCATCACACCGTTGCAGCACGCTTCCTGGCCGGGGTAGAGGTGCAGAAACCCGCCGATCTTGCGTTCGATGTAGGCCTGGTAGCAGCGCTCTTCGAAGCGGCGATGAACGACCATTTCGCGGAGCACGCGTTTCTTGTCTTCCAGTTTCATTTAGAGCCCTTTTGATGTGAGAGCAGGGATTTGAACAAACGCGCTATTATCCTGGAAAGGTCTTACCCGTTCAATGTTTGCGCTATGCACTGGAACTGAGCATGTCATTACACATAACTGAAGAGAGAGCAGACTTCTCCGCGACCGATTTGTCATCCCACAGCCATGTCATGGTCTTGATGCCCCGGGGCAAATCGCTGCCAGCGTTGCCGGGGCTGGCTTCGCTGAAGGCGGCACTAAGACGGCGCGCAGCAAAAATCGAGGAACTGGCCAAGTCGCCTGTTACGGTCGAGATCGATGGAACGCTGCTGGTGTATGCCATGGTCGATGGTGGGGTGCCGACCTTCGAACGCCACACTCAAATTCGCAAAGCCTGGGAATGCCTGTCTGGCGAAAAACCCGAATCCGTAGACGTGGCCATTTTTGGTGAGCTGGATTTCCGCAAGCAGATTGGCCGCGATGCGGCGTATGTGGTGGCAGTAAATGCAGAACCTCTGCCTGCGCACAAATCCAAAGCAAAAGCCAAGTCGCTGAAAAGAGCCACGCTGTTCGGCGTGAGCGGATGCGGGGTGAATGAAGCGCTGGCAATCGCCGAGGGCAACGCGCTAACGCGCAGCCTGACGGTGCTGCCGCCCAACGAGCTGACTCCCGGTGAATACCGCAAGCGCATCAAGGCGCTGGCGAAGACCCACGGCTGGTCAATGGAGGAATACGGGTTCGACAAGTTGAAGAAGATGGGCGCAGGCGCCTTCTGTGCGGTTGCCCAGGGCTCGCCAGCAAAGGATGCGGCCATCGTGCATGTCAGTTACAAGGGCAAAAGCGCGAAGGGCAAGAGCAAACATGTCGCGCTGGTCGGCAAGGGCATCTGCTTCGACACGGGTGGCCACAACCTCAAACCTGCCAAGTGCATGCACGGCATGCACGAGGACATGAACGGCTCGGCGGTGGTGTTGGGCATCATGGCAGCCGCTTCCAGATTGAAACTGCCGGTCGCTATCGAAGGCTGGCTGGCGCTGGCCGAGAATCACATCAGCCCGCAGGCTTATCGTCAGAACGAAGTGGTAAAGGCGCTCAACGGCACCACCATCGAAGTCATGCATACCGACGCTGAAGGCCGCATGGTGCTGGCCGACACGCTCACGCTGGCATCGCGCGGCAAGCCTGACCTTATTGCCGACTTCGCCACGCTCACCGGCTCCATGCATTACGCCGTCGGCAGCCGCATGTCCGGCGTCTTCGCCACCTCCAGCGCGCTCGCACATCAGGCGTCGCGCGCGGCTACAATCAGCGGCGAACGCCTCGTTGTTTTTCCGTATCCCGAGGATTACGACAGCAGCCTCGATTCCACCATTGCCGACGTCAAGCAGTGCACGCTGGACGGCGAGGCCGACCACATTCTGGCGACCCGTTTCCTGTCGCGATTCGTCGGCGAAACGCAATGGCTGCACATGGACCTTTCCGCAAGTGCCTGCAAGGGCGGGCTGGGAGCGGTGTCGGGCGAACAGACGGGATTTGGGGTGGCGTGGGGTGTGGCGATGCTGGAAGGGATGACGTAGCAACTTTCTGCCCTCGCCCTGCGTGCGGGGAGAGGGGTTGGGGGTGAGGGGAAAAAGTGAGCGTGAATCGCCTCAATTATCCCAAGCATTTCCACAGTACAACTGTCTATTGGCCGGGGGTTGCCCGGCAGCAAGTTGCTTTCTTTTGCTTCGCCAAATGAAAGTAACCAAAGAAAAGGCGACCCCACATCCCGGCCTTCGGCTTCCCTCAGCCAGAGCCTGCCGGGCGGGCGGCGCAGAACTCGCCCCGCTTTGGTTTGATTCCAGATGTGAGCGGGGCTCAAACATGCTGCGCCGCATTGTTCCGCCCGTCAGACTCAGTCTTCGGCGGGGTTGAAGGGGAGAATGTCAAAACCAGAGTAAGGGTGACCGGTCAGATTACTGTTTTGGCTTCACACATTCGACAATGTGGCTTACGTGGACTATGTGAGTAGCGTTTTCGGCTTGCAATTAGCGGATTTCGATCCTTTAACCAGATTGGGAATTTTTGTTGTGAACCTAGGCCCATTTTATTCTTTTCAGGGCAGGATGAGCGCCGGGTTAGCTACCTTGCTTGATTCGAGAATAGGTCTTTCCCGATAGAACCAGCTTCAATTGCCTGACGCTCCTGGGATTCACATCGGCTAGGAGTTGGGTGATGCTTTTGCCAGCAGACGCACCCGCACGAATCTTGAGCACTTGCTCAACAGTCAATCGCCCGCTGTGGCCGCAGATTACACGAGCTGCAAAGTCAGGATCGGCGGCCCAGCGCGCTGCACAAAGCGGGTTGGGCCTCCCCTCCAGTTCCGACTGAGAGGCTAGGTTCTCGATAATTTGGTCTCGGTCTTGAGCGTGCTGCGCATGCCGACCTATAGATCCGGCACGTAAATAATATGAACTATTTCAGTCTGATTGAGTCTGCATTTGCATGGACAAACAAGACGCGAGGAAACTGGAACCGGCGGCGCAATACGAATTGCGCAAGCAGGTCATAC